>DATAAR010000295.1:0-14260 GCA_036259975.1 Solirubrobacteraceae bacterium | reverse complement strand
GCCAGCGCGCCGACGAGCTCCCGGGCGTAGATCTCGGTGCCGCCGACCTCGCCGGGCACGAGGTAGAGGGCGTTGATGCCGACGCGGCGCAGCACGGCGGAGGGCGGCGTGGCCGCGGCTACGTCCAGACGCACCAGGGCGCGTTGCCCGACGCCCACATGGCCTCGAGCTCCTGGCGCTCGCGCAGCGTGTCCATCGCGTGCCAGAAGCCCCGGTGGAGGTACGGCTGGAGCTGCCCCTCGGCCGCGAGCCTCTCGAGCGGCTCGCGTTCCCACACCGAGTCGTCGCCGTCGATGTAACGCCCGACGCCGGGCTCCAGGACGAAGAACCCGCCGTTGATCCACGCCCCGTCCCCGCGCGGCTTCTCGAGGAACCCCGAGACGCGGTCGCTCGAGATCTCGAGCGCGCCGAAGCGGCCGCTCGGCTGCACCGCGGTGACCGTGGCGAGCGCGCCACTGGCCCGGTGATGCTCGACGAGCGCGGTGATGTCGATGTCGGCGACGCCGTCGCCATAGGTGAAGCAGAACGTCTCGTCGCCGACGTAGGGCAGGACGCGCTTCAGGCGCCCGCCGGTCATCGTCTCCTCGCCGGTTTCGACCAGCGTGATCCGCCACGGCTCCGTCGTCGAGTGGTGCACGTGCATCTCGCCCGTGCCGAGGTCGAAGGTCACATCGGAGGTGTGCAGGGCGTAGTTCGCGAACCACTCCTTGATCACGTAGCCCTTGTAGCCGAGGCACACGATGAAGTCGTCGATCCGGTGGGCGGCGTAGATCTTCATGATGTGCCAGAGGATCGGCTTGCCGCCGATCTCGACCATGGGCTTCGGCCGCACCGTGGTCTCCTCGCTGAGCCGCGAGCCCAGGCCGCCGGCCAGGATGACGGCCTTCACGTGACCGCTCCCGTCTGCGCCACGTGCGCCCCGGCCTGCTCGAGCGTGACGTCGCGCACGTCCGCGCCCGCGTCGAGCGCGAGGTACCACTCGACGGTCCGCCGGAGCGCCTCGTCGAGGTCCCAGGCCGGCGTCCAGCCGAGCTGCTCCTGCGCCTTCGTGGAGTCGAGCGCCAGGAACTGCGCCTCGTGCGGGTGCGGGCCGGGATCGACCTCCCACCGCAGGTCGCCCGGCCACAGCTCGGCGATGCGGTCGGTGATCCAGCTCACCGGGCGCGCGTCCTCGAGCGCGGGGCCGAAGTTCCACCCGCCCGCGAACGCCGGGTCGTCCCACAGCGCGCCGATGAGCTGCAGGTAGCCCGCGAGGGGGTTCAGGACGTGCTGCCACGGCCGGACCGCCGTGGGGTTGCGGATGGGGATGGGCTCGCCGGCCGCCGCCGCGGCCATGATGTCGGGGATGAGCCGGTCCTCGCCCCAGTCGCCGCCGCCGATGACGTTGCCGGCCCGCCCGGTGGCGACGCGCGCCGTGTCGGTGCCCGAGAAGAAGCTGTGGCGGTAGGCGTCGGCGACGAGCTCGGCGCAGCCCTTCGAGTTGGAGTACGGGTCCCGGCCGCCCATCGGGTCGCTCTCGGTGAACGGCCGCCCCTGCTCGCGGTTGTCGTAGCACTTGTCGCTGGTGACGACGAGCGCGACGCGGACGTCGCCGACGCGGCGGATCGCGTCGAGCACGTTCACGGTGCCCATCACGTTCGTGTCGTACGTCTCGCGCGGCTCGCGGAACGAGCGGCGCACGAACGGCTGCGCGGCCATGTGGATGACCACCTCGGGGCGCACGGCCTGCACCGCGTCGAGGACCGCGGGGAAGTCGCGGACGTCCGCCGTGATCCCGTCCACGAGCTCGCCGACGCGGGCGAGCTCGTAGAGCGACGGATCCGTCGGCACGCCGTCGGCCAGACCGGTCACCCGGGCGCCCAGGCTGTGCAGCCACAGCGAGAGCCACGATCCCTTGAACCCGGTGTGTCCCGTCACCAGGACGCGCGTGCCGTTCCACTCCATCGTCGCCGCGAGGGTACCGCCACGGTTTCGGCCCACACCGCTCAGGGCCCGCGACGACGGCGCCAGCGCTGGTTGAAGAACAGCGGCTGCACGGGGTCGATCCGCCGCGCGACGAGCTCCCACGGAGGCGCCAGCGCGTACCAGTCCTCCGCGAGCTCGGCGCCGTCGGCCTCGTTGCGCCAGCGGCGCCACTGCTTGAGGAACACCTCGCCCGAGGACTTCGCCGCGAGCATCGCGAGGAAGTGCGCGGCCTGGCGCTCCGGCATCTCGGGCAGCGTGCTGATCGTCTGCGTCACGTCGAACCACCCGTCGGGGAACAGCTCGAGCTGGTCGGGCGTGAAGATCGCGACCTGGCCCGGCTCGAGCGCGGTGACGTCGTTGGTGGTCCGCGTCGCGTCGAACGGCACCACGCGATCGCGCCCGAGGACCTCGCGCAGGTACCACTGCGACACCGCGAGCGCCGGCGGGATGTCGAAGATGCAGTAGACGACGTCCGCCGCGGCGAGGTGGACGTGGGCGAGGCGCCCGTAGCCCGCCCCGAGCTCGGCGATCCGCGCGCCGTCGCGGACGAGGCCCGACCCTGCCGTGTAGTTGCACTCGATGATGCTGTTGGCGAGGTCCTGCGACACCAGCCGGCCGCGCGACCAGAGGCGCACCGGCGTGCCGATCTCGGGCTCCTCCATGCGCTCCGTGAGGCCGAGGCGGTCGTCCCGCCGCGCGCGCTCCCACGTCTGCGCGACGAACAGGCGGTAGCGGCGCGCGGCGGCGGGCGACAGGTCGAACGCGTCGCCGCGGGCCATCGTGCGCACGGCGTGCGCCGGCTCCATCCGCGCCCGGAGCGGCGCGGCGCTCGGGTGGCGCACCCAGCCGAGGGCGGCGTTGCGCAGCTGCGGGTCGAGCCATGAGGTGACGAGCCAGTTGTAGTAGTTGTTGGCGACGGTCCGCTTGAAGCGGCGGATGCCGTCGGCGCGCAGCATGGCGAGGTTGCGCTCGAGCAGGTCGGTCCAGAACGCCCCCGGCCGGTAGACGTCGGGCGCCTGGGCCACGTGGCGGCGCATCTCCTCGATCCAGCCCGCCACCTCGGCGTCCTCGGGCCGGTCCGCGGGCGGCGCCGGGCCCGCTGGGGTCCGGCCGAGCGTCATCGCGTCTTCTCGAGCCACAGGCTGCCGCCGTCCATGCCGTACAGCTCGCCGAGCGCCTCACGCCGCTCGCGGTAGAGCATGTGATTGGCGATGTGCACCCGGTAGGCGTCGTTGTGCATGAGGAACGCCTGCACCACGTACTGCTCGTTCCAGCTCAGCCCCTCGTCGAAGACCCACGCGTCGTGGTAGTCGTCGGGCAGGAAGATGTCGTGGACCTGCACGAAGACGCCCGGCGCGAGCCGGGGCAAGACCTCGAAGAGGAACCAGTTGACGTCGCCGCCGGTCCGCGCGCAGTGCGAGCCGTCGTAGAAGCAGATGTCGCCCGGACCGAGCCGCTCGAACAGCGACAGGTCGGCGTGCTGGAGGATCGCGCGGTGCACGTCCCAGCCGGCGGGCAGCCCGGCGAAGGTCCGCTGGTCCGGGAAGGGCTCGACGAGCGTGACGTCGCACGGAGCGTCGTTGCGCTGTAGCGCCCGCGCCAGGAGCAGGCTCGACCAGCCCGACCCGACCTCCACCACGCGGCGGGGCCGGAGCTCGCGGACGAGCCCGTAGTACACGACCGCGTCGGCGCCCCCGAAGGCGCCGTTGTTCCACGCGTACTCCGCGCGCCCGGGGACCGCCTCGACCGGCACGTCGGCGAGCTCTGGGCGGTACCGCTCGACCGTGCGGGCGACCGCGAGCTGCGCGTCGAGGTCCCATCGCACGCCGCGCGGCAGGCCACGGTCATGCCACAGCCGGGGGTTGTCGCGCAGGAACTCGACGTCGTTCAGCGGCCAGTAGAAGTGGTTGGGCTGGAAGTGCCAGCCGCGGCGCTGGATCTCGTCGAACGGCACGCGCCGCAGCAGGTCGATCGCCTCGTCGACCGCTCGCGAGGCCCAAGGACCGAGCCGCGGGGGCGACCCGAGCGCCGCGGTCGCGTCCGCGGGCGCCCCCGGCGGGCCCGCCGCATCGTGGGCGCGCGGCTCCGGTGACAGCCGGCCGCGGAGCCGCCGGTAGCGCTCGCTGCCGCGCAGGCGGACGAGGCGCTCGTAGAGCGGCGACGCGAGCACCGCGTCGGGGTCGCGCGCGGCGACCGACGCCCGGCCCGGCGCGGTGGCGGGCGGGATCGCGCCGACGAGCCGCCGCAGGCCCGGGACGCGCGCGACCGTCTGGACCGCCCGGAACGTGGCCGACTGCTCGTCGATCCGCCGCTCCTCGGGCCGGCCGAGCTGCGCGACGCCATGGCCGAGCCCGCGAAACGGGGCCGTGAACGTCGGTGGCGACGAGCCGCGCGGCGCCGCGGCGGCCGGCTCGGCGTCGCCCGCCGCCTGTGCTCGGTCTGCCATCGCGCGAGGATGCTAGCCGCCGCCGTGCGTCACCCCGCCGCGCTCCGGGCGCGGCGCGTGACTAGCCTGTGCGGCCATGACCGTCCCGCTCTTCGACACGGCGACCCCGCTCGCGCCGCTGCGCGACGCGATCGACGCCGCGATCGCGCGCGTGCTCGACAGCGGCGCATACGTGCTCGGTCCCGAGGTCGCGGCGTTCGAGCGCGAGTTCGCCGACTACTGCGGCGCCGCCCACGCGGTCGGGGTGGCGAATGGCACCGACGCGCTGACGATCGCGCTCACGGCCATGGGTGTCGGCCCAGGCGACGACGTCGTGGTCCCCTCGTACACGTTCTACGCGTCCGCGGAGGCGATCCCGCCGACCGGCGCCCGCCCCGTGTTCTGCGACGTGGACCCCGAGACATCGTGCGTGACGCCGGAGACGGTCGCGGCCGCGCTCACGCCGCGCACGAAGGCCGTGATCGCGGTCCACCTCTTCGGGAACGTGGCGCCGGTGAAGGCGATCGAGGCGCTGGGCGTCCCCGTGCTCGAGGATGCTGCCCAGGCCGCGGGCTCGACGACGGACGACGGCCGGCCCGGCGCGCTCGGGACGGCGGCGACCTTCAGCTTCTTCCCATCGAAGAATCTCGGCTGCTTCGGCGACGGCGGGGCGATTACGACCAACGACGACCGCATCGCCGAGCAGTGCCGGATGCTGCGGTTCCACGGCTCGCGTGACAAGACGACGTTCGAGCGGGTCGGCTGGAACTCGCGCCTCGACGAGGTCCAAGCCGCGATCCTGCGCGTCCAGCTCCCTCACCTCGACGACTGGGCGGACGGCCGGCGCGCCGCCGCCGGGCACTACCGGGCGGCCGGCCTGGACGAGGTCGTCGGCCTTCCGCGCCCGGTCGCGGGGGCCCGCCCGGCGTGGCACCTGTACATGATCCGCCACCGCGAGATCGAGCGGATCGCATCAGCGCTGCGCGAGAACGGCGTCGGCCACAAGGCGTACTACCGCGTGCCCTCGCACCGTCAGCCGGCGATGGCGCAGTGGGGCGCCGGGGTCGAGCTCCCCGGGACGGAGGAGCTGGCCCGCTCCGCGCTGGCGATCCCGATGAGCCCGGTGCTGAGCGCGGCACAGGCGGCACGCGCGACGGTCGCGGTGCGTGAGGCGCTCGTCCACACCGCCGCGTAGGGCGCTCGCAGGTCCACCCGATGGCCGACGTGTCAATCCTCATGCCCGTGTACAACGAGCACCCGACGATCGCCGACGCGGTCGACCAGGTCCTCACGGCCAAGCTGCCGGTCGCAGACGTGGAGCTCGTGATCGTGGACGACCACTCCACCGACGGGACGCGCGAGTGGCTCCGGGACCAGCACTGGCCCGAGCAGGTGCGGCTCGTCCTGCACGATCGCAACCGCGGCAAGGGCGCGGCCATCGCGACCGCGCTCGAGCACGCCCGCGGGACGTACGCGACCATCCTCGACGCCGACCTCGAGTACGACGCGGCAAACATCGGACCGCTGCTGGGGCCACTGCTGCGCGGCGACGCCGACGCCGTCTACGGCGTGCGAGGCTTCGATGCCCACTCCGCCTACAGCTTCTGGTACGTCGTCGGCAACAAGCTCGTGACCACGGCGGCCAACGCCCTCTACAACACGTGGCTGTCGGACATCATGACCTGCCAGAAGGTCCTCCCCACGGACCTGTTCCGCGCGCTGAACCTGCGCGAGAGCGGCTTCGCGTTCGAGGCCGAGGTCACCGCCCGCCTCATGCGCGCCGGCGTGCGGATCTACGAGGTGCCCATCACCTACCAGGCCCGCAGCCGCGAGGAGGGCAAGAAGCTCACTGCGCGCGACGGCCTGCGCGTGCTGCGGACGCTGGTGCGCTGCCGCTTCGACCGGTGCACGCTCATCGACCCGAGCCGGCACATCCCGCGGCCGCCGGGCGCGTCGGCCTGACCACGTGACGCCTATCGCGCCGGCGTGGCGCGAGAGCCGGTCGTGTACGAGGGGCTCCGGCGGTCAGCCGCCGCGCCGCCCGTCGAGCCGGATGGTCCACGGGTCGATGCTCGCGGTCGCGAGGTCAGTACCGGTCCACGGGTCCCGCGCCGGCGCGGCGTGGACGGCGTCCTCGGAATCCGCCTCGATCGCCAGCGCCACGCGGTGCTCATCCGCAAGCGGCCCGCCCACGACGACGAACCGTCGTCGACGAGCCCGTCCATGAACGCCGCGTGCGCCGGCCGGTCGGACTGCTCCTCGAGCGGCCGCGACGGATGCCAGCGCGGGCGCGAGCGATGCCGCACGACCAGGAACATGGCCACGCGCGACTTCTACCGGACCGCCGGCGTCGCTCGACCGCGGCGTAGGTATGGGCGCGCGCATGCACCGACGCCTCCCCTCCTCGCCGTCCTCGCCGCAACCGCCGCCTTCGCGGGGCGCACCGCAGGGCGCTCGACCTCACGCCGACGCCGAGCGGCCGGCGCACGTTTTCGTGGCGCGGGCGGCGCGTCACGGGCGACCTGCGTCCGAGCAGCGACCGCTACGTCGCCACGCGCGGCGCCGCCCGCGTGCGCTGGCGCTTCTGAGCGCCCGGTACCGCGAGACGGCGCTCGTTCGTTCGGCGCTCCGTCCAGTAGCCTCGCGCCCTCACCATGCGGGGCTGCGAGGGCGTGCATGCAGATCGGTAGCGGCGGACCGGCCGTCAGCCACATCAGCCAGGCCCATCCCGACCGCGTCGAGGTGCGCGGCCGCGATCTCACCGGCGACCTCATGGGCCGGCTCACGTTCACCGAGTACTTCCACCTGCTGCTCACCGGTGACGAGCCGACCGACGACCAGCGCTACTTCCTCGACCTGCTGCTGATCGCGATCGCCGAGCACGGGATGATGCCCACGAACGTCGCCGCGCGGATGACGCTCGCCGCCGACCCCGGCTCGCTGCAGGGCGCCGTGGCGGCGGGCATCCTCGGCTGCGGTCCGGTCATCCTCGGCACGTCCGAGGCCTGCGCCCAGCTGCTCGCGGACGCCCAGGCGAAGGTCGCCGCCGGCGGCGCACCCGAGGGGGTCGCCGCGGACACCGTGCGCGCGGTGCGGGCGTCCGGCGGCCGGCTGCCCGGCTTCGGCCACCCGGTCCACCGTCCGCTGGACCCGCGCGCCGAGCGGATCCTCGAGCTCGCCGACGAGCGCGGCGTCAGCGGCCCGCACGTCGCGCTCGCGCGCCATCTCCGAGCCGCGGCGGCCGAGGCGTACGGCAAGCCGCTGACGATGAACGTCGCGATGCCGATCGCGGCGGTGATGCTCGACCTCGGCTTCCCGCCGGCGACCGTGAAGTCCGTGCCGATCCTGGCGCGCACGGCCAGCCTGCTCGCCCACCTCGCGGAGGAGCGCGAGCGGCCGCTCGGCTTTCGCATGGCGGCCGGAGCGGAGGAGGCGATCGCCTACGAGCCACCGCCCCGCGACGGGCACCGGTGATGCTCGACCCCGAGGTCGAGGCGCGCCCGTGGGAGGAGCAGCTCGCGGCCGACGACGCGAGCTACCGCGCGCAGCTCGGCTACCTCTTCGAGCGCTCCGCGTTCTACCGCGACAAGCTCGCGGCGGCCGGGGCGGCCTCGGCCGCGGACGCCGGCGGCCTGGCGGACATCGCGCGCCTGCCGTTCACGGAGAAGCCCGAGATCCGGGCGACGTGCACGCCCGAGAACCCGATCGGCGCGCACCTGTGCGCCGCGCCGGAGGAGATCGTCCGCATCTACTCGACGAGCGGCACCACCGGCACGCCCAGCTACATCCCGCTGACCGCGGGCGACCTCGACAACTGGGTCACCGGCTCAGCGCGCAGCTACGCGGCGTCGGGCATCGCGGCCGGCCAGCGCATCGTGTCGACGTACAACGCGGGACCGTTCGCGGCCGGCGCGGCGCTCGCGTCCTTCGAGCGCATCGGCCTGTGCCACATCCCCGTCGGCACCGGCAACTCGGAGCGCCTGATGCGGGCGATCGAGCTGCTCCGGCCGCAGGCCGCCGTGCTGACCCCGTCCTACGCCGCCTACCTCGTCGAGTGGGCGGCCGACCGGGACGTCGACCTGCGCGCGTCGAGCGTCGAGCGCGTCCTCGTGGCGGGCGAGCCCGGCGGCGGCGAGCCGGCGTTCCGCGCGTCGCTCGAGGTGGGCTGGGGCGCCAGGGTCACGGAGGCCATGGGCATCGGCGACATCGGCGTCTCGCTCTGGGGCGAGTGCGAGCAGCAGGACGGCATGCACCTCGGCGCCCGCGGCTTCGTCCACGCGGAGCTCATCGACCCCGGGACCGGCGCCGCCCGCGCGATCGCGGACGGCGCGGCGGGCGAGCTCGTGCTGACCCACCTGCGCCACCGCGCCGCGCCGCTGCTGCGCTTCCGCACGCGCGACCACGTCGAGGTCAAGACCAGCCCGTGCCCGTGCGGCCGCACCGGCCCGCGCCTGCGCTGCATCGGGCGCACCGACGACATGCTCATCGTGCGGGGCGTGAACGTGTTCCCCGCGGCCGTGCGCGAGGTCGTGAGCGGGTTCGCGCCCGACGTCAGCGGGCACATCCTCGTCCGGCCCCGGGCGCCGGGCGTGAAGCAGGAGCCGCCGCTGCCGGTCAGCGTCGAGCTCGCGCGCGGCGCGACCGCTGACCCCGCGCTCGCCGAGGCGATCCACGAGCGCCTGCGCAGCGCCCTCGTCGTCCAGGCCGACGTGCAGCTCGTGCCGTGGGGCAGCTTGCAACGCAGCGAGTACAAGTCGAAACTCGTGGAGACGAGGGGGTAACCATGCGCAAGCTCCAGAGCCAGGGCGTCCACCACATCACGATCGTGGGCGCCGACCGCCGCACGTCGATCGACTTCTGGGAGGGCGTGCTCGGCATGCCGTTCGTCTTCGAGCAGCCGAACCTCGACAACCCGAACGAGAGCCACCTCTACTTCGATCCCGGTGACGGCCGCCTGATCACGATATTCACGAGCGAGGACCGGGTGGCCGACCCCAGCCGCACGCCGACCGACCCGGGCTGCGTGCACCACATCGCGTTCTCGCTGTCGCAGGCGACGTTCCACCAGGCCGTCGAGCGCCTCGACGAGCGCGGGATCCGCCACAGCGGCGTCAAGGACCGCGGCTTCATGGACTCGATCTACTTCGAGGATCCGCTCGGTCTGCTGATCGAGCTCGCCTCGTACCGCTTCGAGCCGCCGTTCGGCTTCGCCCACGCCGACGTGCTGCTCGAGGCGCACCGCATCCGCGTCGAGCGCGGCGACTACAACATCGCCCGCGAGCACCTCGCCGACGCGATCGAGCAGCTCGTCAGGCGGTCGCGGGGATCGCTCTCCGACGACCGCTCGCCCGCAGACCCGTACCAGAAGCAGACCGCCTAGACGGCGGGGAGAGGAGCCACCCACATGGCCGACTACACCCTCAACATCCTGCGGCCCAGCGTGAACAACCTGACCGCGCGCATCTTCGTGCGCGCCGCGGGGCTCGACTTCGAGGAGGTCGACGTCTGGGGCAAGACGACGGAGCCGGACTACCTGCGCAAGTACCCCGCCCATCTGACGCCGACCCTCGAGGACCCCGCCCTCCCGCGCGGGACGCTCGGCGAGAGCTGCGCGATCATGGCGTACCTGTGCAACAAGCACGGGCTGGACCGGTTCTATCCGGCAGATCCCGGCGAGCGGGCCATGGTGGACAACGCGATGTACTACCTCATCGGCACGCTCTATCCGCTCCTCGCCCGCGCGACGTACCCAACGCTGGGCTTCCCGCAGTACGCCGGCGAGGTCGCGACCTCGGGGGCCGACGACGAGCTCAAGGCGCAGGCCCAGCGCGACGCCGAGGCCGCTCTCGCCGACCCGCTGGACGTCTACCGCTCGTTCTTCCTCGACGGCAGGCGCTTCATCGGCGGCGATCAGCCGTCGATCGCCGACATTCGCCTGGCGGCGACGCTCGAGTTCCTGCGCTCGATCGACTACGACTTCCCGAGCTGGGCCGAGGAGTTCATGACCGCGATGGAGGACACCCTCGGCGAGGCGTACTCGGAGCCCGCGGCCGACGTGCGGGGCTTCATCGCGAGCGTCAAGGCGCCGGCCTGACGACGGCCGTGGCGGGAGCGCGCGCCGCACTCCCGCCGCTCGCGCCGCCGCCGGGCCGACCGGCGATCAGCGGACCGCCGAGCGCTCCCAGAAGCGCTCGGGCTCGCGCCCCAGCGTGAACAGCCCGATCCATCTGGCGCCGGCGCGCCGGGCGGCCTGCTCGCGCGCCCACAGGTCCTCGGACGCCTCGAAGTGCGTGCGGACCGAGCCGTCGATCCGCGACCGGCCGTCCGCGCCGCCGAGCTCGGCGCGGACCGGCCAGCGGCGCTCGGCCTCGGCGCTCGACACCATCCGCCCGCTGCCGCCGGCCCAGCGGTAGCCGAAGGCGCCGAGCGTCGGGGCCACCTTCGTGCGGGACACGGACGCGGCGTAGCGGGCCAGCCGGTCGAACCCTGCCTGCGTCGTCACCGGCCCCGGCGTGCTGTTCGCGGCGTGCTCGTTGTAGCCCGAGGCCAGCACGAGGTCGGCCGCGCGAGCGAGCGCGGGCCAGTCGTACGCGGCCGCCGAGTCCGTCACCTGGGTGGCCGTCCGCCGCACCGCGTACACGCCGAGCTTGCGGTGGGCGCGATGGAGCTCCGAGCCGAGCTGGGCGACGAGCGCGCTGAACGCCGCCTGCTGGCGCGGGAGCATCTCCTCCATGTCGAGCGTCACGCCGTCGAGCCTGTGCCGGGCTGCCAGCGCGACGATATGCCGGACGATCCTGCGCCGGCCGGCGGCCGAGTCGATCAGCCGCGAGCCGTTCATGGTCGCGTTGACCACCGGCCAGACGTCGAATCGCAGCCGCCGCGAGAGCGCCATCACCCTCGCGTCCGGCCGGCCGCCGCGGACCGCGCCGCTGCGCGGCGACAGCGAGTACCAGTTCGGCGCGAGCACGTCGACGCGCGCGCCGACCTCCTGCAGGCGGCGCAGCGCGCCGGGCACCGCGGAGTAGAAGGCGAACAGCTTCGGGGCCGGGCCGGAGGCGGCAGGGACCGGCTGCGGGGCGGTGCTGCGGCGCACCGCGGCGTTGCCCTCCTGCTCGGTGACCAGCCGCTCGGCCTGGCTCTCGTAGCGGACAGTGACCACGACGCGGTCGTTGCGCGCGCGCCCGGCCGCCGTGAGGTTGCTGCCCGCGGCGTCCGCGGCGCCGCGCGCCACGACGGCGACCTTCGACGGCGCCGCGGCGCCCTTCGCGAGCAGCGCGCGCACCGTGTGCGCGCGCGCCTGGGACACGCGCGCGGCGTGGGCGGACGGACGCGCGTGGCCCTCGATGCGCACGGCGGAGCCCGGAGCGATCGCAGCGCGCAGCGCGGCGATGCGCGCCCGGGCGCCGGCGGCCAGCCGCGTACCGGAGCCGAAGCGTATGACCTCCACCGCCTCGTGCGCGGCGGGCTCCACCGTCGAGCGGGTGCGCAGCACGACGGTCGCCCGGCCCTGCAGGCCGCCGCGGTCGACGACGGTGAGCGTGAACGCGTCGCGGGTCTCGCGGTCCGGGGCGGCGTAGCGCAGGGTCGGCGCGCTGCCCGCCGGCTGCCCGTTCTGCTGCCAGCGGTAGCTCAGCGCGCCGCGCTCGGGGTCGGTGCTGGCGCCCGCGTCGAGCACGAAGCCGTCCCCGTCGGGAGTGACGGCGATCCGGGCCGTCGGCGCGCCGTCCACCTGCACCGTCCACGCGCGCGACGCCGGCGTCCCGTCGACGTTGCCCGCGGCGTCGACCGCGCGCACGGCGAACGTGTGCCCGCCGTTGGCGAGACCGCGGTACGTGACGGGACTCGCGCACGACTCCCACCCGGCGCCGTCCAGCGAGCACTCGAAGCGCACGCCGTCCGCGGACGCGAACGTCAGCGTCGCCTGCGCGCTGTTGACCGGTGCCGAGGTCGCGGGGCCGGAGGTCAGCTGGGTCTGCGGGCGCAGCGTGTCCTGCATCCACGTGGCGCGGATCACCGTGGCGTTGCCCGCCGGGTCGGTGGACTGGACCTCCAGCGCGTGCGCGCCGTCGACGAGCCCGGCGTAGCTCGGCGACGTCGAGCACGGCACGAACGCGGTGCCGTCGAGGCTGCACTTCAGCGTCGCCGGCTCGGAGACCGACACGCCGAATGCCGGGGTGGCGTCGCCGCTGATCGCGGCGGGACGGGCGGTGAACGAGGCGAGCGGCGCCGTGAGGTCGACGGCCCACGCGAAGCTCGCGGAGCCGGTGTTGCCGGCCGCGTCGGCCACGCGGACGGTGAAGGTGTGCGCGCCCTCCCCGAGACCGCTGTACTGCGGGGCCGGCAGCGCAGCGCAGTCCGCCCACGCGCCGGCGTCCAGGCGGCACTCCGCGGTCGCCGCGGACTCGCTGACGATGAACGGGAAGCGGGCGGTGGTCTCGTTGGTCGAGACCTTCGGCGTGTCCGTCATCGTGACGGTCGGCGCCTGCGTGTCGACGCTCCACGCGTGCGACGCCGGAGCGGGATCGGCGTTGCCGACAGGGTCGACGGCGACGACCTCCAGCGTATGACGGCCGTCGGCGAGACCGGTGAGCTCGGTCTCGGCCGCGCAGCCGGCGAACGGGCCGCCGTCGAGCGAGCACTCGAACACGACACCGGGTTCGCTCGCGCTGAAGACGAAGCGGGCGACGGTGCTCTTCGTGGCCGCAGCCGGGCCGGAGACGACGAACGTGTTCGGGGCACCGGCCGTGGCGGGCGTCTCCTCACAGGCGGTCAGCGCGTCCGTGACCGCGGCGTCGGCGTCGGACGCGTCGTCGGCGCCCGGGCCGCAGTCGACTGTGTCCGCGCCGGAGTCGCGGACGTGGATCGTGTCGGGGCCGGCGCCGCCGGCGACCGTGTCCGCGCCCGCCCCGCCGGTCAGGGCGTCGGCGAGCGTGCCGCCGGTGATCAGGTCATCTCCGTCGCCGCCGTCGACCTCGACCGCGACCGGCGCCGCCGCGGCCGTGAGGCGGTCGTTCGCGTCGCCCAGCGCGACGTCGACCGCGGTGGGCAGGGGGCAGTCGGCCACGCCGGGCTCGACGGCGGCACAGCCGGCAGCGGTGACGGCGCCAGCCCCGTCGCGGATGCGCAGCGTGCCGGCCGCGGCACCCGGCTCGATCGTGATGTCGTTCGCGACGCCCGGGTCGGCGGCGACGGCGAGCTCCGAGCCGGAGCTCGTGACGGTGGTGGCGGCGGCCGCCGGGGCGACGAGCGCGGACAGCGCTCCGAGCAGACACAGGAGAAGGACGGGGATGCGCATCGGGAGAGGGGCCGGGGATGGACTGATGCCAGCCGAACCCTCGGGGCCTGGTGGCCCGCGTCACGCGGCTGGTCCCGCAGCCGGCGGGGCGGCGGCGAGCGCGGCGAACCGTAGCCCGGGCGACCCGGCGGTTCCCGGGGCCATCACCCGATCGGAACGGCACGCGGTCAGCGCCCCGCGGCGCGCGGCGCCGCGGTCTGCCGCGGCCCGAGGCGCTCGCGTGCTGCAGCGACTTATGCGGATGTCCGCATAAGTCGCTTTATGCGGATTCGTGCGTTATGCCGAGAGGTTCCCGGGATCGCCTGCCGAGCGCCGGAGGCGAGCTCGAAAGATCGGCATAACTCTTGGACGGCCCGGGAACGAGACTCCGCGGGTGACCGTCTGGCGCTCATAGCGGAAGCCGGGCTGCCGCCTGTACGGGCGCCCACTCCTCATCCGTTCCGAGAGCCAGGTCGACGCCCGGGCTGAGTTCTGCTTCGGCTCCGGTGCTGGCGGCGACGTTGCTAACGCCGGTTCGAGCGGGCCTCGTGGACGGCGGCGTCGTGGCGATTCGTGGCGCGGCTCGCGGCGTGGGG
>DATAAR010000294.1:0-23286 GCA_036259975.1 Solirubrobacteraceae bacterium | reverse complement strand
CGGCGCGGACGTCGTCGCGGTCGTCGGCCTCGGGGAAGAAGCGCGAGGTGCGCAGCACGAGGCACGGCAGCCCGTGGTCGCGGTGGAACAGCTCGCACAGGTCCTCGGCGGCGGTCTTCGTGACGCCGTAGATGTTCTTCGGCACCGGCACGACGGCCTCGTCGATCCAGGCCGCGGGCGCGCCGAACGGCGGCGTCAGCGCGCGCCCGAAGGTGGTCGTGGAGCTCGTGAACACGAAGCGGCCGACGCCGGCGGCGACGGCCGCCTCGAGCAGGTTGAGCGTTCCGGTCACGTTCGTGTCGACGAACTCCGCCCGGCCGTTGGAGCCGACGTGCGGCTTGTGGAGCGTGGCGGCGTGCAGGACCGCGTCGACGCCCGCCATGGCGCCTCGCACGACGGCGCGGTCCGCCACGGAGCCCACCACGGTCGTGTGCGGCGAGGGCAGCACGTCGAGGCCGACGGGGTCGATGCCGTCCTCCGCGCCGAGGACGCGCATGAGCGCCTCTCCGAGGTGGCCCGAGCTGCCGGTGACGAGGACGCGCATGTGCAGCGAAGCGGTAGCACACCGGCGCGCGATCGCATCGGCGCCGCGGCGTCCGCGTCCGAGTCTGCGGGGCCGGGCGCGACCGCTCGGCCCACGTCTGGCTCAGGACCCGGGCAGCGCGTCGGCGATCGAGATCGGGAGGGGCATGGTGTGGACCCGGCCGCCGCCGACCGCGCGCACGGTCACGGTCGCGGTGCCCGTCACGGCGGACGAGCTCGCCCGCAGCGAGAACGGCGTCGTGGTCGCGCCGCCGCGCGGCACGCGCACGCTCGTGGCCGTGTGCGACGACACCCCCGCCGGCAGGCCGGTGACCGCGAGGGTGACATCGCCCGCGAACCCGTTCAACGAGACGACCCCGAGGAAGTTGGAGTTCCATCCGGGCGTCAAGCCGGTGACGGGATAGCGCGGCTCCACGGACGTCGTGCAGAACGCGCAGCTCAGCAGCCCGCCGCGGACCAGGTGGCCGATGAACACCGGCGGCTTGTATTTCGCGGTGAGGGCGAAGTCGGCGGCGGCGGCGCCCGAGCCGGCGCTCCCGCCCGACCCGCTCCCGCTGGCCGCGACCGCGGCGGGGCTCGTCGCGACCGCGACGACAACGGCCGCGAGCGCCCCGAGACCGGCGCCGCGAGGCCTGCGGCTGGGCAAGAAGATCGACACGTTGGGTCTCCCTCTGTTCTCGCGCCGCCGGCGGCGGCGCTGATGGACGGTTGGCGCCCGAGCACGGAGGTCCCTTACTCGTCTCGGCCGTCGGGCCGGCACTCGACGCGCCCGGCTCCCCCGAGCGGGCGAGCGTGGGGTCAAGCCGGCGCCGTCACGGTCGAAGACCGTGGTGTGGGCGGCAATCACGGCGACAACGACTGCTCGGGCCGCGCGCACGCGCCGCGTGAGCCGCACCGCCTGTGGTGGCGCCCCGGCGACGGCCACGGCCGCGGCATCCTGTTCGAGTCCGGCCACGTCCACACCTGGCCCGAGGGCGAGGGCGAGCACCGCCACATGGCCGAGCTGCGCCCGGAGCGCCCGCGCATGGTCTTCCTGATCCGCCCGGACGGCCGGGTGCGCATCCCGCGCCGCCACGCGGGCGCCGCGCGCGAGGTCGCCGAGGCGCTGCGCGACGCGGACGAGCGGCTCGAGCCGTTCGACCCGCACGCCGCCGAGGCGGCCTGAGCGGCCGGCGAGGAGCGCCGGCCGCCCGCCGCTACGGTGCGGGCATGGCATGTCCTCGACGCCCCCGAGCGCTACCTGCGTGCCGCGGTCGAGGCGGCCGACCCCGGCTGACCCGGTCAGGCGGCCAGCGCGGCGTCCTCGCGCCGCAGCGCCGCCCACTCGACCGCCGGGTCGCCGCTCGTGAGCCGCACGAGCGCGGGGTTCGACTCCAGCTCGGCCGGAAGCTCGGCGGCGTGCACGATCGCCAGCGCGCGGGTCGAGCGGGTGAGCGCGGTGTAGAGGCCGCCACGGCCGCCGTCGGGCCGCAGGGCGAGGATCGCGCCCGGCTCGACGACGACGACCGTGTCGAACTCGAGTCCCTTGACGACGTGCATGTCGACGAGGTTGATCCCGGTCCCGAGCGCCTCGGTCGCAGCGTCCGCGTACGGCAGCCCCTCGAGGCCGGCGCGGACGGCGGCGAGCGCCTCGGGCGGGGCGACGACCGCGACGCTGCCCACGTCGGCCGCCATCCGCTCGCCCAGCAGCGCCACGACCGCGCCGAGCGCCGCCTCGTCCGCTCGCACGGCGACCGGCGGCCACGGCGCGCGGCGCACGCCGCGGGGGACCCACGTGCCCGCATCCGCCACGCCGGACGCGAGCCGCAGGAAGTCGTCGGGCACCCGGTAGCTGAGCTCGAGCTCGCGGGTCTCGAACCGCTCCACGCCCGCCTCGCGCAGGACGTTGGCCCACGTCGACAACCCGGCCTCGGTGGTGCGCTGGGCGATGTCGCCGAGGATGGTCAGCGACTGGCGCCGCGCGCGCCGGACGACCATCCGCAGCTCCATCGGCGTGAGGTTCTGCGCCTCGTCGATCACGACGTGCCCGAACGTGCGCATGTCCGGGTCGATCAGCCACCGCGCCTCGTCGAACAGGGCGACGTCCGTCGGCGTCATCTCGAGCCGCCCGGACGGTGCCGAGACGCCGAGCAGGAGGTCGATCTCCTCGTCGGCGAGCAGGCCGGCGCCCAGCGTCTTGAGCCGCCGGCGGTTCGTGAACAGGTCGGCGAACAGGCGCTCGGGCGTGACCCGCGGCCAGACGCGGTTGGCCAGCCGCTGGTACTCGGAGGTCTTGCGCACCGCCGTCACCGTATCCGCGTACGACACGGCGGTGCCGCGCACCGACTGGGGGCCCGCGCTCGTCGCCAGCTGGTCGGCAAGCGTGTCGCGGAAGCGCATCCGCGCCGACTGGTAGGTGCGCGTCCGCTCGCGCGCCGCCGCCTGCAGGGCGACGACCTCGTCGGCTCGAATCCGCGCCCACCCGCCGCCGGCGCGGATCACCACGTCCTCCTCGGGGGCGCGCAGCCGGCTCCAGAGCAGGCGGTGCAGCAGGACCGCCATCCGGCCGCTGCCCTTGAGGGTCGCGAGCTCGCGGCTCTCGCCGATCTCGCGATGCGGCCGGGAGATCAGTGCGTCGATCTCGCGCTGGTCGACGCTCTGCTCGCCCAGCGACGGCAGCACCTGGCCGATGTAGCGGATGAAGGTGCGGTTCGGGCCGACGATGAGGACGCCCTCGCGCGCGAGGCCGGGGTTCGCGTACAGCAACCACGCCGCGCGGTGCAGCCCGACGGCGGTCTTGCCGGTCCCCGGCCCGCCCTGGATGACGAGGGGCGGGGTGGGGTCCTCGCGGATCATCGCGTACTGCTCGGGCGTGATCGTGGCGATGATCTGGCGCATCTCGCCGACGCGCCGGCGCGTGATGTCCTCGACGATCGCCTCGGTGAGGTGGTCGGCGGCGTCGCCGTCGAGGGTCTCGTCGACGAACCCCAGGACGCGGCGGTCGTCGATGTCCAGGCGCCGGCGCAACGAGATCCCGCGCGGGTCGCGCGCGGTGGCGGCGTAGAACGGCTCGGCCGCCGGCGCGCGCCAGTTGCTGACCAGGACCTGGTTGCGGCGGTCGACGACCACGTGGCGGCCGATGTAGCGCGGCGCACCGTCGACCGGGTCGATCCGCCCGAAGTAGAGCGGCCCGCTGGCGTCGGTGTAGACGCGAATGCGCTCGCGCCGCATGCGCTCGAGCGCCTCGTCGGCGAACTCGTCGACACCGCCGCGCCGGGTCCGCGCGGTGAGGCGGCCGAGCGCCTCGTCGTAGGCGGCGAACGTCTCGTCGAGGCGCGCCTGCTCCTCGCGCAGCTCGTCCTCGCGCTCGGTCACGGTGAGCCACTGTAGGACGTGCCCGATCGCGGGCGAGCGGGCGCGGGGTCAGACCGCGACGGCGGCGCGGCCCGCCTCCAGGGCCGCGGTCGCCTCGGCCGGGGGCTGCGGCCGGCCGAAGAGATAGCCCTGCGCGCGCGGGCAGCCGAGCTCGGCGAGCAGCTCGCGCTGCGCGCTCGTCTCGATGCCCTCGGCGACGACGGCGCATCCGAGCGGGCCCGCCATCTGCAGGACCGCGGTCACGACCGCGCGGGCACCGTGGTCGATCTCCATCGCGGCGATGAACGCGCGGTCGATCTTCACCGCGGCCAGGCGAAGCCGGCTCAGCCGCGACAGCGACGAATAGCCGGTGCCGAAGTCGTCGAGCACGAGGCCGGCGCCGGCCGCGCGCAGCCGGTCGAGCATCTGGAGCGGCTGGTCGGTGGCGTGGTGCATCAGCGCGGTCTCGGTCAGCTCGAGCAGCAGCCGGTCGGCGGGCGCGCCGTGGGTCTCGAGCAGCTCCTCGAGCAGTTCGGGGAGCTGCTCGTCGGCGAGCTGGCTGGCGGACAGGTTCACCGAGACGCGGACGTCGTGGCCGGCGGCGTGCCACGCGGCCAGCCGCTCGATCGCCTGCGCGAGGACGAAGCGCCCGATCGGCAGGATCAGCCCGGTCCGCTCCGCGATCGTGATGAACTGGGCCGGGCTGACGTCGCCGAGCGCCGCCGAGCGCCAGCGCAGCAGCGCCTCCATGCCGACGATCGAGGAGTCGCGGACATCGACCACCGGCTGGTAGACGACATGCAGCTCGCCGCGATCGAGCGCGCGGCGCAGGTGCTGCTCGAGGGTCAGGCGCGTCGTCGCGGCCTCGCGCATCGGCGCCTCGAACAGCTTCACCGAGCCGCGGCGCTCGGTCTTCGCCGCGTACAGCGCGAGGTCGGCGTCGCGCAGCGCCTCCTCACCGCTGGCGGCGTCGACGACCAGGCGCACCCCGACGGTGACGGACACCTCGACCTCCTCGCCGTGCAGGCTCAGCGGCTCGACGCAGCTGTCGGCGAGCCGCCGGCCGAGCGCGAGCGCGGTCTCGTCGTCGCGGATGCCGTCGGCGACGAGCACGAACTCGTCGCCGCCCGGGCGGGCGAGGAGGTCGCCCGGGCGCGTGTGGTGCGATAGGCGTTCGGCGACCAGCGCGAGCATCCCGTCGCCGGCGTGGTGGCCGAGCGAGTCGTTGACGAACTTGAAGCCGTCGACGTCGATGACGTACACCGCGCGCGCGGAAGCGACGTCGAGCGCGTCGAGCCGCTCGTGCAGCAGGGTGCGGTTGGCGAGCCCGGTCAGCGCGTCCTCGACGCTGCGGCGCTGGTAGTCCGCCGTCGTCGCGCGCAGCTGGCCGTAGAGGAAGCCGACCATGGCCGTGTTGACGACGACGGTGGCGATCGCCACGACCGCGAAGCCCCACAGGCTGGCGACCGTCTCGTGGTCGCCGCGCGACGTCTCGACCACCGCGGCGAGCGCGCAGCCGGCGACGATCAGCGCGATCTGCGCCGCGACGTCGCGGCGCGGAAGCGCGCATACGGCCATGGGCAGCAACCACAGCGTCATGAGCGCGAAGCCCGACGTCAGGCCGCCGCCGGCCCACACGAGCGCGCACATCTGGGCGATCCCGAGCGCGCTGGCGACGTTCATGCGTGCGCGCGTGGAAGCCGGCGGGCGCGCGAGCAGGAGCGGCACGTGCAGGGGCGCGGTCGCCAGCGTGAGGGCGATCACCCACCCCTCGCGGGCGTCGGGGCTGTGCGGCACGAGCAGCCAGAGCGCCACCACGAGGACCTGCAGCGGCCATGCGGCGCCCACCGCGCGCGTGATGAGCGCGGTCCGCTGGGCCGGCAGTGCGACGGAGACAGGACGCATGACCCGGGTAATCGGTCGCGGCGTCGGGAACTGCACCCCGCGCGCCGCGCGCGCGTGTGATGCCGCCGGTCCCGAGAGCGGCGCTGAGAAGCTTCGCCGATGTCGATCGCCGATCCCTCGCTTCTCCGGCTCGCGGCCGAGCACGCGATCGCGCACCTGGAGGCGGTCGCCGCGCGGCCGGCCGGGGCGCGCGCGTCGGTCACCGAGCTCCGCGCGGCGCTGAGCGGGCCGCTGCCCGCGCGCGGCGTCCCCGGCCCGCAGGTCATCGACGAGCTGGTCCGCGACGCCGACCCCGGCCTCGTCGCCTCGCCAGGCCCGCGGTACTTCGGGTTCGTGACCGGTGGCGCGCTGCCGGCAGCGCTCGCGGCGGACTGGCTGGCGGCGGCGTGGGACCAGAACGCGTTCAGCGCCGTGTCGTCGCCGGCCGCCGCCGCGGTCGAGGAGGTCGCGGCCGAGTGGCTCAAGGAGCTGCTCGGCCTGCCCGGCGGGGCGAGCGTCGGGCTGGTGACCGGGGCGCAGATGGCCAACGTCACCGCGCTCGCGGCCGCCCGCCACCGCGTCCTCGAGGCCGTGGGCTGGGACGTAGCCGACCGCGGGCTCGTCGGCGCGCCGCCGGTGTCCGTCATCGTCGGCGCCGAGGCGCACGTCACGGTGCTGCGCGCGCTGCGCCTGCTCGGCTTTGGCACCGGGACGGTGACCGAGGTGCCGGTCGACGGGCAGGGCCGGATGCGCGCGGACGCGCTCGCGCGCGCGCTGGCGGGGGAGGGGCCCGCGATCGTGTGCGCACAGGCCGGCAACGTCAACACCGGTGCCTGCGATCCGCTCGACGACATCGTCACCGCCGCCCGCGCCCGCGGGGCGTGGGTGCACGTCGACGGCGCCTTCGGGCTGTGGGCGGCGGCGAGCCCCCCGCTCGCGCCGCTTGTCGCCGGCGCCGACGCGGCGCACTCGTGGGCCACCGACGCGCACAAGTGGCTCAACGTGCCCTACGACTGTGGCGTCGTCGCGGTCGCCGATCCGGCGGCGCACCACGCCGCGATGGCGCTGACCGCCGCCTACCTGACCCGCGCCGGCGAAGGCGAGCGCTCGAACTCCGACTGGGCGCCCGAGGCGTCGCGGCGCGCCCGCGGCTTCGCCGTGTACGCCGCGCTGCGCGCGCTGGGGCGCGACGGCGTGGCGGATCTCGTCGACCGCTGCTGCGCCCTGGCGCGGCGCATGGCGGCGGCGCTGGGCGCCGACCCGGCCCTCACCGTGCTCAACGACGTCGTGCTGAACCAGGTTCTCGTCCAGGTGGGCGACGCCGCGGTCACGGACGCCGCCGTCGCCGCCGTGCAGCGCGACGGCACGTGCTGGCTGGCGGGCACGCACTGGCAGGGACGGCCGGCGATCCGGATCTCGATCTCGAACTGGGCGACGACGGAGGCCGACGTCGAGCGGGCCGCGGCGGCGATCGGCGCCGCGGTGCGCTCAGCCTTCGCGCAGTGAGCTGCGCGACGCCGGGTACAGAACGCACATGGACCGCCGATCGTCCAGCCTCGAGGAGCTGCCCCCGCTCGAGCTGCGTGCGCTGCGCGACCTCGACCTCGCCGAGCCGCCGGGGGAGGGGCAGCCCGCGCACGTGTCGTCGGCGAGCGGCGTCGTGCGCCGCGGCGATTTCGTGTACGTCATCGGCGACGACCTGCTGTTCCTCGGCGTGTTCCGCCTCTCGCAGCCGAGCCCCGGAACGCTGCGTCGGGTGTTCGCGGGCGAGGCAGGCCCGGGCGATCACGAGAAGCCCGACCTCGAGGTCCTGACGCTGCTGCCGCCGTTCCTGCGCCATCCCTACGGCGCGCTCCTGGGCCTCGGCTCGGGATCGGCGCCGCGCCGCGACCGCGGCTTCGTCTGGGCGCTGGCGGCCGACGGGTCCCTGCGCGGCGAGCCCGCCGTCATCGACCTCCAGCCGCTGTACGCGCTTCTCGGCGAGCGGATCGACGGGCTGAACGTCGAGGGCGCGTGCGTCATGGGGGACCGGTTGTGGCTGCTGCACCGCGGCAACCGCGGGTCGATGACGAACGTCGTCGCGGAGCTCTCGCTCGCGCACGTCATGCGGTCGCTCGCCGGCGACCGGACGGTCGACGTGCACGAGCTCGCCGCGATCCGCGCCTACGACCTCGGCGAGCTCGACGGCGTGGCGCTGACCTTCAGCGACGCGGCGCCGCTCGGAGGCGAGATCCTCGCGTTCTGCGCCTCGGCCGAAGCGCAGCCCCAGACGCGCGACCGCGACCGCCGGATCCGCGGGTCCGTCGTGGGGACGATCGACCTCGACGGCCGCGTCCGGCGCCTGCGCACGATCGACCGCCGGTTCAAGGTCGAGGGGATCCACGCCTCTCTCGAGACCGGCGTCATGGACTTCCTGTTCGTCTGCGACCAGGACGACCCCAACGCGGCATCGCCGCTGCTGTCCGCGGCGATGCCGGTCGACGGGCGGCTCGAGCGCGACGACGCGCCTGCGGGCGCCGGCGAGCGCGCGGCGGCCCGGCGCTAGACGCCGAACTCATCGCGCAGCGACTCGGCCATGGCGCCGCCGGGTCGCTCCCGGCGCTCGCGGTCGAGGAACACGTCGACGCGTTCGTCCCAGAACGCGACCAGACCGGCGATGGCGTGGGGGAGCGGCTCCTCGTAGGTCCAGGCCAGATCCTCACGGCCGCGCCCGCCCGCGTCGACCGACCAGTACGACGCCTGGCCCTGGTAGGGGCAGTACGTTCGTCGCGAGCCGGGGTGCAGCTCGACCCGCACGTCCTCGCGCGGCGCGTCGAAGCGCAGCGGCAGGCTCGTCTCGAACAGCAGGCGCGCGCCGGTGGTCTCGGCGACGACGTCGCCGTCGACCTCGATCCGGACCGGTCCGGAGCTCCGGCGGACGTCGACGCGATGGAACGATGGCGCGGGTGGCCCGCGATCCGCTCGTCCTCCTCGTACCACTCGTCGAAGGCGTGGAAGTCGAGCGCCACGTAGCCGTCCAGGTCGCCGTCCGCGATCCCAGACGAGGACCGCGCGCGTGCTGTCGACGACCGCCGCGCGGCGCTGGTCGCCCGCACGCGCCTCTCGATCGGCTCGTAGCGGAGGTCGCGGCGCGCCCGGGCGAGAAGGTCCATTCTCGTGCTCATTTCGAGGCCGGAGCGTTAGGCCTCGCTGCCCTGATGCGCGGGATCCGGCGCCCGGACACGAGGAAGCGGCCCGTCGTACTGCTCGTTCAGCCACGCGACGTGCTCGCGCATGAGCGCGTCCACCTCGCCGAGCGGCTTGACGTACGTGAGCAGCAGCACGACACCGGCGATCGAACCTAGCGCCTCGGGGCGTGCCGAGGTCGGCGTCCTGCTCAGCGCGGCGTACCCGATCGTCGAGATCGACGTCCTCGCCGACCCGGCGCGCCTCGGTCGGCCGGACCCGACGGTCCGGGACGGCTGACACCTGGCAGCGCGGCCCGGCGCGCGTCGTGACAGCATCGGCGCGCCGTGTCCACCGCCGTCCGCCCTGGCCCCGCGCCGGCCTCCTCCGCGAATGCGTCCCGCCACCCCGGCGCGCGCCTGTGGGAGGTCGACGTCGTGCGGACGCTCGCGATCGCCCTGATGGTCGTCTACCACGTGGCCTACGACGTGCACATGCTCGCGCCGCAGGTTGCGCTCGATCCGTTCGGCGGCGCGTGGCGGGCGCTGCAGGTGACGTGCGGGTCGACGTTCCTGGCGCTGGTCGGGACCAGCTACTGGATCGCGCATCAGCGCGGGCGGGCACGCGGGCTGAGCGGCGTCGCCCTGTGGCGCAGGCACGCGCGGCGGGGCCTCGAGGTGCTCGCCGCGGCAGCGCTCGTGTCGCTGGTGACCCTGCTCGCGCTCGGCGCAGAGGACGCGGTGCGGTTCGGCATCCTTCACCTCATCGCGACGGCGGTGCTGGTCGTGCTCCCGCTGACGGTCCGCCTCGGCGCCTGGAACGCCGTCCTCGGCGCCGGGGCGATCGCGCTCGGCCTGGTGGTCAAGCGGATGACCAGCGACGTCCCGGGCGCGCTCGTTCTCGGCTTCGACCCCGGGTACGCGGGCGTGGACTGGTACCCGGTGCTGCCCTGGATCGGCGCGACGCTCGTCGGCGTCGCGGTCGGCGCGGTGCTGTACCCCGACGGCGAGCGCGGCCCGTGGCTGCGCCGGGCGGTCCGCGCGCCGCGGGGCGCCGTCCTTGCGGGCGCCCCGGGCCGCCATTCGCTACCGATCTACCTCGTGCACCAGCCCCTGCTGATCACGCTGACGGCGCTGGTGCTCGCGCTGACCGGCACCGACGTCGCCTGGCGGTAGCCCGGCGCACCGGCCTCCCCCCGGCGGGTTCTGCCCGGCCGCGAGGCCGCGAGGGGGTCGCGCTCGACGAGCACCTGGAGCCGCTCTGTGCACGACCTCTCAGTCGGCCCCGGGCCCGCGTCCTACGGTCGGCCCTCAATCCAACCGACGTGGGGGAGGTCCCCATGAGCGACATGTTCTTCTTTCACGCCACCCTCGAGCCGTCGGGCCTCGATGACGACGACGGGCTGGCCGGCTTCCACGTGGAGGCGCGCGACGGAGAGGTCGGGACCATCGCCGACATCCGCCTCGAGAACGGCGAG
Organism: Solirubrobacteraceae bacterium; assembly: GCA_036259975.1. Lineage (GTDB taxonomy): Bacteria > Actinomycetota > Thermoleophilia > Solirubrobacterales > Solirubrobacteraceae > JAOPZW01. Next base: position 12,884 of record DATAAR010000294.1, on the reverse strand, counting down.
CACTACATCGTCCTGCACACCGGCAAGTGGATCCTGAGCAAGAACGTCCTGCTCCCGGGCGACGTCGTCGAGCGCATCGACCTCGAGGGCCGGAGGGTGTACGTCAGCGCCTCCAAGGCGGAGATCACCGCGGCACCCGAGTTCGACGAACGGCGCATCCACGACCGCGAGTACCTCGAGACGCTCGGCTGGCGCTACCGCGTCGGCCAGCCCGAAACGGCCTGACCCGCACTGCGCGCCGGGCCGCCCGCCGCGCCCTCGGGACGGCGCCGCCCGGCGCCAGGCCCGTCCGGCGGGCGCTCAATCGTCCTGAGCTGTGAGCGCTCGCACACCGCTGGACGGCGCGCGTATGTCTCATTGCGTCATGACCGACGACGCCACACTCGAGCTCGACGTGACCGAGGAGGTCCGCGTCGCGATGGCGCTCAACGGGGGGGTCAGCCTGGCGGTATGGATGGGTGGCTGCGCCGTCGAGCTCGACGCGGCGCGACGGGCGCACCTCGGGGCGGAGCCCATGGAGGCCGTGGAGGGCACGCCCCCGCCGACGCGGACGATCTACAACGCACTGTGCCGCGCGTTCCATCGCGAGCTGGTCATCGACCTGATGAGCGGCTCGAGCGCGGGGGGCATCAACGGCGGGCTGCTCGCGGCCGCCATCCACCGCGGCCGGCGGCTGCACCCCGACTACATCCGCGACAAGTGGATCTGCCTCGGGGACTTCCAGGAGCTCCTGCGCGACCTGGGCACCGAGGCGCCAACGTCGCTGATGAACGGCGAGCGGTTCCGCCGCGAGCTCGAGACGACGTTCAAGGAGCTGCTGCCGAGCGACACGAAGGCGGACGGTCGATCCGACGCAGAGTCCCGCCTGCGCATCACGGGCGTCCAGCGCGAGCGCCTGGACGACGACGAGCAGGCGCTCAGCACCGCGGTCAAGCTCGAGGTCACCGCGACCGACGTGCTCGGTCAGGAGCGCCGCTTCCGCGACGAGTGGGGCGAGGAGCTGATCGCGCGCGAGTACCGCCAGAGCTTCAAGTTCAGCCGGCGCGAGGACTTCCGGCCGGAATGGCTGGCCGACGCCGCCCGCGCTTCGGCGTCGTTCCCGCTCGCGTTCGAGCCGTGCAAGGTGCGCGGCGAGCGCCTGGCCCTCAGCGGCGACCGCTGGCTGATCGACGGCGGCCTGCTCGACAACGCGCCGATCCAGTCGGTCCTCGACCTCATCCCGGCGCGGCCGTCGCGGCGCCGCGTGCGTCGGTACGTCTGCTACGTCAACGCGGACCCGCCGCTTGACCCGAGCTTCCTCGACGCCGCCGCGGCGAGGCAGGCGGCGCGCACGGGCGCCGCACCGGCGGGCGGTCCCGCGGACGCGCGGACGGCGAAGCCGGCGCCCGGCGTCGACACGCGCGATCGCGCGCCGCAGCTCCACGACGTCCTGGGCTACATGGTCAACCTGCCGCGCAAGGCGACGTTCGTCGACCACCTGAACGCGATCCAGCGCGCCGCGGGCCGTTCGCTGTCCGTCGAGAAGGCAAACGAGTCGCTCCTCGCGCTGGACCGCGAGATCCTGCGCCGGACCGCCGATGCGCTCCTGCCGGCCTACCGGTCACGACGCAGGATGCTCGCGCTGGAGGAGCACCTCGACCGCCGACCGGCCGACGTCCGCTGCGCCGACGCGCGCGTCCGCGCGGTCGCCGACGGGGATCTCCCGTGGATCCCCACGTCGCTCGCCCCGCCCGGCGCGGGGGAGTGGGGATGGGGCGTCCGCGCCGCCCAGCGCATCCTGCATCTCATGCTGGACCTCATCCGGCATGCCTCCGACTTCCGCGAGACGGAGCGCCCCGACCCCGAGGTGCGGGCGCGGCTCAACGACGCCCGGGATCGCATCTACGACCGGATCGGAGCGCTCGAGCGGATTCACGACGCCGTGACCGGCGACGCCCACATCCGCCGGCTGGTCGTGTCGCTCGCCGACAGGCAGGACCCCGCGACGATGACGCTGTGCGCACTGCGCTGCCGGATGCGCGACCCCAGCCGCGACGGCGCCATCCACCGGCACGTCCGGGAGACCGCCGCCGAGGTGTTCGCGCTGGAGCCGCTGCTCGGCCTGGCGTGCGACAACGTCGCCGGGATGACCGCGGTGCCGGTCCAGGCCGCGCTCTTCGGCAGCGAGGGCGGGACCGGCTTCGACGACGCGCACTTCGCGCGCTTCCTCGAGCGCACGCTGTCGATCGAGGTGATCCGGCGCGCGTTCGCCGCCGACGACGAGATCGACACCGACCAGCCGCTCGCGTTCGCGCAGATCACGCCGTGCGCCCCGACGCTGCTGGCCACCGGCCGGCCGATCGCCGCGGACGGCGCTCCGGCGACGCCCGGCGAGAAGCTGACCGGCACGCGGTGGGGCCATTTCGCGGGCTTCTACCGGCGGTCATGGCGGGCCAACGACTTCATGTGGGGGCGGCTCGACGCGGCGGTGAGGATCGTGGACATGCTCGTCGACGGCCATCGGGCGGACTGGATCAAGAGCAACACGGACACAGATCCGGCCGCGGTGCTTGCGTGCGCGCTGTGGCCCCGGGGCGGCTGCGCCGACGAGGAGCTCGCGCCGGCGAGGCGCCTGCTGATCGCCGAGGTCCTCAGCGAGGCCGCGGACGTCCCGCCGACAGAGCGCTACCGGGCCGGCGACTGGCGCGAGGAGCAGCTGAAGGCGCGCTTGGACGATGCGCCCGAGGCGCTGCACGAGGCGCTCCGGGCCGCGATCGCCGAGGACCTCACCCGTGCCGCGACCTCCGACGACGCGCCGCCGCCGCGGCTCACGCGGGCCCTGTGCGTCCGCGCCGCCCAGCTCGAGGTGCTCTGCCACGAGCTGCCCAAGGTCGTCGCGTTGTCCGTGGAGGACCTCACCGCCGGCACGTCGACGAAGCCCCTCGACCCCGTGCATCACCCGTGGACCGAGGTCATCGCGCAGCTGCGGACCAACCCGCCGCTGCCCGAGCGGCTGGGATCCGGCGACGCGGCCGAGCAGGGGAGCGCGCTGATGATCCGCACGGCGACGCGCAGCGCGCTCGTCGCGTTCGCCGCGCTCCGTGCGACGAAGCTGCCGCTCGGCGGGCTGATCAGCCTGCCGAGCACCCTGCTGCTCCCGGCTGCCGGCATCGTCGCGCGCCGGCGGGAGTGGGCGGTCGTCGTCGCCCTGGCCTTCTGGCTCGTCGCGCTCTTCGCCGCCGGCCGGCTGCTGAGCGTCGACCCGGCCGGGCCCGCGTCGAGCTGGTTCCCGGTCGTCATCACGTACCTCGCGGTCGCAGGGCTCCTCAGCGTCTGCGCGGTTCCCGTCTGGCGCATCTGGCGCGGGGCCGGCGCGATGCGGTTCCTGACGCAGGGCGGGTGGCTGGCGGCGCTGCTCGGCACCGGGATCCTCGCGGCCGCGGGCATCGCGGTCGCGGGCGACGCCACCGTCTGGGACGTCGCGCTCCAGAGAGGCTCCGACGCGCCGCCGACGTGGACGCTCGTGCTGGCGGCGGCGTCGCTCGGACTGGTCCGCTGGCTGCCGAAGCGCCTGCGCCGGTTCGTCGACCGCGAGCTGCGCGCGAGCTGGCGCGGCCCGCTGTCGCTGTGGCGCCTGGTGCCCTGGTTCGCGCTCGCCGTGTGGGCGGTGAGCGCGCCGCTGCAGGAGCATCTCTTCGCGCGCCACCACGCGCTGGGGTGGGCCGCGGTCTCGGCCCCGCTGGCGGCCGCGCTCGGCTACGTGATCTTCTCCGGCCGGCGGTGGTCGGCGCTCAGGCGCGCTCGAGCGGCGGCGAGGTCATCCCCCAAGCCCGCACGGGGCAGAGGCCGAGCCGCGCCCGCGGTCCTCGAGACGGCACGGTGACAATCGGGCGCCGGCTCGTCACCCGGCGCAGGTCCGCTCGCCGGAGACGCGAGCGGTCACAATGCGGTCATGATCGACGACGCGGCATTGAAGGCCGAGCTCCAGTCGGCGATCGAGGCGCGCAGGGAGCTCGGCGAAGAGATGGAGCCTGCGGTGATCGACGCGTTCGTGGCGCGGATCGAGCGACGCCTCGCGGATCGTGTCGATCAGAGCGAGCGGGCGTTGCACGCCAAGCGCCAGTATCAGAAGGAGATGGTCCTCGGCTCGATGGGAATCGCCGTCCCGCTGCTCGCGTTCGCAGCGATCTTCACCGGCTGCCCGGCGTCATCGTCGTCTGCGTCGCTCTCGTCGTGATCGCCGTTGTCTCGAGCCGTAGCTGAAACGGGGCTCGACGACACGGTGACCGCGTGAGGCCGCTCCGGCCGAACGGCGTCGCGTGAGCGCGCGCGGCGCCGCTCGGCCGGCGGCCGCGGAGCCTGGACGCCGTCAGGCCGCGGCGGCGCTGTGCGCGTCCGGTGCCGGGTCGCGAAGGAGCGTGCGCACGAACGCGCCGACCGCCGCGAGGGCCGCGAACAGGACGACGAGGGCGACCGTCACGCCGATCGCCTCAGGCAGCAGGGCGGCGCCGGCGATCGTGCCGACGAGGGTCAGGGACGCGCCGAGCATGGCGAAGAGCACGCGCTCCGCGCTGACCTCGGCGGCGGGCTTGGCGGGGATGGTGGACATGGCGCGATCGTCGCGGGCGCCCGCCCTCGCTCGCAGCGGGGGAAGCCGCCGTACGGCGGCGGAGCAGACCCACGTCACGCGGTGCGGCGACCCGCACCCGTGGGCGGCCGTCCACGTTCTCCGATGCGCTCCCGGAAATTCCTCGAGGCCGTGTCGATTCCCGCGAAGCTCGCTCGACGTACGAGACAGAAGGCCGGAATCGACCCCCTAACAAGGAGGACCCGCGAGATGCGAGTCATGGTGATGATCAAGGCGACCGAGCGGTCCGAGCGCGGCGAGATGCCGAGCGAGAAGCTGCTCGCGGACATGACGACGTTCAACGAGGAACTGGTGAAGGCGGGCGTCATGCTCGCCGGCGAGGGCCTGCACCCGTCCGCGAAGGGCGCCCGGGTGGTGTTCAAGGGCGGCGAGCGCAAGGTCATCGACGGTCCGTTCACCGAGACCAAGGAGCTGGTGGCGGGCTACTGGCTCTGGCAGGTCAAGTCGCTCGACGAGGCGATCGAGTGGGTCAAGCGCATCCCCGCGGGCGACGGCGACGAGGAGGCGATCGTCGAGATCCGCCCGGTGTTCGAGGCCGAGGACTTCGGCGACGAGCTCACGCCCGAGCTGCGCGAGCGGGAGGCGGCGCTCCGCGCCCAGACCGAGGGCGCGTAGGACGTGCCGGCCGCCGACGTCAAGCGCACGATCGACGGAGTCTGGCGGATCGAGTCGGCCCGGCTCATCGCGGGCCTCGCCCGCTTCGTGCGCGACGTCGGCCTCGCCGAGGACCTCGCGCAGGAGGCGCTCCTCGCGGCACTGGAGCAGTGGCCCGAGACAGGCGTCCCGGACAACCCGGGCGCGTGGCTCGCGGCCGTCGGCAAGCGCCGCGCGATCGACCGGCTGCGGCACGCCGACGTGCAGCGGCGCAAGACCGAGGAGCTGGGGCGCGACATGGAGCTGAGCGCTGAGCCCGAGGCGCCCGACCTCGCCGCGGAGGTCGCCGACCCGTTCGACGACGACCTCCTGCGCCTGATCTTCACCGCCTGCCACCCGGTGCTGTCCCCGGAGGCGCGCGTCGCGCTCACGCTCCGGCTCCTCGCGGGGCTCACCACGAGGGAGATCGCGCGCGCTTACCTGGTACCGGAGGCCACCGTGCAGCAGCGCATCGTGCGCGCGAAGCGCACGCTCGCGGCCGCCCGCGTGCCGATCGAGGTCCCCGAGCGCGCCGAGCTGCCCGAGCGGCTGGCCTCCGTGCTGGAGGCGATCTACCTCATCTTCAACGAGGGCTACGCCGCCACCACCGGCAACGAGTGGCTGCGCCCAGAGCTGCTCGAGGAGGCCCTGCGGCTCGGCCGCATGCTGGCAGCGCTGCTGCCGGGTGAGCCGGAGGTGCACGGCCTGTCCGCGCTGATGGAGCTGCAGGCCTCGCGCGCCCGCGCGCGGGTCGGACCGGACGGCGAGCCGATCCTCCTGCCCGACCAGGACCGCTCGCGCTGGGACTGGATGCTGGTCGGCCGCGGGCTCGCCTCCCTGGAGCGCGCGTACGCGGCGGGCGGCGCGGCCGGCACGTACACGCTGCAGGCGGCGATTGCCGCGTGCCACGCGCGCGCCAGGGCGGCGGAGGACACCGACTGGGTGAGCATCGTTGCCCTCTACGACGCCCTGGCCCAGGTGGCCCCGTCGCCGGTGGTCGAGCTCAACCGCGCCGTCGCGGTCGGCATGGCGTACGGTCCCGCTCAGGCCCTGCGGCTCGTCGACGACCTCGCCGACGAGCCGGCGCTGAGCAGCTACCACCTCCTGGCTGCCGTGCGCGGCGACCTGCTGGAGAAGCTCGGCCGGGTCGCCGACGCGCGCGCCGAGTTCGAGCGCGCCGTCACGCTCACGCAGAACGCCCGCGAGCGCTCCGTGCTGCTGCAGCGCATCGCGGGCTGCTCGGCACGCGGCTGACCACTTCCTGGTACGTCGCCCGAGCGTGGGGTGGGGGCGCGGTGCGTTGCCTCGGCGACACCGCGGTCGGGCCGAGATGCGTTGGCCGAACTGCGGGTGGAGGTGTTAAGCGGCGATCAGACCAAGGTCCGATGGTCGATGCGACCCACGAGGCGACACGATGCGGATCATGCTTCGACTTGCGATCGCCTCCCTGATCTCCGCGGCAATGCTGCTCCCCGCGGCGCCCGCCCACGCCAAGCGAAAGCCGTTGCCGCGCGTTTCCGCGCCCGCGCCCGTGTCGATCGCCGCGAACGAGGGTCCGCTCGACGTGACGGGGGTCTCGTTCAGGGTCGGCAGGTTCGTCAATGTCGATACCGGCCTGGTCGAGCCGCTGGGAGTGCATGCCATCGCGATCGTCGGCGGCCCTACGTATCGGATCTACGACGAGGTCGTCCTCGCGGTGCGCCCCGCCGGCGGCGCGTGGGATCGGAGCCTTGACTTCCCGCACGCCGTTCAGCCCGTCGCCTTCGGCGGCTATTCCACGATCATGTTGAGCACGACGCGCTCGTTCCCCCCCGGCGCGTATGAAGCGCGGGTCGCGGCGCGTGAGGGCGCCACGTGGATCTACGACGAGGTCGTGACCCCGTTCACCATGCCCTCGACCCCGTAGCCGGCTGCTCGTCGTGAGCGGCTACGCCGACCTGCTCGGCGCCTGATCCACCTCGGGGACGGTGTCGGCGATCGCCACGGCGACGAGCACGGCGCTCGACGCCGCGATCCCGACGATCAGCGTGAGCGGCGCCGTCGCGACCGCGAGGATCGCGAGCGCCGCCAGTCCCATCGGCCGCGAGCGCGGGACGTGCCCGAGCGCCTCGCGCAGGAAGAAGACCTGGGCGAGCAGGAACAGCGCCGGCCCGCCGAACGTCAGGGTCGTGAAGCCGAGCGTCGCGTCGTCGCCGGGATGGGCGATCGCGAGCTCGTGGCCGACGGCGATGCCGATCAGCGCGAGCACGATCAGCGTCAGCATCCACGTGCCCCACCAGCTGACGGCGCCGGCGTCCTCGGCGGTCTCGGCCACCCGGACGCCGATCCCTTCGGCGCGCTGGAAGTAGCACCACCAGAGCGCGACGATCCCGGCGAAGCCGATCGCCAGCGCGAGCAGGCGCTCGAGCTCGAACGGCTCGTCGGTGAACGCGTTGCCCATCGTCAGGACGCTCTCGCCGAGCGCGATGATGAAGAACAGGCGGAAGCGCTCGATGAGGTGGCCGCCCGCGATCTCGGTGTGCCCCAGGTCGATGCGCCGGCCACGGGCGGGCAGCCAGTGCAGCGCCCACACGCCGCCGTGGGTGGCCACCACCGCGAGCCCCCAGAGCAGGAGTCGCGCGTCGCCGTCGGCGATGGCGCCGGCCACCCAGAGGCCGCCGGTGAGCAGCTCCCAGACCAGGTCGTTGACGAAATGCTCGCCGAGCGCGCGGCCGCGCAGGGCCACGATGAGAAATGCCGAGCGCCCGACCTGAATGAGCAGGTAGCCGGTGACGAACAGCCACGCGCGCGCGTCGAACGCGTCGGCGATCGCGACCGACATGAGCAGGCTCGCGAACATCAGCCCGACCAGCAGCACTCGCACCGGCAGCCGGTCCGGCTCGAGCCAGTTCGCCCCCCACGCGGTCATGTACCACGCGTAGACGACGGCGAGCGCCAGGATCACCGTCTCCGCGCCGGTCCGCAGATCGACGTGCTCGAGCAGGTGGTGCGAGAGCTGCCCGATCGCGAAGACGTAGACGAGGTCGAAGAACAGCTCGAGCGGGGTGACGACCCGCTCGGCGCCGGGGGCCCGCGAGACGGCGATCCTCATCGCCGCGATGCTACGCGTGTGCCGGCGCGACACGCTCTCCAGCGGATCGCTCGACTTCGCTCGTGCCCCGAAGGACGGCGCTGCCGCGGCACGCTCAGCGGGTAGGCAGCGCCCATGCCCGACGTCTACGTCGTTCGCCACCTGGATCGCTGGGCGGTGAAGGAATCGCCCGACGCCACGCCGTACTTCGAGGCCCACACCCGCGAGGAGGCCGAAGCCGAGGCCAGGCGCGCGGCCGACGGCGGCACGGTGCACTGGGACGAGGAACAGGACCCCGCGCGTGCGGAGGACGTCGGCCAGCAGCGCAAGGTCGAGCCACCGGAGCCGGCGGACGTGCGCCCGCACGCGGACCGCAGCGCGCGCGGCGAGGGGCTTCGAGGGCCGCAGGGCGGGCTCTGAGCGGCTCGCCGGCTCGCGCCGGGCCCGAGCGTTCAGTACGCGCGCCTACGCGACGGGGCGATCGCCGTAGACGCGGTCGCGCAGCTCGGGGCGCTGCCACTGCGTGAGGAGACCGGCCTTCGCTGCCTCGGTGCGGCTCGAGGTGACCGTGTCCTCGCGGCCGCGCAGCTCCCGGGCCCGGTCGAGGTCGACGTCGAGCACGAACATGCCCGCCGACGTCGACTCGAAGACCACCTCCTCGGGCGTGGCCACCATCGCCAGACCGCGCTCCCCGGCGCTGAACAGGTTCTGCGTCGTCACGACCACGGCGAGGTTCTCGGTGGCGCGCGCCCAGATGAGGTTTCGCCAGGTCGCCCACAGCCGCCTCTTGTCGATGCCGGCGGGCAGGAAGATGAGCTCGGCGCCGCGCAGGGCGAGCGCGCGCGTGACCTCGGGCACGTAGACCTCGCTGCACATCGCGAGGCCGACGACTCCATGTTCGGTGTCGAAGACCGGGAACTCGTCGCCGGCCACGTAGCCGAAGTCCCAGAAGTCGCCGCCGGTGTAGATCCACGGGCCGGGGGGATGGGTGCGGCGGTACGTGCCGGCCGGCTCGCCTGACGGAGTGGCCAGGCGGAGGACGTTGTACGCGGTGCCCTCGTCCTCGTCGATCGGCTCGAGCGTCCCGTACTGCACGTAGACGCCGCAGCGCCGCGCGACCTGGGCCATCGCGTCGGCGGGGTCGAACGTCGCGGGCGTGCGCCACGGGCCGGGGTACGTCTCGGGCAGCGCGACGATCTGCGCGCCCTGTTCGGCGGCGCGCTCGACGTGGCGCACCGCCTCCTCGACGTTGCGGGCGTCGTCCGGCGGCGCATGGCCGATCGGCTGGACGACCGCGATCCTCACGCTCATGGCACCCTCCTCACAGGGCCGGGAATCTACCGTGCGGCTAGCTCGTCAGGCCTTCACGGCACCCATCGTGAACCCGGTGATGAAGCGCTCGAGCAGCAGGTTGAACACGAACGCGATCGGCACGGCCACGAGCACGGCGGCGGCCTGCAGCGACTGCCAGAAGAAGATGTCGCCGCGGACGAGCTCCGTCGGCACGCCCGTGCTGATCACCTTGCCGCTGGACGGCGAGATGAATGCGAGCGCGTAGATGAACTCGTGTGCCGTCAGGGTGAAGGCAAAGACGACGACCGCCACGATGCCCGGCAGCGCGAGCGGGATGACGACGCGCCGGAACGCCGCGATGCGGCTGTAGCCGTCGACCATCGCCTGCTCCTCGACATCTCGCGGGATCGCCTTCAGGAAGCCGATCAGGAGCCACACCGAGACGGGGATCGTGATCGTGGGATAGATCACGACGAGCGACCACGTGGAGTCCTGCAGTCCGATCTCCGCGACGACACGCGACAGCGAGATGAAGAGCAGGGTCGGCGGGATGAGGTAGACGAAGAAGATGCCGATCCCGAGCGCACCCGCCCAACGCATGTTGAGCCGCGCGAGGCTGTACGCCGCCGGCAGCGCGACGGCGAGCGTGATCGCGACCACGAGCACGCCGACCCAGAGCGTGTTCGCCGCGAACGTCAGGAACTTGGTCTCCTCGAACAGGTAGGAGATGTGCTCCCATGTCGGGTCGAGGTTGAAGACGAACGGGTTGTTGTCGGCGTTGTAGAGGTCCGCGTCGCGTTTCAGCATCGTGATCGTGCCCCAGACGAACGGGGTCGCAGCCATGAGGGCCGCGAGCATGGCCGCCGCGTAGAGGCCGACGCGTCCGGACCGCCTCCGGAAGGCCGCGCGGGCGCGGCTGCGCTCGACCTCCTCGGCGCTCATGGCGGCAAGCCCCCGCGGCGCTCCGACCGCGGACTGCTCGAGACCGGTGTGCGGCATCAGAGGGTCTCCATCCTGCGCACGGAGCGCAGGATCAGAATCGCCGCCGCGAGCAACAACGGGAACAGGAACAGGGCGATGGCCGCCCCCTCGGCCAGATCACCGCCTCCGATGCCCTTGAAGTACGCATAGCTCGGCAGGATCTGCGTCGCGTTGGCCGGGCCGCCGCGGGTGAGGATGTACACGACGGTCATGTCGGTGAACGTCAGGATCGCGCCGAACAGCGTCGCGACGCCGATGATCGGGAGGGTCAGCGGGATCGTGATCTCCCACAGCTTCCGCCAGAAGCCCGCGCCGTCCATCTCCGCGGCGTCGTTGATGTCCTGGGGGATGGAGACGAGCCCGGCCATGATGATCACCGCCGCGAGCGGCACGATCCGCCAGGTCTGCACCGCGATGACGGACGCCGCGGCAAGCGTGTCCCGGCCGAGCCAGTGGAGGTTGCTGTCGATCAACCCCAGCGTGCGCAGCACCCAGTCGATCGGGCTGTAGACCGAGTCCAGCATCCACAGCCATGCGATCGCCGAGAGCGCGACCGGCGTCGTCCACGGCAGCAGGACGAGGAACCGGATGAACCACTTGAAGCGAAAATCCGCGATGAGGATCATCGCGAGGATCTTCGCGAGCACGACGACCAGAGCCATCGTGATCGCGGTGAAGATCAGCGTGTTCCACAGCGAGCGCCAGAAGATGGGGTCGGAGAGGATGGCGTCGAAGTTCTCGAGACCCACCCAGTCGAGGCTGGGATCGCCCGCGGTGACGTCGGTGAGGCTGAACGCGATCGCCAGGAAGAAGGGCACGGCGACCAGCACGACGATGTAGACGATCGCCGGCAGGAGGAACAGCGGCGCGAGGAAGCTCTCCCGATCGGCGAGCGCCCTGCGGCCATCGACCGCGGCCCGGATCGCATCGCGCCGGGTGCGTCGTGGCTGCGCCTCCGTGGCCACGGCTTCCGCGCCCCGTCATGCCCGCACCGGCAGCGGATCGGTCCGCTTCCCGGTGTCGGCGTCGAAGAAGCGCAGATCGCGCGCGTGCACTGCGAACTCGTGAACGTGGCCGGTCTCGATCGGCGTGCTGACTGTCGCGGGCAGGCGCGCGATCACCCGCGTCTCCTCGCCGATGCCTTTCACGTTGCCGTAGACGTGGCGGTCCCCCGAGAGGTGCTCGATGCGGCCCACCTCGAACTGCGCCGTGACCTTGTCCCCATCGTCCGAGACCAGCTCCGCCGGCAGAAAGCTCTCCGGACGGAAACCGAGCAGGTGCCCGTCCCGGGGAACCAGGTTCATCGGCGGCGACCCGAGGAAGGTCGCGACGAAGGTGTCCTGCGGCTCGTCATAGACCTCTCGGGGCGGCCCGAGCTGGCGCACCTTGCCCTCATACATCACCGCGATCCGGTCGCCGAGGCCCATCGCCTCGGCCTGGTCGTGCGTGACGTAGATCGTCGTCGTGCCCACCCGCTGCTGGAACTGCTGGAGCTCGTCGCGGGCCGCGGCCCGGAGCTTGGCGTCGAGGTTCGACAGCGGCTCGTCGAGCAGGAAGACGCTCGGCTCGCGGACAAGTGCCCTGGCCAGCGCCACCCGCTGGCGCTCGCCGCCGGACAGGTGGCGCGGCTTGCGGTCGAGCAGCCGCTCGATCCCGAGCAGCTCCGCCGCCCAGCGCGCCCTCTTCGCGCGCTCGTCCTTCGAGACCCTCTCGGCCTTGAGCGGGAACGTGATGTTCTCCTCCACCGTCTTGTGCGGGTAGAGGGCGTAGCTCTGGAACACCATCGCGACCTGTCGTGCGCGCGGGGGCAGGCCGTTGACGACGTTGCCGCCGATGAGGACTTCGCCCTCGGTGGCCTCCTCGAGCCCCGCGATGGTTCGCAGCAGGGTGGTCTTCCCGCATCCGGACGGCCCGAGCAGCGCGAGGTACTCACCCTCGCGCGTGCTGATGTCGACCCCGTCGACCGCTCGCGTATCGCCGTGCCGGTAGACCTTGGTCAGGTTCCTGACCTCGACCGCGAGCGGCATGGCCTACTCGCTGCCTCCGACCAGGCCCCTCTTGCGCCACTTGGCGAAGATCGTCCTCATCTGCTTGTCCGCCGCCTCGACCGCCGCCTCGGGGGACTGCCGGCCACGCGCAGCGTTGGCGAACATGTTCGGGATGATGAAGGTGCCGAAGATCTCGCCGATCGCCGTGTTCGCGGAGCCCGCGTAGCCGACGTTGCGACTCCAGTCGAGCGCATCCTTGAGCACCGCCAGCTTGTCCTTCGGCTCGGACCCG
>DATAAR010000293.1:0-19376 GCA_036259975.1 Solirubrobacteraceae bacterium | reverse complement strand
GCGGCGGATGTACGCCCACAGCTCGAGGCGCAGCTCGAAGTCGACGCCGGCGGTCGGCTCGTCGAGGATCACGAGGCGCGGCTCGTGCATGAGCGCCCGGGCGAGCAGCAGGCGCCGGCGCATGCCGCCGCTGAGCATCGGCGCGCGGACGTGGGCCTTCGCGCGCAGGTCGAAGACGTCCATCATCTCGGCCGCCCGGCGCCGGGCGCTGGCGCGCGACATGCCGTAATAGCCGCCGTGGTAGAGCAGCGTCTCCTCGACGTCGAGGAAGCGGTCGAGGTTGACGTCCTGCTCGGCGAGGCCGACCATGCGGCGCGCTTCGGCCTCGTTGTGGTCGATGCCGAAGATCTCGATCTCGCCGGCGGTGACGCGGATGAGGTTGCACACGGCGCTGATCAGCGTGGTCTTGCCGGCGCCGTTCGGGCCGAGCAGGCCGAAGAACGCGCCGTCGGCGACCTCGAGGTCGAGGCCGTCGAGGGCGAGGAAGCCGTTGTCGTAGCGCTTGGTGAGGCCGCGGAGCGTGAGGGCGGGGATGGGCATGCGTCCGATGCAGGGTACGGTGCCCGCCGCGCGCGGTTGTTCATGCAACGACCACTGGCAGCGCTGACGCTTCGGCGCCGCGGCGCATCGGGGGCGGGCGGATCGAACGCCCGGGCGCCCGTCCGCGGCGCGCGCGGATCGAGTCGCGCGTTCGCCCCGATGTGCATGGCAAAGATGCGGCTCGCGATGCGAGCGGCGTGGCGGCGCACGCGATCGCGCGCAGCGCGCCGCGCGGCGCCTCGTCAGTGGACGGACGTGCCGCCGGCGTGTGGACCGGCCCGCGGGGCGGCCTCGCTAGCCTCCCGTTCCCATGCCCCTCGTCCCCACCGTCGTCGAGCGCAGCGCGCGCGGCGAGCGCGAGTACGACATCTACTCGCGCCTGCTGAACGAGCGCATCATCTTCCTGGGCCAGCCCGTCGACGATCAGATCGCGAACCTGATCGTCGCCCAGCTGCTGCACCTCGAGTCCGTCGACCCCGACAAGGACATCTCGATCTACATCAACTCGCCGGGCGGCTCGATCTACGCCGGGCTGGCGATCTACGACACGATCCAGTTCATCAAGCCCGACGTGTCGACGATCTGCTGTGGGATCGCGATGTCGATGGGCTCGCTGCTGCTGGCCGGCGGCGCGAACGGCAAGCGGATGTCGCTGCCGAACAGCCGGATCCTCATCCACCAGCCCTCCGCCGGGTTCGAGGGCCAGTCGACCGACATCGAGATCCACGCCCGCGAGATCCTCAAGACGCGCGAGCGCATCGACCAGATCTACGCCGAGCACACGGGCCGGCCGATCGAGGAGGTGCATCGCGACATGGAGCGCGACCGCTTCTTCACGCCGGAGCAGGCGGCGGAGTACGGCCTCATCGACCGCATCATCGAGCACCGCTGGAGCGCCTCCTGAGCGCGCCGGCGCCGCTCGGCGCCGCGTAGCGGCGCGCACTAGCCGAACACGTCGATCCAGGCCAGCGCGCGCGCCGTCTCGCCGAGGTAGACCGGCACGGTGCGCGTGCGCCGGCGCAGGCTCGCCCGCCGCATCAGCGCGGCGCGGACGACGTCCTCGATCGCGGTCAGGGTCGTGGCGTCCGGGCGCTCCGGCACGCGGATCGCGAGACCGGCGGCGACGAGATGCACCCCGGTGTCGAACATCGACGTGGGGCTCGGCGGCCGGATCTCGACCTCGAGCCCGCGCTCGCGCAGCCCGCGCGCGACCTCCTGCGCGAAGTCCGCCTCCCCGCCGGCGCTGCCGTCGACGATCACCTGCATCGGCGAAGCATGCCGCGTCGGCGAACGTCGTGCGAGCCGATCGCCGCCGGCCTCAGCGCGCGGCGGCCTCCGCGCCCGCCGGCTCGGTGTGCACGATCACGTCGGCGAGCTCCGGGCAGCGCCGGCGGATCGCCTCCTCGATGTCGCCGGCGCGACGGTGCGCGCTGTGCAGTGGCTGGTCGGCCGGCAGCAGCACGTCGATGAGCGCGACGCGCCCGCGGTCGGCGTCGCGGAAGCTGATCCGCGCCGGCGCCCGCCCGGTGTAGCGGCCGACCACGTCGCGGATCGCCTCCCGCGCGGCGGCCACCTCGTCGCGGTTCGGGCGCGTGGCCCAGTCGGTGTCGGACAGCGGCTCCATGTGCGTGTGGACGTGCCGCAGCTCCGGCACCGCCTCGCGCAGCGCGGCCTCGAGCCGCTCGACGACCGCGTGCGCCTCACCGAGCGCGAGCTCGCGCGGCAGCTTGACGTGCAGCGAGAGCTCGTGGCCGCCGTCGATGTGCATGACGCGCACGTTGTGCACCTCTCGCACGTCGGGCACGCCGAGCGCGGCGGCGGTGGCCCGCTCGCGCAGGTCGCCCTCGACGGCGCGCGGCTCGACGTGCACGAGCACGTCCGACCCGGGCAGGTGGCGGCTGACGGCCGACTCGATCGCGTCCGCCGTGGTGTGGGCCTGAGCGAGGCCCGCGTCCGCGCTGATCGCGACCACGAGGTCGACGAAGTCGCGCCCGGCCGCGTAGCGTGCGCGGAGGCGCCGGACCTCGACGTCGCCGAACTCCTCGAGCGCCGCGCGCACCGCCCGCTCGGAGTCGGCGTCCGCGCGGTCCATGAGTACCTCGATCGACTGCAGCGCCAGCCGGGCGGCGGCGACCATGACGATCGCGGCGACGAAGAGCGCGGCGACGGCGTCCGCGTCCGGCTCGCCGAGCGCCACGAGGACCAGGCCGACGACGACCGCGAGCGAGCCGCCGAGATCCGACGCGAAGTGCAGTGCGTTCGACGCGAGCGCCGCCGACTCGAAGCGGCGCGCGGCGCGCCGGCTGATGACCGCTCGGGAGGCGTCGATGGCGATCACGACGCCGAGCACGACGAACGACCACCACGTCGCCTCGACGTGGTGCGGGCCGCCCGACAGCAGGCGATCGCCGGCCTGGAACACGAGGAACGCGGACACCAGCATGAGGAACGTGCTCTCGCCGAGCGCCGCCAGATGCTCGGCCTTGCCGTGGCCGTAGTGGTGCTCCTCGTCGGCCGGGCGCACGGCGATGCGGACGGCGAACAGCGTGAGCAGGGCCGCGACGAGGTCCGTGCCCGAGTGGGCGGCCTCGGCGATGAGGCCGAGCGACCCGGTCACGAGCCCGGTGGCGAGCTTGACCGCGACGAGGAACGCCGCCGCGAGCACGCTGACCAGCGCCGTGCGCTGCTGGGCGCCGGCCGCGCTGCGCTGGGGCGTGGGGGACGCGCTCGGCGTGGCCATGCACCGGGAAGGGTAGGGACGCGCGCCCTGCGGTCGGGTCGGCCGGTCGGCCGCGTCTCAGCCGCGCTCGTCGAACGCGCGCACGAGGTGCTTGGGCGCCGTCAGGCGCCAGGCGTCCTCGACGAGCTCCGCCAGCTCCTCGGGGTCGACGCGGTGAAGCGCGATGCCCACCCATCCGTGCACGCCGACGTACGCCGGGATCGAGAACGTCTCGGGCTCCGAGCCGACCAGCGCCGCCTGCGCCTCGCGCGTGGCCTTCACGCTCGCGCTGCGCCCGTCGGCGGCCATCGCCATGAACATCTTGTGGCGGACGCGGAACGTCGGGTGCCCCCACGTCTCGCGCTCCTCGGCCTCCGGGAACGAGAGCGCCAGCCGGCGCACCGCGTCGCCGTCCATCGCCCGGCGGCTACTTGTCCTCCGCGATCGTGTGCTCGATCACGCCGAGCGACTCGATCTCCATGCGCACCACGTCGCCGTCCTTGAGGAACTGCGGCGGGTCCATCGCCATGCCCACGCCGCTCGGGGTGCCGGTCAAAATGAGGTCGCCGGGCTCGAGCGTGCAGGCCTGCGCGATGAAGTCGACCAGGTAATCGATGCCGAACAGCAGGTCGTTCGTGCGCGAGTCCTGACGCAGCTCGCCGTTGACCCACGAGCGCAGCCGCAGGTTCTCCGGCTCGGGCACCTCGTCGGCGGTGGTGACCCACGGGCCGAAGGGGCAGAACGTGTCGGCGCCCTTCGCGCGCGTCCACTGGTGCTCGCGCTTCTGCAGGTCACGCCCGCTGACGTCGTCGGCGACCGTGTAGCCGGCGACCTTGTGGTCGGGCCCCATCACGGCGGTGAGCTCGACCTCGTAGTCGAGCCGGCGCACGACCTTCGGGCAGCGGACGGTGCCGTTCGGCGGCGCGGCCGACGCCGGAAGCTTGAGGAACACGACCGGGTATTCGGGCATGTCGCGCCCGGTCTCCTCGATGTGGGCCTTGTAGTTCCAGCCGATGCAGAAGATCGCGCGCGGGATGTGCGGCGCCTGCAGGGTCACGTCGGCGAGCGCGAACGTCTCGCCGCGGGCGGCGGTGCGGTCGCCCGACCCCAGACGGCCGAGGACGGTCGAGCCGTCGTCGAAGGCGACCACGCTGTCGTCGCGCACCTCCCCGGCGCGGGGATGGTCGTCGTCGGCGGTGGTGAACGTGGCGAGCTTCATCGCGCCCGGACCCTACCCGGCGAGGCGCGCCAGCGCGGCGTGCACGGCCGCGTCCCGGCGCTCGGCCTCGGCGTCGGTCCAGCGCCACCGCACGCCGTCGTCGACGCGGAAGCGCGGATCGGCGTGCGACTGGACCGTCTCGACGGCGATCTCGACGGCAGCCACGCCCTCGGCGCCAACCAGCGCCTCCCGCACGACGCTGGCTCGCCCGTGGACGGTGACCGAGACGTCGCCCGCGGCCATCACCGTCAGAGCGCAGCGCGGGTCGGCGCGAAGCCGCGCCAGCGACTCGCGCGTGCGCGCGAGCGCGAGCACCACGCGCTGCGGGCCGGCACGCACGGCGGTCGACACGGGGATCGCGTGCGGCGGTCCGCCGCCGGTGCTGAGCACGGCGACCGTGCCGGGCCGCCACTCGGGCAGCGCGCCGGCATCGCCCACTGCGGGTCAGCTCGTCGAGGGCTTCGTCACCGGCGGCAGCGGCCGGGCCTTGCGGGCCGGGGCGCGCCTGCGGCGCTTGGCGGCGGGTTCGTCCGCGCGTTCGCTGCGGCGCATCTGGAAGCGCTCGCGCTCCTCATCGGTCATCTTGCGGATGACCAGGGAGCCGTCGTCGACCTGCTCCTTGATGCGGTCGAGCTTGAGCTGGCGCTGCTCTGCCTCACGCTCCCTCTGCGTCTTGGGGGGCATGCTCAGGTGCTACCCGTGCCGCGATGGGACCACACTGGGGGCCGGTGCGTCGCCGGCCCCCAGCGCCCGCCGTCAGCGGGTCTCCTCGCGGTGGATCCGGGCGTCTCGCTCGGTGTCGAAGCGCTCGTCGGTCCGCCCGTCGGCGTCGCGGTCGGCCGTACCCGGGCGGTCCCGGTCGGCGTCGAGCTCGTCGTCGGCCATGCCGCGCTCGTGCAGGCGCGCGCGGGTCTCGTGCACCTCGGCCTCGGCGCGCTCGCGCGCGGCCTCCTTCTCCGCCATCTCCGCACGGGTGGCGCGCTCCTCGGCGCGCTCGCGGTGCTCGCCCGCGACCTCCTCGCGGCGGCGCGTCATCTCGCGCTCGCGAGCCTTCGCCTTCGAGCGCGGCAGGACGAACGCGAACAGCAGTAGGAGCAGCACGACGACCGCGACGATCGCCACGATCAGACCGGTCGACATCAGGGTCTCTCCTTCCTCGGGGGTCACTTCGGACGTACCCGGCCCCCACGACGCAGATGCGCCGCGATGCAACCGCGGTTGCTCTACGCGCGGCTTGGCGCCTTCGCCGTGGCGCCCAGGAGCCGCTCCTGCTGGCGCTCGGGCGTGATGCGGACGACGGCCCACACGAGGCCGAGCCTCTCCATCGCGGCGATGAGCCACGCCGACGGATCCAGCGTCGACTCTAGCTTCGACAGGCCGTGGCGCGCGGAGCGCGGGAACGCGTGGTGGTTGTGGTGCCAGGCCTCGCCGAAGCTGGGCAGCGCCAGCCACCACACGTTGGTCGAACGGTCCTCGACCTCGAAACGCCGCCTTCCGAAGAAGTGGCAGATCGAGTTGATCGACCAAGTCACGTGGTGCAGCAGGAAGATGCGCACGAGACCGCCCCAGAGCAGCGCGGTGAGCGCGCCGGCGAGATCGCCGGTGACAAGCCAGCCGACCGCGAACGGCAGCAGCAGCCCGAGGACCACGAGGCCGATGAACGACCGGTTGATGATCCGCATGCCGCGGTCCTCGACGAGGTCGCGCGCGTAGCGCCGGCGCTCGGCTTTGCCGTGGTCGGACACGAGCCAGCCGACGTGCGCGTGCAGGAGGCCGCGGATCGCCCCGAGCAGCCCGGCGCCGCGGCCGACGTGCGGGCTGTGCGGATCGCCCTCCTCATCGGTGTGGGCGTGGTGCTTGCGGTGGTCGGCGACCCAGTTGATGACCGGCCCCTGGACCGCCATCGAGCCCGCCGCGGCGAAGAAGTACTCGACCGGCTTGGACGTCTGGAACGAGCGGTGCGTCAGCATCCTGTGGAAGCCGACCGTCACCCCGAACCCGGTCAGCACGTACATCGCCGCGAGCAGCGCGAGGTCGTGGATGCCGACGACGTCGTTCCAGAACACGACGATCGCGGCCACGATCACGATCGGCGGGAGGACGACGGCGAGCAGGTTCGCGACGCGGGCGCTGTTCGACATGTCTTGGACCTAAGCACGAAGGATGGGAGCGGTGTTCGCTCGATTCCCACGTCACGACGGGCCGAATCTGTAGCTTGCCGATAGATGGCCGCAGACCTGCCGCCCTCCCTCGCCGCGGCGCTGCGCCCGGCGCTGCCGGAGCTGACCGACGCGATCATCGCGGCGATCGGCCGCGAGGTGCCCGCCTACGCCCAGCCGCTCGAGGGCCCGTTCGGCCGCGCGCTGCGCGCCGGGGTGCGCACCGCGCTCGCCCGCTTCGTCGACCGCATCGAGGATCCGTCGGGCGAGGACCCGGAGGCGCGCGCGCTGTACGTCGAGCTCGGGCGCGCCGAGTTCCGCGGCGGGCGCAGCCTCGACGCACTGCTCAGCGCCTACCGGCTCGGCGCGCGCATGGCGTGGGAGCGCTTCGTCGCCGCGGGCGAGGCGGCCGGCCACGAGCCCGCCACGCTCTACCGCCTGGCCAGCGCGATCTTCAGCTACATCGACGGCATCAGCGCCGACAGCGTCGAGGGCTACGCGCAGGAGCGCGCGGCGGCCGAGGGCGAGCGCCAGCGCCGCCGGCGCGCGCTCGCGCGGCTGCTCGCGCGCGACGATGTCAGCGCGCAGGAGGTGCACGATCTCGCGCGCGTGGCGGGCTGGCCGCGCCCGGCGACCGTCGCGGCGCTGGTGGTGGGCGGCGCGGGCAACGGAGACGGCGCCGGTGATACGGAGCCGCCCGACGGCGACCGGCTCGCGTCGCGCCTCGGCGGCGAGACGATCGCGGCCGTCGAGGGATCCGCGACGATGGCGTGGGTGCCCGATCCCGAGGCGCCCGGACGCCGGGCGCAGCTCGAGGCCGCGATCGACGGCGCACCGGCCGCGCTCGGCCCGCCGGTGACCCTCGCCCGCGCGCCGCACAGCCTCGCCCGCGCGCGCACGGCGCACGCGCTGCTCCTCGAGGGCCGCCTGGGCGACGGTCCGCTCGTCGTGGCCGACGACCACCTCGCCGAGCTGCTGCTCCACGGGGGCGACACGACGCTCGCCGCCGACCTCGCCTCGCGCGTGCTCGCGCCGCTCGCCGACCTGCGCCCGAAGGCGCGGGCGCGGCTGCGCGAGACGCTCGCGGCGTGGCTCGACCATCCCGGCCAGGTCCAGGCCGTGGCCGAGCGCCTGCACGTGCACCCGCAGACCGTGCGCTACCGCGTCGCGCAGCTGCGCGAGCTGTTCGGCGAGCGCCTCGACGACCCGGACGCGCGCTTCGAGCTCGCGCTCGCGCTGCGCTCCGAGCCGGCGTAGGCGGCCTCAGCCCTGCCGCGCGTCGCCGAGGTCCTCGCGCAGGCGCGCGATCTCGAGCACCGCGCTCGAGATCCACGCGTGGTGCGTCGCGAGGATCTCCTCGTCGAGGTCGGCCATGTAGGCGGCGTCGGCGCCCAGCGGCGTGCTCAGCGCGAGGGCGCGCTCCGTGTGGAGCAGCTCGAGGTGGTTCTTGACGTCGACGGCGCTGGTCATGGCGAGGGAGGCGCTGGGGTTCGGGTTCGACGGACGTCTCAGCCGACCTGCGGGCCGCTGAGGATGGCGCGGAAGGAGGCGATCTCGGCCACGGCCGAGCCGATCCAGGCCGCGCGGGTGGCGACGATCTCCTCGCGGAGATCGGCCATGTACGCCGGGTCGTCGCGCAGGCCGGCCTCGATCGCCAGCGCGCGCTCGGTCTCGAGCAGCACGAGGTGGTCCCGGATCTCGGTGGCGGATTGCGCGGTCATGGCGGTGGCTTCTCTCATTCCTGGAGTGGAACTTCCCGAATCTTCGTTCTCTACGCAGCGACTTCACATCCGGTTGCCTGGTGAA
Source organism: Solirubrobacteraceae bacterium (assembly GCA_036259975.1). GTDB lineage: Bacteria > Actinomycetota > Thermoleophilia > Solirubrobacterales > Solirubrobacteraceae > JAOPZW01. The sequence goes on along the minus strand of DATAAR010000293.1, from coordinate 10,933 downwards.
CGCGACGTGTGGCGAGCCGCACCGGCGCGGTAGGCGTTCCGCCCATCGGGTAGCCCGTCGGGGTGGGCTTCACCGACCTGCACTGCCACCTCCTCCCCGGCGTCGACGACGGGCCGCAGACGATGGCCGAGACCGTCGCCTACGCCGCGGCGGCCGCAGCGGCCGGGACGACCACGATCGTCGCCACGCCGCACGTCGAGTTCGTCGACGTGCGCGAGCTGCCCGAGCGCGTGCGAGCGGTGCGCGCGGTGCTCGACGCCGAGGGGATCGCGCTCGACGTGCGCTGCGGCGGCGAGCTCAAGCCGTTCTCGCTCGGCGACCTCGACCAAGACGACCTCCAGCTCATCGCGCACGGCCCGCCCGGCGCACGGTGGGTGCTCTACGAGGTGCCGTTCAGCGGCCCAGACGACGACTTCGTCGCCGGCGCGCGCGAGCTGCGCGCCCGCGGGTTCGGCGTCCTCCTCGCCCACCCGGAGCGCAGCCGCGGCATGCTCGAGCACGGGCTGCCGACCATCGACGCGCTCGTGGACGAGGGCGCGCTCGTGGGCGCCAACGTCGGCCCGCTCGTGGGCCGCGAGGGCGACGGGCGACGGCGCGCGGCGGAGCAGCTCCTGCGCCGCGACCTGCCGGCGCTGGTGGCATCCGACGCGCACGCACCGGAGCGGGCCTACACGCTCGCGATGGGAGCCGATGCGGTGCAGCGCGTCACCGGCCGCGCGGACATCGCGCGCCGGCTGACGGCCGATGCGCCCGCGCGGCTGCTCGAGCACGGCATGGGCGCGGCGCGCCGGGCCGCGTGATCAGGCGTTCTCGCGGCTGACGAACTTGAAGAAGCGGCTCTCCCCGCCGTCCTTCGTCTGCTCCTGGTAGAGGAAGGCGAGCTTCTCGCCGCGGAACTTCTCGCAGAAGTCGTCCCACGAGATGTCCTCCAGGCGGTCCTCCTCGCCGCCCGGGAAGTTGATCCGCAGGATGCCCGCCTCCTCGCCGCCGGACTCCGTGCCCTTCACCGTCGCCGGCTTACCGCCGCGCGCCTCCGCCCAGCGGCGGATCTCGTCGCAGTCGGTGGTCGTCTTGCTCTCGCTGTCTGCCATGTCGCCGCTCTGCCCGTGTGCGGGCCTGCACAGCACCGCCCAAGTTCGCAATCGGACGTTTGGCGAGCCGGCGCTTCGGTGTAAGAGCCCCGCGTGCGCGTGTTGGGTGTCAACGCCGTCTTCCACGACCCGGCCGCGGCGCTCGTCGTCGACGGCGAGGTCGTCGCCGCGGCGGAGGAGGAGCGCTTCAGCCGTCGCAAGCACGGCAAGGCGCCGGTCCCGTTCTCGACCTGGGAGCTGCCGGAGCACGCGATCGAGTGGTGCTTGCAGCGCGGCGGCCTGGGCCCGCGCGACCTCGACGCGATCGCGTACTCGTACGACCCCGAGCTCGCCCCGGCCGAGGGCGACGACATCACGGCCGACGAGTGGGAGGGCCTGCGCACGCTGTACGTCCGCCGCGCGCCGCGGTTCCTCCAGACGCTCGGCCTGGACCCGGACATCGTGCGGTTCGTCGGCCACCACGTCGCGCACGCGGCCTCGACCCACCTGGCGGCCCCGTTCGAGTCGAGCGCCGTGCTCGTCGTCGACGGCCGCGGCGAGTCTGCGTCGCACCTCGGCGGGCACGCGCGCGCCGACGGCTCGCTCGAGATCCTCGCCGCCCAGCGCCTGCCGCACTCGCTGGGGCTGGTGTACGAGGAGCTGACCGGCCACCTCGGCTTCCGCCGCTCCTCGGACGAGTACAAGGTCATGGCGATGGCCTCGTATGGAGGGCCCGCGTTCCTCGACGACTTCCGCCGGCTGATGGCCGCCACGGGCGACGGCGGCTTCCGCACCGAGCGCGTCGACTGGGCGCGCTTCGCGCCCGCGCTGTCGTCCGGAGAGGACTGGACCGAGGCGCATGCCGACCTCGCCCGCAGCGTGCAGGAGCGCCTCGAGGAGGTCCTGCTCGAACTCGCCGGATGGCTGCACGAGCGCACGGGCGAGCGGTGCCTGACCATGGCCGGCGGCGTGGCGCTCAACTGCGTGGCGAACTCGCGGATCTGGCGCGAGGGCCCGTTCGACGAGGTGTGGGTGCAGCCCGCCTCCGGCGACAGCGGCACCGCGCTGGGCGCGGCGCTGCGCGTGGCGCGCGACCTCGGCGACGACGTCCGGCCAATGCCGGGGGCCGACCTCGGCCGCTCCTGGGACGACGACGCGCTCGCCGCCTGGCTCGACACGGCGAAGATCGCCTACGAGCGACCCGCCGACGTGGCCGAGGCGGTCGCCGAGGTGCTCGCCGATGACGGCGTCGTCGCCTGGTTCCAGGGCGCGAGCGAGTACGGGCCCCGCGCGCTCGGGCACCGGAGCCTGCTCGCCGACCCGCGGCGCAAGGCCAACCTGGAGCGCCTGAACGACGTCAAGGGCCGCGAGCAGTTCCGGCCTGTCGCGCCGATGGTGCTCGAGGAGCGCGCCGCCAACCTGTTCGACGGGCCGCTGCCCAGCCCGTACATGCTCTTCACCCACCGCGTGCGCCGCGAGTGGCTCGACCGCATCCCCGCCGTCGTGCACGTCGACGGGACCGCGCGCATCCAGACCGTGAGCCCCGCCCGCGAGCCGCTCGTGGCGCGGATGCTGTCGGCGTTCGAGCGCCGCACCGGGGTGCCCGTGGTGGTCAACACGTCGCTCAACACAGCCGGGCGCCCGATGGTCGACGACCCGCGCGACGCGCTCGAGTGCTTCGGCTCGGCGCCGGTCGACGTGCTGGCGATCGGCCCGTTCGTGGTGCGCCGGCCGGCGGTCGGCCCGCGGCTGGCCGACGCCGCGCGGCTCGCGGCCTGACGCCCGCGCCTACGCTGTCCGCCCATGCGGCGGCGCGTGCGCGGCGACGGCGTCGAGCTCGAAGTGCTCGACGAGGGCTCCGCCCCGCCGTGCTGCTCGTCCACGGCTTACCAGATTCGTCGCACCTGTGGCGCCACCAGGTCGCGGCGCTCACCGGCGCCGGAGCGCGCGTGATCGCGCCGGATCTGCGCGGCTTCGGCGCGTCCGACCGCCCCCCGCAGGTCGCGGACTATCGGATCTCGCGCAGCGTCGCGGATCTGCTCGCCGTGCTGGACGAGCTCGGCGTCGAGCGCGCGCGGGTCGCCGCCCACGACTGGGGCGGCGGTCGCGTGGGTGCTCGCCGCGCTGCACCCCCAGCGCGTCAAGCGCCTGGTCGCGATGTCGGTCGGCCACCCCGGCGCGCAACGGCGACGATGGAGGATCGCGAGAAGGCCTGGTGCACGCTGCTCTTCCAGTTCCACGGGGTCGCCGAGGAGCTGCTGTCGCGCGACGACTGGAGGCTGATGCGCGAGTGGACGCGCGACGCCGGCGACACGGAGCGCTACCTCGCCGACCTGTCGCGGCCGGGCGCGCTGACCGCCGGGCTGCGCTGGTACCGGGCGAACCTCCACCCCGCGCACCAGCTCGAGCCGCGGCGCGCGATCCCGGCGGTCGCCGCGCCGACGCTGGGGCTGTGGAGCAGCGGCGACCGCTACCTCACCGAGGCGCAGATGATGCGCTCGGGCAAGTTCGTGTCCGGGCCGCGGCGCTACGAGCGCATCGACGGCGCGAGCGACTGGATGCGGCTGGACGCGACCGAGCGGCGTCAACGAGCTGCTCGTCGAGTTCCTCGCCTAGACGGCCCGCCGGCGCTACGTCGGCTTCGCCGTCATCGCCCAGATCGCGACGGCGTAGGCGACGAGCAGGACGGCGGACAGCCCGACCACCGCCCGGCCCAGACCGCCCGGGCCGGCGGCGCCGCGGCGAGTCGCGCGCCAGGCCAGCACGGTCGCCACCACGGCGAGCAGCAGGCCGCCGTCCGCGGTGGCGTAGCCGATGCCGACCCACGCCGGATCGCGGACGCCCTCCTCGGACGCGACCCATTCTGCGCCCACCCGCATGACGACGTACGAAGGCAGCGCGCCGAGCAGGAGCCCGCGGAACGCCGTCCGCGTCAGCACCGCCGCCCCGTCGCCGCGGCGCAGCGCCGCGCCCGCCACGACGAGGACGACCACGAGCGCGCCGACGAGCAGCATCGCCCCGGCGACGTGGACGATGAGCGGCAGGTTCCAGCTGTCGGGACGGGTGGCGGCGAGCATCACGCGCCCGGCTTGAAGATCATGTCGACGAGCAGCACCAGCGTAACCAGCGCCATCACGGCGAACCGTGCCCGCGCGGTGCCGAGGTCGAGCGCCTTCGCCTCGCGGACCTCGCGCGAGAGCTGGCCGCCGGCGGCCGACGCGACGAACCAGAGGACGATCGCGGCCAGGATCCACGCGTCCCAGACCTGGTACACGTCGACCTCGATCGCCAGCCAGATCCCGAGCACCAGCACCCCCACGCCGCCGGCGTTCCACAGGGCGAGCGCCGGCGCGGCCAGCGCGCGGCGCACCACGTCACCGCCGCCGCCGAGGATCACGACGCCGTACGCGACGACGCCGGCGACCAGCGCGAAGGCGGCCGCGACGTGCAGGAAGAGCAGCCAGTCGTACAGGCTCACCCCGGGACCGTATCCGGCCCCGGGAAGCGGGGCGCCGGTGGCAGGCGCGCGGGGTCGGCGCTACGCGCCGTTCTCGGCCGGGTCGGCGACCGGCGGTACCGGTGGATCGTGCGCGAGGATCCACTCGTCGCCCTGGCCGCGGCGCACGAGGCCGCGCTCGCGCAGGCTGCGCAGGGCCAGCGACACTGTGGGCCGGCGCGCGCCGACCAGGCGGCCGAGCTGCTCCTGCGTGAGCGGCAGCGAGAGCACGATGCCGTCCGCGGAGACACGCCCGCGACGATCGGCGAGGTGCCACAGCAGGCGGTGCAGGCGGTCCTCGACACGCGGCAGGTGGCTGAGCGCGAGCGCGATCGCGGTCCGCCGCGCGCGCTCGTGGGCGCGGTCGACGAGCGCCGCGCCGAGCCCGGGGTAGGCGGCGATCCGCTGCGCGAACGCGGCGTCGAGGACGAGCAGTCGCGCCGGCTCGAGGATCTCCCACTGCGGCTGCAGGCCGAGCAGGCGCTCCTCGGAGCCGTCGTCGGGACCGAGCAGATCGCCCTCGGCGAGGAGCTCGGCGCCGAGCGCCTCCGAGCCCTCGAGGTCGCGCATCAGCAGGCCGCGGAGGACCAGCAGCCCGAAGCCGCCGCGGATGCGCTTGGCGGCGACGGCCGGGTTCCAGCGGCCGCGGGGAAGGGCGACGGCGCCGGCGACGGCGGCGGCCCGGGCATCGCCCGCGGCCGGCCCCAGCCGGCGGGCGAGATCGCGGTCGGCGTCGAGAAGGCGGACGGCCTTGACCGCACCCGGCGTGCGGTTGAACCGCCGATCCGTGCTCCCCGGGGCCTGCGACGTGTCTTGGACGAACGCCACTGTGATGCTGATTCCCCCGCTACCGGGCATGCCGAAACCCTCAGCACGTAATCGCCGTGACGAAATCGGTCCGGCGCCGTCAGCCGGTGCGCAGGACGACGAGCTTGTCGGCCGCCGACTCCGCCCCCCAGACCTCGCCCGTCCGCCCCAGCAGCTGGCGGACCGCGGCCTGGGCGGTGGGCAGGCCGATGGGGGTGAAGCGCTCCGTGCGGGGATCGAAGCGCACGATGCGATCCTCGCCGAAGTCGGTGAGCCAGACGATGTCGCGCTCGTCGACGAAGACCGCGTACGGGTGCGGGTCGTCGCCCGGGAGCCGCCACTCGCGCCAGCGGCGCCGTGCGGGGTCGTAGCGGCCCAGGCGCCCGGCGTTGTACTCGCTCACCCACAGCCGCCCGTCGGAGTCCGGCCAGATGCGGCGCGCCCCCTGCCCGGCCGTCGGCGGCTGTACCACGCGCGCCCGGCCGGTCGCGGTGTCGATGCGAGCGATGTAGCTGCCGGCCAGCGACGCGTACCACACCTGGCCTGAGGGCGTGGTCGAGATCCCGTACGGCCCGAACCCGCGCGGCGCGCCGAACGCGCGCACGCGGCCCGAGCGCGGGACCACGCTGCCGTACACGCCGCTCTGGCCGGTGAACCAGAGCCGCCCGGAGCGGTCGAACGTGGCGGTGTTGAGGTTCGCCGCCGGCCGGTTCGACGGCAGCGGGAAGCGCCTGACGCGCAGCGTGCGCGGGTCGACGCGCACGATCGCGTTCAACCCGCCGTCGGTCACCCACGGAGCGCCGTCGGGTCCCACGATGACGCCGTGCGGCGCTGACCCGTCGCCAAGCGCGACCATTCGGCTGCGGCCGGTGCGCGGGTTCAGGCGGCCGAGGTGGCCCGAGCGCTGCGCGGTGAACCACACCGTCCCGTCGCGCGCCGGCGCGACGTCGTGCGGGCCGCTGCCGGCCGGCACGCGGAACTCGCGGATCGCCGGCCGGGCCTGCACGGCGCCGCCCTCAGCGCGGGCGCCGCCCGCCCTGCGCGCGAGGCGCGCCCATTCCGCGGCCGTGAGCGTCCGCACGAAGCGGTAGCCGCGGGCGGAGCCGTCGCGACGGAACACGGCGGCCTGGCCCTCGGCCAGGCTGACGCCGGTCGCCGCGTTGATCGCGATGCCGTGCGAGACGAGCACCGTGTTCGTCCTGGTCGCCGGCGCGGCGCGCATCTGCGCGCGGAACCTGTCGTCGAGCGCGTCGACGTCCTCGCCGTGGCGGACGTTGATCTCGGAGAGCAGGTCAGCCGTCGGCGTGACCCGTCCGAACGCGAGCCGCGCGGTCTGGACCGTGCGGCAGTACGGGCTGGCGAGCACGCGGCCGACCGGAACGCGCAGCGCGCGGACCGCCCGGCCGATCGCACGCGCCTGCGCGCGGCCGCGGGCGTCGAGGTTGCGCTGGCGCACGCAGTCCGAGTACTCGAAGCGCTGCGCGTCGGACTGCGATCGGTCGGTGGCGGCGTGGCGGAACGCGAGCACGTGGCCCCCGCGGCGCAGGCGCGCGACGAAGCCCGGCGCCTCGGCCGCGCTCGCCGCTGCGGCAGTGGAGGCTCGCGGCGCGGCGGTCGTGGCCGGCGCCGTCCCGGCCGCCCGCTCGGCGCGCTGCTCGTCGCCGGACCCGCATGCCGCGACGGACGCGGCGGCGAGCGCCACCAGGGCGACACCGACGCGAGCACCGGCCGCCGACATCGGCCGATGGTCCCACACCGCAGCGCGCGCGGAGCCGGTCGCGGTGCTTGCCTTTGCAACCATGACGCCATGACGATCTCCGTCACCCACTTCACCGATCCCGGCTGCCCGTGGGCCTACTCCGCCAGCCCCGCGCTCGCCGTCCTGCAGTGGCGCTACGGCCACCAGCTCGAGTGGCGGCTGGCGATGATCGGCCTGACGGAGCACGCCGACCAGTACGTCCGCCGCGGGTACACGCCCGCGCGCGGCGCGCGCGGCTACCTGATGTTCGCGCGTCGCTGGGGCATGCCGTTCGCCACCGACCCGCGCCCGCGGGTCGTCGCCACCGGCCCCGCGTGCCGGGCGATCGTCGCGACGCGGCTACGCCACCCCGGGCGGGAGAACGCCGTCTTCCGGGCGCTGCAGTTCGCCTGGATGACGACGCCGCTCGTCCTGGACGAGGACGACGCGCTCGTCCGCGCGCTCGACGGCGTGCCCGGCATCGACGCGCGCGAGATCGTCGCGGCGATCGACGACGCCCACGTCGACGCGGCGTACGAGATGGACCGTGCCGACGCGCGCACCGCCGACGGCAGCCCGACCGCGTTCCAGGGCAAGGCGGCGCAGACAGACGGGCTCGTGCGCTACACCGCCCCGTCGCTGATCTTCACCATGGGCGAGCGCCGTCTCGAGGCGGGCGGCTTTCAGCCGGTCGAGGCCTACGACGTGATCGTCGCGAACCTCGACCCGACGCTGCGCCGCCGGCCCGCGCCCGAGGACCCGCTCGAGGCGATCGAGGCGTTCCCCGACGGGCTCGTCACCGCCGAGGTCGCGGCGATCATGACGCGCGGCAACGACGCGCCGGATCCCGAGCGCGCGGAGGCAGCACTCATCGAGCACGCCGCCGAGGGCCGCATACGTCGGACCGGCCTCGGCAACGGCGCGCTCTGGCAGCCCGCGGGCGCGCCCGTCATGGCCGCGCCGGCGGCGGCCGTCTCGGCGTAGCCGGCGCCGTTTTCGCGGCCGCGCGGCCGGGCAGCCCGCGGGGTGGACGCGCCATCCGAGCAAGGAGCCCCGCGATGCCAGTCGAGAAGGAGGAGCTGCCGGACACGCTCAAGCGCTCGCCGAAGAAGGTCCGGCGCACGTACGAGGAAGCCCTCGACAGCGCCCATGAGCAGTACGACTCCGAGGAGCGCGCGCACCGCACCGCGTGGTCGGCGGTCAAGCACATCGCCGAGAAGCGCGGCGACCACTGGGAGCTCAAGGACGAGCCCGGCCCGTCGGACCCGCAGGCCGCGCAGGCCGGCCCGCCGCTCGCGAGCGGCCGCGCCGGACCTACGGCGGCGTCGACGTCGAGGGCTCGACGAAGCGGGAGCTGTATGAGCGCGCCCGCGACCTCGGCATCGACGGGCGCTCGAACATGACCAAGGAGGAGTTGGCCGAAGCGATCGCGCGGCGCCAGTGAGCCCCGCCTCGCTCGCCGTCGGGCTGCACCTCTCGGCCGAGGAGCACCCGCCCGGGCTGCTCGTCGACACCGCGCGCCGTGCCGAGGAGGCGGGGTTCGGCTTCCTGACGATCTCCGACCACTTCCACCCGTGGACGCGACGACAGGGGCAGTCGCCATTCGTGTGGACGGTGCTCGGCGCGATCGCGCAGGTCATCGAGCGGATCCCGGTCGGCACGGCGGTGACGTGCCCGACGATCCGCACCCATCCCGCGATCGTCGCCCACGCCGCGGCGACCGCCGCAGCGATGATGCCTGGGCGCTTCTTCCTCGGCGTCGGGACTGGCGAGCGGCTGAACGAGGCCGTCCACGGCGATCGCTGGCCGTCCGCCCCCGTGCGCCGCGAGATGCTCGAGGAGGCCGTCGACGTGATGCGCGCGCTGTGGAGCGGCGACGTCGTGCGCGCCCACCACGGACGGCATTACACCGTCGAGCACGCGCGGCTGTACACGCTGCCCGAGCAGCCGCCCCCGGTCGTCGTCTCCGGGTTCGGCCCGCACGCCGCCGAGCTGGCCGGGCGGATCGGCGACGGCTACATGCACGTCGCGCCGGAGGCCGAGCTGATCGAGACGTTCCGGGCGGCCGGCGGCGCCGGCAAGCCGGCGTACGGCAAGCTCGACACGTGCGTGGCGGCGTCCGACGCGGAGGCGCGCCGGATCGCGCACGAGACGTGGCCGACGACCGCGCTGCAGGGCGAGCTCGGCCAGGAGCTCGCGACGCCCGAGCACTACGAACAGGCGACGGCGAACGTGACGGAGGAGCAGGTCGCCGAGGCGATCCTGTGCTCGTCCGACGCGCAGGCGCACATCGAGGCGCTCGGCGAGTTCGCCGCCGCGGGGTTCGACCACGTGACGGTGCAGCAGTGCGGGCGCGACCAGGAGCGGCTGATCGCGCTGTACGGCGCGGAGGTGCTGCCCGAGGTCACGGCACCCACCGGTCGCCCGCAGGCGTGAGCACCATCTCGTGCGTGTAGGCGCGCCGCTCTTGGCCGGCGAGGAACTCGACGGCCTCGGCGATCCGCGCCATGTCGGCGAGCTCGTCCCGCGGCCGGCCCTCGGTCATCCGCACCGTCTTCGGCGATTCGATCGTCGCGTCGACGATCAGCAGCGCCACGTGGATCCCCTCCCCGCGCAGCTCCTGCGCGGCGGCCTGCGTGAGCGCGCGCGTGGCGAACGCGCCGGCGGCCCACATGCCGCGGTTCGGCATCGCCCGTCGCGACGAGCCGCCGGTGACCTGGATCAGGGTGCCGCCCGTCCCCTGCTCGCGCAGCGCCCGCGCGCCGGTCGACAGGAACGCGAAGGCCTGCTCGGCGACTGCGACCGTCCAGCCGCGTAGGGCGTCCATCGTGCCGTCGGCGATCGCGCCGCCGCCCCACGGGCCGCCGCCCCGCGGCGGGCGGCTCGCGGAGACGGCGTTGACGATCAGGTCGACCGACCCGTGCTCCTCCCTGGTCGCGGCGATCGCGCGCTCGAGGTCCGCCGGCTCGGACGCGTCGGCCTCGATGGCGAGCGCGCCGCGGTCGCGTACGCGGCGCAGCGTGTCCTCGCTGCGCGCGACGCCGGCGGCTCGCCAGCCGCGCGCCATGAGGTGGTCGAGGATCGCGCCGCCGAGGTTGCGGGCGCCGAGGGCGAGGATCGTGCCGGGCTCCATGACCGCATCATCGCCGCCGCGCCGCGCCGCCGGCCGCCACGACGTCAGGCGACGAGGCGGATCCAGAGCGCGCGCCCGCGCGCGAGCAGGCGGCCGTCGGCGCCGAGCAGCGCCGAGGCGGAGCGGTGCTTGCGGCCCTCGGTCTCGAGCGGCCAGCCCACGGCGACGACGGGCTCGCCGAGGCGGACGGGCTCGATCAGCTCCGCGGCCAGGCCGGCCAGCAGGCTGGGGCGCTTCGCGTCCCAGATCTCGGGCGTGTAGCTCGGGCAGTCGAGCGCGGCCCATACGAGCTCGGGCGCGAGCGCGCAGCCCGGACCGTGGGGCAGCGTCGCGTCAGCCACGAGCAGGGCCGCGGTGAGCTTCGGCCAGCCGGGCAGCGGCCCGAAGTGCACGCCGAGGCCGTCGTGGCGGCCGGGGCCGCACACGAAGCAGTCCGACAGGACGTGGCGCTCGCCGAGCCACGGGTGGTTGCGCATCGCCTCGCGCGCCTGGGCGACCGTCGGGCGCACCGGCGGCACGATGTCGTCGAGGTCGGCCGGGCGGGCGCGCGCGACGAGCGTGTCGCCGTGCCAGACGGTGACCTCGCCGCCGCCGGCGCGGTCGACCTCGAGCGGCGTGTCGAGCGGCGGCGGGGTGCGCAGCGACACCTCGGCGGGCCCGTCGACGAAGCGGGCGACGGCGCCGCACGC
>DATAAR010000292.1:0-3810 GCA_036259975.1 Solirubrobacteraceae bacterium | reverse complement strand
GTGGCCGCCGGGGACGATCCCCGGCGGCCACGGCCACTGCGCGGGTGCTGTCGCCTCAGGCGACGGAGGCGCCTACCACTTGACCGTGAAGGCCCCCACGACCTGGAACTGCGTCACGCCGCCGTTGAGGATGGTGCCGGGCGGGGTGCAGGTGGTCGGGTTGTTCGGGTCGGCCGTCGGGACGATCGACACGTGGCCGTCGATCTCCTGGTTGTCGGTCGGGTCCTTCGGGCCGGTGGAGTCCTCGGCCGAGCCGTTGATCGAGGAGATCTTCAGGCGCCCCTGGGCGTCCTGGAAGTCGATCCGGTAGCTGGCCGACGTCACCTCGTTGCTGCCGTTCGCGCCGTAGTCGACGGTCGTCGTGCCGCCGTAGGTCGGGTGCGGGCTGCGCGCGGACCCGGTGCCGCACTGGACGTTGTCGAAGCCGCCGGACGACTTGATCTTCGAGTTCTGCCAGCCCTGGTTGTTGTAGTTGCACTGCGTCCCGACGGCGCCGCTCTCGAAGTCGTAGCGGCCGTTGCCGCCCTGGAACTGGACGCCCGGGCTGATGTTGCCGGCGACGCCGGTGAACGCGCACGCCGCCTCGTTGGCCGCCGAAGCGCTGGCCGGAAGGGCCATCGCGCCGACCGCGACGACGGCCAGCGACAGGACGTGGAACCTCTTGGTGAGGTGCATCTCGGTGCTTCCTCCCTCCGTGCGCCGCCGGTACTGACCCCCCAGCCCCCGTTCGGCGCGCTTGACTTGTCGAAGCGAAGAACTCGCGAGGCACCGCTCGCATAACGCAAACCTTTCGCGAGTGTCAGAACGCGCTCAGAACGGGCGCGCGAGCCGCGACGTGTACACGCGCGCGGGCTGCGGGAGCAGCGCGAAGCGGCGTGCGCGCAGCACGGGCGCCGGTCGCACCCGCATCGTCATCGCGTTGCGCCGGCGCTCGCCGCGGCGGCGGATCGCGTCGAGGCGGTCCTCCAGGCTGCGCCGGGCCCGGTACTCGAGCTGGCGCACCGCCTCCGGCGTGCGGTCGAGGACCGTGCACATCTCCTCGGTGGAGAGGTCGAGCATGAACCGCAGCGCGATGACCTGGCGCTGCGGGAGCGGCAGGCGCTCGAGCAGGATCATCAGGTCGGCGTTGGAGACGCAGTCGAGCATCTCGCCGACCCCCGTCGAGGTCGCGTCGGTGCGCTCCGCGATGCGGTCGGGCTCCTCGACCTGGAGCCACCGGCCCTTGCGGACGCGGCTGATCAGCTCGTTGCGCGCGACGCGGAAGAGCCACGCGCGGAAGGGGACGCTCGCGCGCAGCTCGAACCGCGGCAGCGCCTGCATCGCCTTGAGGAAGACCTCCTGCGTCGCGTCCTCCGCCTCGTGCTCGTCGCGCAGCGCGACGCGCATGTACGAGTACACGCTGTCGAAGTGGCGCAGGTAGAGCTCGGGCATCGCCTCGCGGTCGCCGGCCTGCGCGCGCGCGACGAGGCGCGCCGTCTCGACGTCCTGCTCGTGCCTGCCCGCGGGCTGGACGCGCTCGAGGACGATGATCTGCTCCGCGAACGGCTGCGCGAAGGGCGGCAGCGCCGGCGGGTCGACGCGCACCACCGGCGCGCGCCGCTCGGCGATGCGGCGGCCGCGCGCGTTGCGGATCCGGCGCCGCTCGCCGGCCGGCGGCGGCGCGCCGTCGCTGGAGCGCCGCTCGCGGCGCCGCCGGTCCGTCCGCCGGGTCTCGACGACGATCGCCACGGACTCGTCCTCGGCGAAGTGCCGGCGCAGCCGGTCGTGCAGCTTCCGCGCGAGCTTGCCCGGGATAACGATGTAGTAGACGGTCCGCTGCGCGGCACCGTTGCCCACGGTGCCGTTCCCGCTGCCGGAGCGCGCCCCCCGCCACTTCATGCAGCACTCTCTCCTCTAGAGGTCCGCAAACGTACGCGTTTCCAAGCGGGTCCGCAACCTGGAGGCTCGGAAACGCATCGTCACACACTCGGCCGGCCGCGCGTTCTTCGGGACATGGCCGGCAGGCGACAGCTCACGCGCGCGTGCGCCGTGCTCGCGATCGGCGTGACCGCGGCCGCGGCGGGCGGCTGCGGCGGCGAGGACGAGCCGCAGCGGCCCGCGGCGACCACCCCGCCGCCCGCGAAGTCGCCGCCCGCCGGCAGCCAGTTCGGGCGCAACGTCGCCCGGGTCCCGGGCCTCTCCGCCGCTGACGTGGCGGGCGCCGCGGTCATGGCGGCCTATCCCCCGGAGCGCGGCGAACGGCCCGGCGGCATCGTCCTCGTGGACGAGCGCTCGTGGCGCGAGCTGGTGCTGGCGGCGCAGTTCGCGGCCGACCCGGTGAACGCGGCGATCCTGCCGATCGAGCGCGACTACCTGCCGACTGCCGCCGCCGACCTCGTCTTCCGCCTGCGGCCCAAGGGGTTCCCGAAGGCGAAGGGGCTGCAGGCGCTGATCCTCGGCGCCGCCGGCGAGGACGTGCTCGTCGACCTCCAGGACGCCGAGCTGAAGATCAGCCAGCTCGAGGGGCTGCCGGCGCCGAAGCTCGCCGCCGAGCTCGTCCCCTACCGCTCCGGCTTCGCCGGCCGTCACACCAGCTCGATCCTGATCGTCTCCGCGCGCGACGAGCACCGCGACTACGCGCTGCCCGCCGCGGCGTGGAGCGCGTTCAGCGGCGACACGGTCGCCTTCGTGGACGGCGACGAGGTGCCGAAGGCGACGCGCGACATCCTCGTCCAGCGCGAGAAGCTGCGCCTCGAGAAGCCGACGATGTACGTGATCGGGCCGGAGTCGGTGGTCTCGCGCGGCGTCGCCGCCGAGCTGCAGAGGTACGGGACCGTCAAGCGCGTCGCCGGGCGCGACGCCGCCGAGACCGCGGTCGCCGTGGCGCGCTACCGCGACCGCTCGACGGGGTTCGGCTGGGGCCAGTACGAGGGGCCCGGCAGCGTCGCGCTCGTCAACCCGCGCGACTGGGCGAACGCCGTCGGCGCGTGGAGCTTCGCCGCCCGCGGGCCGCGCGCGCCGACGCTGCTGACCGGCGAGGACGGGCGGCTGCCCGCCTCGGTGCGCAGCTACCTGCGGGAGCTGCGCGGCGGCGACGCCGGCCAGGGCTTCGCCTTCGGCGACGAGAAGAGCATCGCCACGCCGATCCTCGCCGAGCTGGACGCGATGCTCCAGCCGGCCGCGGGAGGGAAGCGCGATGCCGCGTAGCCGCCTCGCCGCCGCCGCGCTCGCGTGCGCCGCGCTGGCCGGCTGCGGCGGCGGCGACGAGGGCCCGGCGCCGCCGGTGACGCCGCCCGACAGCTCGTGGACGCCCGGGCAGGGCGGGCTGACGCTGTCGCGCGCGTACCTCGCGGTCGCGACGCCCGCCGACGCGCGGGGGGAGCAGCGGCTGGCCCGCTACCTGCGGACGATCGAGCTGATCGACGCCCGCAGGAAGGCGCAGCGCGAGAAGGAGCGCCAGGAGGCGCTGCGGCGCTACCGGCTGGAGCGGGCGCGCGCGCTGGCCCGCTACCGCGCGGCGCTCGCGAAGGCGCGGCGCGAGCGCGAGCGCCAGCAGCGGCTGCTGGCCAGGCAGCGCGCGGAGGCGCGGCGGCGGCTGCGCGAGCTGCTCGAGAAGCTGCACGTGCCGAAGGGGCACGAGTGCGAGATCCCCGAGGTGCAGCGGCAGTTCGACTGCGTCTCGGGCCGCCAGCCGCTGCCCGACGGCAAGAAGCTGCCGCGGATCCCGTTGGGGCGCGGGGAGCGCGTGCCGCGCGACGCGGGCGTGCCGCGCGACGCGAGCGTGCCGCTCAGCGCGACAGCCGCCGCCGCTTCACGCAGAACCGCGCGCGG
>DATAAR010000291.1:0-18588 GCA_036259975.1 Solirubrobacteraceae bacterium | reverse complement strand
CTGGGGCGTGAAGCTCGAGGACGTGCGCGGCCAGGCCGAGCCCAAGGAGGAGGCCAAGAAGGTCATCGAGCTGTGGTCGGCCGGCGAGGAGTTCCAGGCCGCCGGCGGCAAGCCCGAGCGCGGCCTGCTGTTCATCGGCGCCCCCGGCACCGGCAAGACGATGCTGTCCAAGGCGATCGCGACGTCGTTCAACTCGCCGATCGTCACGATGCCGGGCTCCGGCTTCGCGCAGACGTTCATCGGCATGGACGTCATCGTGGTCATGTTCCTGATCCGCAAGGCGCGCCGGCTGGCCCGCAAGTGGGGCGGCCAGTGCATGGTGTTCATCGACGAGATCGACGCCGTCGGCATGCGCCGCCAGGCGCTGCGGGGCGGTCTCGGCTTCCAGCCGCTCGGCGGGACCGGCTTCGAGCAGCCGCCGCTCTACGGGCCGTGGGGCGCGCTCACGCGCACCGGCGACGTGATCATCGAGAACCGCGAGTGGCGCGACCGCCTCTTCGCCGCGCGCGCCCCGGTGCGCCCCGACCAGCTTCCGCCGGCGCTCGCGAGCGTGCGCGACAACATCGCGAACTTCATGTTCCCCGGCGGCATGGGCATGGGCGGCCAGCTCGCGCTCAACCAGCTCCTCGTGCAGATGGACGGCGTCGACGAGCCGCCGTGGCTGCGGAAGTTCTTCACCAACAAGGTCAACACGTTCCTGGACGCCATGTACGTCGTGCCGCGGCGTCTCGGGCGGCTGCGCCTGCGGTTCAAGCCGCCGCGCCCCCGCCAGGAGCAGGTCTACTTCATCGGCGCCACGAACGTCCCGCTCGACGCCCTCGACCCGGCGCTCGTGCGGCCGGGCCGCATGGGTCGGCACATCTGGTTCCGCACTCCCACCAAGGACGACCGCAAGGACATCTTCGACCTGTACCTGAAGAAGGTCGACCACGACCCGGAGCTCGACCGCGACGAGCGGCGCGACGAGTTGGCGCGGATGACCAACGGGTATTCCCCGGCCATGATCGAGCAGGTCTGCTCGATGGCGCTGACGTACGCGCACTCCGACGGCCGCCGCTACTTCGACCGCGCCGACATCGTCGAGGCGATGACCACGATCGAGTCGGGCACGGCCGTGGGAGTGACGTACCTCGACGAGGAGAGCCGCGCGACGGCGATCCACGAGGCCGGCCACGCGGTCACGAGCCACGTGTACATGGAGGATCTGCTGTCGACGCGCCTGTCCATCCGAATGCGCGGCGACTCGCTGGGCCACTACCAGGCCATGGAGAAGGAGGAGCGCTTCACGCGCTGGCGCCACGACGAGGTGGGCCGCCTCGTGATGGTGCTCGGCGCCATGGCGGCGGAGCGCGAGTTCTACGGCGAGAACTCCAACGGCGTCGGCGGCGACGTGCAGACCGCGACGTGGGTCGCGGCGCGCATGGTCGGCATGGCGAGCATGGGCCCCGAGCCGCTGGACCTGCGCGGGCGCGTGCCGCGGGAGCTGCTGGAGGAGACCGAGAAGAAGCTGATGGACCGCTTCGAGCGGATCGGCCTGCAGATCGTCAACCGCGCGAGCAACGGCTCGCCGATGCAGGGCGACCCGATCGCCGCCGTCTTCTCCGACCCGGCCAAGCGCCGGGCGGCGGCGCAGATCATCGGCCAGGCCTACATCACGGCCGCGTGCTGCGTGCGCCACAACCGCGAGGCGGTCGCCCGCGTTGCCGACGCGCTCGTGCAGAAGCGCGAGCTGTACGGCGACGAGGTTGTCGCGCTGCTCGAGGCGGCCGACCCCGAGCCGCCCGCGATCGACGTCCTCGACGAGAGCATCTGGCCCAAGGTATGAGCGAGCAGGATCCTCGCGAACGCGACCCCCGCGAGCGCCCGCCAGACCCGGCCGGGACCCGCCCGCGCCACGACCCGGAATCGCTGCTGCCGGCCACGCGCGCGCCGCTGCTGGCCGACGACGTGGTCGACTCGGAGGTCGTCGACGAGCGCGAGGAGGAGCGCGGGGACCTGCTGCCGGCCCGCCGCCGGCCCGGGATGCCGGGCGAGCCGGTCGCCCCGGCGCGACATTCGCAGTACGCGCCGCGCTTTCACTTCCTGACCGGCGCGCTCGTCGCCGTGGGCCTGGCCGCGCTCGTCGGGCTCGGGCTCTTCATCGCCCTCCCCGGCGGTGGCCAGGAGCAGGGCGAGCGGTGGTCGGCGTGGACGCCGACCGCGGACGGCCGCGCCGGCGCCCAGCAGATCGCCGAGCACGTCGGTTCGGCCTACAAGCTGCCCGACGGCCATCAGATGGTCGACGTGAGCGTGACCGGCATGGAGATCGAGGGCGTGCCGCTCGCGGTCGCGCTGCGCGAGACGCCGTCGCAGGGCGGCGACATCCGCGTCTTCGACGACAACGGCCTGATCTACCGCCTGTGCGGCCTCGGGCCCGACTGCGCGATCGCCAGCGGCAAGGCGTCCACGGAGCGCCACCTGCTGCTGCGGCGGGAGGCGCTCGAGCTCGCGCTCTACAGCTTCCGCTACCTCGAGGACATCCACCAGATCGTCGTGTTCATGCCGCCGCGGCTCGGGCAGAAGCCCAACCAGGCGCTGTTCTTCCGCGAGGGCGACGTGGCCCAGGAGCTCGACCGCCCGCTGACCGCCTCCCTCAGCCCGCGCGTGCCGAGCGTGCGCAACGTGACGCTGTCGCCCGACGCGTCGCTGGTCGAGCAGATCACGTCGCCGAAGATCTTCCAGTTCAGCCTCACCCAGGCGAACACGGACAACCGCGGCTTCATCGTGCTCGACCCGTTCGACCCGGCGGCGGCGCAGCAGCAGGGCGGCAGCGGGACGCGGTCGTCGGGGTCCGGATCCAGCTCCGGGTCGGGCTCCGGGTCCGGCTCCGGTTCGTCCGGCTCCGGTTCGTCGGGCTCGCGCTCGTCCTCGGGCTCCGGCTCGGCGATCCCCGGCTCGGAGACGACGGGCTCCAACCCGCTCAGCGCGACGCCGAGCGGCTGACTCAGGCCTCGACCGGGCGTTCGAGCAGCAGCGCGAGCGCCTCGTCGCGCTCCAGCGCGAGCGGCAGCTTCGACCAGGTGGGCACCGAGTCGAAGAAGGTGAGCAGGTCGATGTGGCGCGCGGCGATGACGACCTCGCAGCCGTGCCGCGCGAAGCCATGCGCGATGCGCGCCAGGGCCTCGGTGGGCCGGCGGTCGCGGCAGCCGCGCACCGCGGTGAAGTCGAGCACGAAGTCGCGGTAGCCGTCGGCCAGCGCGGTGTTGACGCCGTCCTCGAGCCGGCGCGCCACCGGCGCGTCGAGCGCGGCGGGGACGCTCACCACGCACGTGCGCTCGCCGAGGCGCGTGCTGACGATCGTGCTCACGCGCCGCTGGCTACCCCGCGACCGCCCCGTTCATCCCCCGGCCCGTGCGATTCGTGACCGCGGCACTCGAGGACCGGAACGCGCGGATAACGGGGGAACTCCGGCTCCGTGCGCGACCTCTGGCAGAGCGAGAACACCGAGCCGCGGGTGTTGCGGACGATCCGCTGGTGCACGCACGTGTCGCACAGGCCGAAGCGCACGCGCCGAGTATCCCGCCACCGGAAGATGGTTGAACCGGTCAACTACCATGACTCGCCATGGCGACGTTCCGACGGCTCCTGGGCTTCCTGCGCCCCTACCGCCGCGGCGTCGCGGTGTCCGGCGTGCTCGCCGCCGCGGCGATGGCGATGACCGCCGCGATCCCGTGGCTCGCCGGTCGCGCGATCGACCAGATCCGCGAGGGCGACCGGTCGGGCCTGCGTGCGCTCGCGCTCGCGGTGCTCGGCGCCGGCGTCCTGCGCCTGGCGCTCACCGTCGCCCGCCGCCTCGTCGCCGGCCGCGTGTCCCTCGGCGTCGAGCTCGACCTGCGCGGCCGCATGTACGGGCACCTGCAGTCGCTCGAGCTGGCGTTCTTCGACCGCCAGCAGACCGGCCAGCTCATGTCGCGCGCGACGGTCGACCTGCAGTCCGTGCGCTTCTTCCTGGGCTACGGGCTGATCTTCATGCTCCAGTCCGGGCTCACGATCCTGCTCGCGGCCGCGGCGATGTTCGCCACGCAGCCCGGCCTCGCGGCGATCTCGCTGGCGCCGGTGCCGTTCGTGGTCGCCGTCGCGGCGCGCTACGGCCGCCACGCGCGCCCGGCGCTGCAGGAGGTCCAGCAGCGGATCGCCGAGCTGACCGCCGACGTGGAGGAGAACGTCGGCGGCGTGCGCGTGGTCAAGGCGTTCGCGCGCGAGGACCGTCAGCTCGACCGCTTCCGCACGCAGGTCGGGCGCGTGTTCGACCAGGCGATGGTGTCCACGCGCCTGCAGGCGTTCTACAACCCGTTCATCGGCTTCCTGCCCCAGATCGGGCTGGCGGCGATCCTGTTCTTCGGCGGCCGGCAGGTCATCCGCGGCGACCTGACGATCGGGCAGTTCAGCGCCTTCTACACGTACCTGCTGATGCTGCTGTCGCCGATGCGCACGCTCGGCATCTCGCTCGGGCTGGCGCAGCGCGCCACGGCCGCCGGCGCGCGGCTGTTCCAGATCCTCGATCGCGAGCCGCGGATCGTCAGCCCGCCGGGCGCGCCGCCGCTGCCGCCCGGCAACGGCCACGTGGAGCTGCGCGGCGTGACGCTCGAGTACGAGGGCGCGGGGCGGCCCTCGCTGCGCGACGTCGATCTCGACGTGCCGGCCGGCACGACCGTCGCGCTCGTAGGCGCGACCGGCTCGGGCAAGACGACCCTCGTCCAGCTCATCCCGCGCCTCTACGACGTGACGGCGGGCGCGGTGCTCGTCGACGGCGCCGACGTGCGGAGCGTCGACGTCGGCTCGCTGCGCGCCGACGTCGCGGTCGTCGACGACGACCCGTTCCTGTTCTCCGCGACCGTCGCCGAGAACATCGCGTACGCGCGCGCGGACGCGACCCCCGAGGAGATCGAGCGCGCGGCCCGGCGCGCACAGGCCCACGACTTCATCGCGCGACTGCCCGACGGCTACGAGACGCGCGTCGGCGAGCGTGGCCTGACGCTGTCGGGCGGCCAGCGCCAGCGCATCGCCATCGCGCGCGCGTTCCTCGCCGACCCGCGCATCCTCATCCTCGACGACGCCACGTCGAGCGTCGACGCGTCGACCGAGCAGGAGATCAAGGCCGCGCTGCGCGAGGTCATGGCGGGGCGCACCACCTTCGTCATCGCCCACCGGCTGTCGACGATCTCGCTTGCGGACAGGATCGTCGTGCTCGAGGACGGCGCGCTGCTCGCGCACGGCACGCACGAGGAGCTGCTCGAGGCGTCGGAGCTGTACCGCGAGATCGTCGAGAAGGGACTGCCCGACCAGGTGTTCCTCACCCAGAAGCCGCGGGAGCGCAAGGTGGCGGGGCTGTGACGACCGGCGCCGAAGCGGCCAGGGCGGCGACCCGCCGCGACGACCTCCGCCGCCGCCTGCGCGGCACCGGCGGGCGCGGGCGCAAGCTGCGGGGCCTCGTCGTGCTGCTCGGCCCGTACAAGGGCCGCGTCGCGCTCATGTTCGTCGCGCTGATCGCGGGCACCGCCGCCTCGCTCGCGCCGGCGCCGCTCGCCAAGACCGCGATCGACTCGGGCATCCTGCGCGGCGACGAGCGCACGCTGAACCTCGTCGTCGTCGCGTTCGTCGCCAGCGCGCTCGTCGTCTGGGCGGCGACCTTCGCGCAGACCTACCTCGTGGGCTGGGTCGGCCAGCGCGCGCTCGCCGACCTGCGCCTGCAGATCTTCCGCCACCTCCAGGACATGCCGATCGGGTTCTACGAGCGCCGCCCGGCGGGCGTGCTCATCTCGCGCATGACCAACGACGTCGAGGCGCTCGACTCGCTCGTGACCGACACCGTGGTGACGCTGTTCCAGGCGTCGCTCACGCTCGTGGGGTCGATCGTCATCCTGCTCCTGCTCGACGTCGAGCTCGCGCTGATCACGTTCCTGATCTTCCCGGTCATGGCGGCCGGGTCGCTGGCGTTCCGCATCGCCAGCGCCGACGCGTACCGCCGCACGCGCGAGACGATCGGCGCGATCACCGCCTACCTGCAGGAGACGCTGTCGGGCATCCGGGTCGTGCGCGCGTTCGCCCAGGAGCCGCGGCACCGGGACCGGTTCCGCGAGCTCAACCTCGCCAACCGCGACGCGAACCTGGTCACTGTCAACCTCAACGCGGCGTACTTTCCCGGCGTCGAGTTCGTCAGCGCGATCGCCACCGTGGCGATCCTGCTGCTCGGCGGCGCGCGGGTGATCTCCGGCGACGTCCAGATCGGCGTGCTGGTCGGCTTCATCGCCGCGCTGAACGGCTTCTTCGACCCGATCGGCCAGCTGTCGCAGGTCTACACGACGTACCAGTCGGGCATGGCCGCGCTCGACAAGATCTTCGAGCTGCTCGACGAGCAGCCCGAGCTGCGCGACGCGCCGGACGCCGTCGAGCTGCCGCGCCTGCGCGGCGAGATCCGCTTCGAGGACGTGTCGTTCCGCTACGGCTCAGGCGAGCAGGACGGCGCGCCCAAGCTCGCGCTCGGGGGCGTCTCGATCACCGTGCCGCCCGGTCAGACGGTCGCGCTGGTCGGCGCGACCGGCGCCGGCAAGTCCACGTTCGCCAAGCTGGTGGCGCGCTTCTACGACCCGACCGAGGGGCGGGTGCTCGTCGACGGCCACGACCTGCGCACGGTCACGGCGGACTCGCTGCGCTCCCAGATGGGCATCGTGCCGCAGGAGGCGTTCCTGTTCAGCGGCACGGTCGCGGACAACATCGCGTTCGGGCGCCCGGGCGCGACCGCGGAGGAGATCGAGGCCGCGGCGCGCGCGGTGGGCGCGTGGGACTTCATCTCCGCGCTCCCCGCCGGGCCGGACACCGAGGTCGGCGAGCGCGGCGTCCAGCTCTCCGCCGGCCAGCGCCAGCTCGTCGCCTTCGCGCGCGCGCTCATCGCCGACCCCCGCATCCTCGTCCTCGACGAGGCGACCTCGAACGTCGACCTGCACACCGAGGGCCGCATCGAGGCGGGGCTGCGCCGGCTGCTCGCCGGGCGCACGGCGATCGTGATCGCCCACCGGCTGTCGACGATCCGCCAGGCAGGGCGCATCGTGGTGCTGGACCGAGGCCGGATCGTCGAGCAGGGCACGCACGAGGACCTGCTCGCGGCCGGCGGCCCCTACGAGCGCCTGTACCGCGACTGGGCCGAGCAGGCCGCCGCGTAGCGGCCGATGTCACACCCCGACGCCCCCTGCGTCGTCCGCCGTCGACGGCACTACTCGATCAGCCCGCGCCGCATCGCCTCCGCGACGGCGGCGGCCCGATCGGAGACGCCGAGCTTCTCGTAGAGCGTCTTCAGGTGCGTCTTGACCGTGGCCGGGCTGACGTGGAGCTGCTCGGCGATCGCCGGGGCGCTCAGGCCCTGGGCGATGAGCACGAGGACCTCGTGCTCGCGCGGGCTCAGCGCCGGGCGGCCCGGCTGGGCATGGCTGCGGATCGCGGCCGCGAGCCCCGACTGCACCTCCTCGGGCAGGACGACCTCGCCGCGGGCGACGGCCAGCAGCGCGTCGCAGATGCGCTCGGCCGGCCAGGACTTCGACAGGTAGGCACGGACGCCCTCGGCCACCGCGGCGTACACCGTGTCCGCCTCGAGGTGCGCGCTGAGCAGCACGACACGGGTCGCGAGCCCGTCGCGCGCGACGGCGCGGACCACCTCGACGCCGCCGAGGCTCGGCATCTGGACGTCGAGCACCGCGATGTCCGGGTTGCTCTCCCGGATCGCGCCCAGCGCGGCGCGACCGTCACCGGCTTGGCCGACGAGCTCGAACTCCGCCCGCGACCGGACCGCGCGAACCACCGCCTCACGGTAGAGCGGATGGTCGTCGGCCACGAGGACCGTGATGCGCCCTGAATCAGCCCTGTTCACCTGGTCGGCCGGAACGCCGGCCCCCCCAAGGGCGACACTCTATTTGTTGAGTAGGGCGGAGTGGCGGATCAGCCGTCGGCCAGGCGCAGCGCCGTGTCGCAGATCTCGGCGCGGCTGAGCGCCTTGCTCAGGCATCCGTCGGCGCCGGCGGCCATGACCTCGTCGCCGACGCCGTCGTCCAGCGTGGCGCTGATGACCAGCACGCGGCACCTCGGCGGGCCCGCCGCGTGCAGCTGCTCCAGCACCGCGAAGCCGTCCATGCCGGGCATTCGCAGGTCGAGGATCACCAGGTCCGGGTCGAGCTCGTCGACGAGCCGGAGCGCGGTCTCGCCGTCGGCAGCCTCGCCGAGGAGCTCCAGGCCGTCGCAGGCCTCGACGGCGCGCGACATGCCGGTGCGGAAGACGAGGCTGTCGTCGACGACGAGGACGCCGACGGGCCGGGTGCGGCGGGCGGCCGGCCCGGTCGACGTCCGGAGCGAGCGAGCGGTGCGCGTCATGGCCTCGGAACGTGCCCTCCAGCGTTCCGGCGTTTCGTGCCACCGCTCGCCGAGAGACCGGCGCCTCTCCCCCAGAGCGCCTCGTCGCGCCGCTCGAGGGGCCGGCGAGCGGCCGGCTTTCCCTCGAGCGTCTGCGACATTCCCTCTCCCCGATCTCCTGGTGTGAAGTCCGGCCCGGCGGCGCCCCCCATGACTCCGCCGGGTCGGCCTCCAACATTGCCCGGGCGCCGGCGCCCCGACCATCGCTCCCTCGGAGGTTTGTGCGGAGGGCCACGACCTCCCCCGATCGGGGGACCTTGTTTTCAGGGGCGCGGCGGCCGCGAGCGCTGCCCCTGCGCCGCCGCGAGGGCCTGCTCGGCGCGGCCGACGAGCGCCTCGAGGTCCTCGCCCTCCCTCCAGGTCGCCTCGCCGGCCCAGACGCCGACCGCAACCTCGCCCGCCTCGAGCACGACGGGCTCGACGGACGCCGCGGCACCGAGGCGCTCGACCAGCGCGGCGGCGCCGTCGGCCGCGGTGTCGGGGGCGACGACAAGCAGCGCATCCCCGCTCCAGCGCCCGCACGCGTCCTCCTCGCGCATGACGCCGCGCACCCGCCGGGCGACGGTGCGCAGGACCGTGTCACCGGCCGCGTGACCGTGCCGGGCGTTCACCGCCCCGAGCCCCTCGACGTCGATCAGCACGACCGACAGCGGCCGGTCGTGGCGCCGGCTGCGGCTCACGAGCGCGCGCAGGTGCTCGACGATCGCGCCGCGGTTCAGCAGCCCGGTCAGCACGTCGGTGCTGACGAGCCGCTCGAGCTGGGCGTTGCGGGCGCGGAGCTCGTCGCGCACGGCCTTCGTGCGCATCGCCGCCTGCACGCGGGCGACGAGCTCGGGCTGCTCGAACGGCTTGCGCAGGTAGTCGTGGGCGCCACGGCGCAGCCCCTCGGCGACGTCCTCGGGTTCGCCGTGCGACGTGACGAGCACGACCGGCACGTCGCCGAGCTCGGCGTCGTCCCGCAGCGCGGCAAGCACGCCGTAGCCGTCGAGCACCGGGATCTGGCGGTCGAGCATGATCACGTCCGGGCGCTCGCGGCGGGCGATCGCCAGCGCCTCCTCGCCGTTGCCGGCCTCGAAGATGGCGTAGCCCGTACTGGCGAGGAAGCGCCGCATGACGCGCCGCATCGTCGGCGAGTCCTCGACGATCAGCAGCCGCCGCTGGGCGGGCGCCGCCGCGGCCGCGTCGGCGCCATTCATGTTGGAACGCTCGTCGATGTTGCGGATTCTGCCCATGTTGGCCCGGGGGCGTTCGACTAACGTCTGGACTGATGGCGACCGCCGTCCTGAAGCTGCCCCTGCGCACACAGGAGGACGTCCTTGTCACCCGCCGGCGCGCACGGGACCTGGCGGCGCTGCTGCAGTTCACCCCGGCGGAGCAGATCGGCCTGTCGACGGCGGTCTGGGAGGTCGCCCGGCTGGCCGAGCGCCGGGGCGAGGTCGAGCTCGCCGTCGTCGAGGCGCCGCCATCGGTGGCGGTGCGGATCACGGTGTCCGGCCTGCCGTACTCGGTCCTCCAGGTCTCCGGCGACGGCCCGCAGCTCAACCTGGACGCGCTGCGGCGGCTCGTCGACCGGGTGGACACGAGCGACGGCAACGGCAGCGCCGTCGTGCGCCTCAGCGCCGCCGCCGGCCCCGACGCCTGGGTCCCGGGCGTCGACGAGCTCGAGCTGGTGCTGGCCTCGCTCACGCGCCACGACACGGGCGGCGGCGGGCCGGGCATCGTCGACGAGCTCCGCCAGCAGAACTTCGAGCTGCTGACGACGCTGGCCACGCTGCGCGAGCGCGAGCAGGAGCTGACCGAGCTCAACACTGAGCTCGGCGACACGAACCTCGCCGTCACGGCCCTGTACGCGGAGCTCGAGCTGCAAGCTGACGAGCTGCGCCGCCGCGCCGAGGCCAACGCGCGGTTCCTGTCAGAGCTGACGCACGAGCTGCGCACGCCGCTCTATGCCGTGCGCGGCATGACCGAGGCGATCCTGCGCGACCACGCCGACCACCTCAGCGAGGGCATCCGCCAGGACGTGACGCTGATCGACAGCGCGATGGTCGAGGCGCTCGAGCTCGTCAACGACCATCTCGACCTGGCCAAGCTCGCCGCCGGGCGCACCACCGTGCGGCTCGGCGACGTCGACGTCGCCGAGCTGTTCGCCACCCTGCGGGCGATCGTGACCCGCCTGCCGGCACAGCCCGACGTCGAGCTGATCTTCGAAGACGTCGCCGGGCTCCCCCGCATGCGCACGGACGGCTTCAAGCTGTCGCAGATCCTGCGCAACTTCACCGTCAACGCACTCAAGTTCACCGACGCCGGGCGCGTGCGGATCTCGGCCACCCTGGTCGACGAGGGCCGCGCGGTGCGCTTCGAGGTCGCCGACACGGGCCCCGGGCTCTCGGCCGAGGACCAGACGCGGGTGTTCGAGGAGTTCGTCCAGCTCGGCGCCGAGCGCCACGGCGAGCTCCGCGGCAGCGGCCTGGGCCTGCCGCTCACTCGCCGGCTGGCGGCGCTGCTGGGTGGCGACGTGACCGTCACGTCGACGCTCGGCGAGGGCGCGACGTTCGCCGCGACGATCCCGGTGCACTATCCGTCGGACATGGACGGCGTGGACATCGTCGAGGACGGGTAGCCGGATCTCGCGGCGTCCTGCCGCGGATCGTCGCTATCCTCGGGTTTCACACCCGGTGCGGGATGGTGTAATTGGCAACACGCGTGACTCTGGATCACGAATTTGGGGTTCGAGTCCCTGTCCCGCAGCTGAGGCCCCGCCTCGTCTCTGAACGGCCCGTCGGGCCGTTTTGTCGTTGGTCCCGCCGCGCTAGCGTCCAGCCGTGCGCAAGATCGACCTCGGCCCCTGTGCGGGGCTCGTCCACGAGCACGACCGGGACCGCTGGGTCGTCGTCCTGCCCGGCATGCAGTACACCACGCAGGCGCCGCTGCTCTGGTTCGCGCGCGAGGCGGCGGCGCAGCGCGGGTTCACGGTGCTCGAGGTGCTCGACTCGCTGCCTGAGGGCGACGAGCCGGCCGGGTGGGCGCGCGACCGCGCGCGGCGGGCGCTCGACCACGCCGCCGCGCACGCGCCGGAGATCGTCGTGGTCGGCAAGTCGCTGGCGAGCGCCGCGGCCGGCCTCGCCGCCGACCGCCTGCTGCCCGCGGTCTGGCTCACACCGCTGTTGAATCAGCGGCGCGTCGTCGACGACATCGCGCGCGCGTCGCGCCCGGCGCTGCTCGCCGGCGGCTCGGCGGACGAGACGTGGCGTCCGGACGCGCTGCCCGACAGCGGGCTGCTCGAGATCCTCCACCTCGACGGGCTCGACCACAGCCTCCAGCGCACGGGCGACGCGGCGGCGTCCCTGCAGGCGCTGGGCGCCGTCACGGACCGGATCGGGCGCTTCCTCGACGGGCTGGCCGGCCGCTGACCGCAGGCTCAGGCCGCCTCGCTGCGGCCCTCGGCGAACTGCTCGGTGATGCGCTCCTCGAGCCCCGGGTCGAGGACGAGCAGGACCTCGTCGCCCTGCTCGATGATCGTGTCGGCCTTCGGCACGAACCCGCGGCCCTCGCGCAGGATCGAGATGATCAGGCTGCCGTCGGGCAGGTTGATGTCGGCGATCCGCGTGCCGATCACCGCGGAGCCGTCGGGCACCTCGAGCTCGATGATCTCGAGCTGCTCGTCGCGCAGGTCGAGCAGGTGCACGGTGCCGTAGGAGGGCACCTCGTGCTCGATCAGCCGCAGGATGAGGTCGGTCGCGCTGACGGCCGGCTGGATGCCGAGCAGCTCGAAGTACTGGCGATTGCGCGGGTTGTTGACGCGGGCGATGATGCGCTCGCAGAGGTACTTCTCCTTGGCGAGCTGGCAGATGAGGAGGTTGTCCTCGTCGTCGCCGGTCACCGCGATCGTGAGGTCGGCGCGGTTGATGCCGGCACGCTCGAGCACCCACAGCTCGGTCGCGTCCCCGTACTGGATGGCGTGCTCCAGCTCCTGCTCGACGGTCAGATAGCGGGAGCGGTCGCTCTCGATGACCGTGACCTCATGGCGCTTGCTGATCAGCTCCCGGGCGAGGTTCCAGCCCACCTTGCCGGCCCCCGCGATGACCACGTACATGGCGCTACACCTCCTCGAGCGCGCGCTCGAACATCTCGATCGCGTAGCTCGTCGGGCAGATCGTGTGCAGGCCCTGCTCGGCGTACCACTCCGCGCGCGCGGGGTCCATCACGCGCACGATCACCCGCGGGACCTGGTACTGCTTCGCGGCGATCTGAGAGATCGTCAGGTTCGTGTTGTCCCCGTCCGTGGAGGCGATGAACACGTCGGCCTCCTCGATGCCGGCCTCGCGCAGCGCGTCGATCTCGAGGCCGTGCCCGAGGGTGAACCGCCCGCCCGCGTCCTCCCAGGTCGTGTCCATGCCGGAGTCGAGGCGCTCGTGCGAGAGCGGGTCCTCGTCGAGGACCGACACCTCGTGGCCGGCCGCGAGCATCGCCCGGGCGACCGAGGAGCCGACCCGGCCCGCACCGACGATCAGGATGAACGACACCGCCCGCACTCTACGGGATCGGTTGTCGCGGCTCGGTCAGGCCGACCGCCCGGCCGCGGGCGCCCTGTCGCCCGTGCCGTCGCCCTCAGCGGGCACCTGATCCGGCTGCTCGCCGGCCGGCGGCGCCGTGAGGATGACCTGGCACGGCGCCTTCGAGACCACGTACTTGGTGACGTCACCGACGAAGTTGTCGAGCGGCCCGCCGCGCCCGCCGAGGAGCGCCCCGCCGCGGATCTTCGACGGCTCCTCGGCGGCCAGGACGACCGCCTGCACGCCGCGCCGCCGCGCCTCGTCGACGATCGCCTGGCCCGCCCGCCGGGCGCGGACCGTGGCCGTCGCGACCTCGACGCCCTCGTACTCCTCCCCCACCGCCTTGGCCCGGGCCAGCGCGGCGCGGGCGCGCTTCAGCTGCTCGTCGGGCAGCGCGGCGTCGATCGGCAGCGACATCGGCACCTCGAAGATCCACAGCGCCTCGATCGTGGCGCCATGGTCGGCCTCGAAGGACTCGACGTCCTCCTCGGCGGCCAGGCGCCCGGCGGTCTGCACGATGTCGTCGTCGAGCGGCGAGCCGAAGATCGGCACCAGGATCGACCCGTACTCGGCCTCCTGGCGCTCGCCGCGCAGCGCCTTCTCGGGGACCAGCACGCGCTTGAGGATGGGCTTGCCCTGCGTCCCGCGGTACACGACGTAGAGCGCGACGCCGCCCGCGAGCCACCCGAAGCCGACCAGCCGCGCGCCCGTGTGCGTGGCGACGACGCTCAGCCAGGCGAGGCCCGCGAGCAGCGCCCCGATCAGCGCGGGGAGGGGAAGGTCGCCGCCGCCGACGCGGATCGACAGCGGCATGCGGTACGGCCGCTTGCGCATCGGCTCGCGGTAGCGCAGCGCGATGATCGAGACGTGCGCGATCGTCAGGCCGAGCAGGCCGCCGAACGCGTAGAGCCCGACCAGGAAGTCGAGGTCGTGCGGCAGCATGAGCGCGCCCGCGATGATCGCGGCGAGCACGATCACCACGTACGGCGTGCCCCGCCGCGGGTGCAGGCGCCCGAGGGCGCTCGGGATCTGGCGGTTCGTCGACAGCGCGTAGGACAGCCGCGACAGGCCCAGCATCGCCGAGCCGGCGGCGGCGATCAGGGTCGCAGTGCCCGCCGCCGCGATGACGTACTTGAGCGGGTCGGCGTACCAGCGCGGCGAGAACGCCTCAGCCACGCCGACCAAAGGCGCCTCGAGGTAGTTGCGCGCCAGGGAGGTGTCGTTGCCGACCACCGGCAGCGCCGTCATCGCGACGACCGCGATGCCGACGTAGAGCACGAGCACCGACGCGGTCGCCGAGGCGATCAGCCGCCGCAGGCCGCGGCGCCCGACGCGGAGCTCGCCCGAGAGGCCCGAGGCCGACTCGAGGCCGGTGAACACCACGGTGGCGACGCCGATCGCGAACAGCAGGTCCTCCCAGGCCGGGTTGCTGCCGAGCTCCACCGACTCGGTGAGCGCGCCGACGTCGAAGAACAGCGCCGCGCCGAGGAGCATGATCAGCACCTGGAGCACGATGTCGACGACGACGAGCGCCGCCATCCGCTGCGCGCGCGTGCGCGCGAAGCCGCGGATGCTGCGCCACGCCACCCAGGCGAGGATGCCGAGCGCGACCACGGTCTCGATGCCCCCGCGCCCGACCGGCGCCCAGAACGCGGCGAGGTAGTGCGTCGCCGTGAACGACGTGACCGACAGGATGATGACGTAGTCGAGCACCATCACCCAGCCGGCGATGAAGCTGACGAGCTCGTTGAATGCGTAGCGGGCGAAGACGGTCGCGCCGGCGCGCTCCTGGTGCAGCGAGGCGCCCTCGACGTACGTCATCGCGGCGAGCAGGAAGAAGATGCCGGCGATGAAGTACACGACCGGCGTCAGGGCCAGCGCGCGGTCGGCGACGACGCCGAGCGAGAAGTACAGGGCGGCCGCGACGACCGTGTAGATGATCGCGAAGAGGACGGGCTGGCCCAGGGTGCGGCGGAACATCAGCTTCGGCTCGTGACCCACAGCCGGCCGGCGCCGGCGGCGGCGAACAGCAGCCCGAGCAGCACGCCCGTCGCCAGCGGGCCGCCGCCGGCGGCCACCGTCACGACGATCATCGCGACGCCCAGGACGAGCAGCGCGGTCGAGAGGATCCGGGTGGAGGTTCGGTGCAGGTCTCGCGGAGCCCGCATGGACCACATGCTAGGAGCCGCCGCCGATCCCGGCGACCGCCGGCCGCGCGGCCCGGCGCCCGGCGCCGTCGGCGCCGGCGCCGTCGGAGTGGATGATCACGCGGCACGGGCGCTCAGCGAGGACGGTCTCGACGGTCTTGCCGAACACGCTGCCGCCGGTCCGGGACGGGAGCGGCATCACGACCGCCTGGGCGCGCATCTGGCGCGCCTGGTTGACGATCGTCCGCCCCGCCGCGCCCGGGCGCACCTTCTCGTAGTGGCCGCTCACCCGCCGGCCGCCCTGCAGCCGCCCCTGCTCGATGAGCGCCTGCGCCTTGAGCTCCTGCTCGGGCATCTCGGCATCGATCGGCGAGGACGGCGGGACCGGGATGGTGACCAGCACGTGGATGCCGCGCCGGCGCCGGGCGGCGACCTTGACCGCGGTGTTGACCGCGCCCTCGGAGTACTCCTTGACGTCGAGGGCGACGAGCACCGACTCGTACTCGGCCTCGCGGTCGGTGACCGGGCGCGGGATCGCGACCTTCGTCGTCGACGTGAGGTCCAGGCCCTGGCGGCGGCGGAAGCCGACGTACACGAGCACGCCGAGGCTCAGCCAGCCGAGGCCCGCGATCGCCACGTCGAGGTGCAGCGCGGTCACCACCAGGAACGCCGTACCGGTGCCGAGAAGGCCGACGATGGCGAACAGCGGTAGCTCCCACGTCCCGATCCGGAGGTTGCCGGGGCCCTTGTAGGCGCGTTTGCGATCCGGGTCCTTCTTGCGCAGGCGGATCACCGCAAGGTGGGCGATGCTGAACGACAGCATCGCGCCGAACGCGTACATGTTGCCGAGGAAGTCGGCCTGGCCCGGGATCAGCGTGACGCAGGCGACGGCGCCGAAGATGACGATCCCGATCCACGGCGTGCCGTACCTCGGGTGCAGCTGACGCAGGCGGTCGGGGAGCTGGCGGTACAGCCCCATCGAGTACACGAGCCGCGACACCCCGATGAGCCCCGCGTTCGCGGCGATGAACAGGATCGTCGCCGCGAGCAGGCCGACGTAGATCGCCGCCGGCTGCTGGAGCATGCCGAGCTCGAGCTGCTTGACCACGCCGAGGATCGGGTCGCCGGCGAAGCCGCCCTCGTCCTCCGGCAGGCCGAGCCGCGTCTGGTACGACCCGTCGGCCGCGCGCTCGACCGGCAGGGCGCTGAGCGCGACGGCGGGCAGCGCGGCGTAGATGGCGAAGACCGCGATGACGACCCGGTTGATCGCGCCGGGGATCGTCGTCTCCTCGTCGCGGGCCTCCTCGGCCATGTTCGAGATCGTCTCGATGCCGGTGTAGGCGATCATGCCGATCGGGATCGCCACGAGGAAGTCGCGCCAGGTGGGCGCGACGCCGAAGTCGACGTTGTCGGCGAGCGTCTCCGGCGAGAGCACGAGGAGCGCGCCGACGAGGACGAGCAGCACCTGGGTGAAGAAGTCGATCACGGCGAGCGCGACGTTGAGCCCCGCCGACTCCTTGACGCCCACGACGTTGACGACGCTCAGGAACGCGACGACGGCGATGCCGAACACGATGTCGCCGGGGCTGTCGCGCAGCGCGTCGACCCCGATGACGCTCCCCAGGTAGTGGGGCACGAAGAACGCCGAGATCGCGACGGTGATGACGTAGTTGAGCATCTGGCCCCACGCGGCGAAGAAGGACCAGAACTCGTTGAAGGCGCGGCGCGCGAAGCTGGAGGAGCCGCCCGCCTCGGGGTACATCGTGGTCGCCTCGGCGTACGTGGCGGCCGTCATGAAGAAGAACACGCCGGTGATCACGAACACCAGCGGCGTGAGGCCGAGCGCGAAGCTGGCGACCAGGCCGAGGGCGTAGTAGATCGACGAGCCGACGTTCCCGTACGCGGTCGCGAAGAGGGCGTTCACGCCCAGGACCCGCTGGAGTCCGTGGAGCCGCCGTTCTGCCATGTCCTGGAGTCAGTCTAGGCCGCGGCCGGTGGTGGATACGCGGGGGATTCGTGCTCGGGCGGTCGGGCGGTCGTGCGCTCCGCTCGGGCGCGCACATCGGCTCGATCGCTCGCGGATCGCATCGAGGACGAGATCCGCGGCGGGCGGGACGTCGCGAGCGCGGGCCGGCGCGACGCATTCGACATTCGACACCGATGTCGCGCACGACGTCGAACGCGTTCGATCCACGAGCGCGCCGGGGCGCCCGACCGACCCACCCCGCGCGGGCGGCCCCCTCCCTACTCGGTGCCGATCCGCGCGAAGGCCCGCTCGCCGACGAGCGTGCGGGGGGACACCAAGACGCGGCGAGCGGCCACACCCCGCCCGCCGCGACAGCAATTGCGCCTACGTGATGATCGGGATGATCAGGATCGCCACGATGTTGGCGACCTTGATCATCGGGTTGATCGCCGGGCCCGCCGTGTCCTTGAACGGGTCGCCCACGGTGTCGCCGGTGACAGAGGCGGCGTGCGCCTCCGAGCCCTTGCCGCCGAACGCGCCGTCCTCGATGAGCTTCTTCGCGTTGTCCCAGGCGCCGCCGCCGGCGGTCATCAGGACGGCGAAGAAGAAGCCGACGACGATGACGCCCATCAGCAGGCCGCCGAGCGCCTCGACGCTGATGACGCCCACGATCGACGGGATGAGGATCGGGATCAGCGACGGGATGATCATCTCGCGCTGAGCGGCCTTCGTGACGAGGTCCACGCACGTCGCGTAGTCGGGCTTCTCGGTGCCCTCCATGATCCCCGGCTTCTCGCGGAACTGGCGGCGCACCTCCTCGACCACGCCGCCGCCGGCGCGGCCCACGGCCTCCATCGACAGCGCGGCGAACAGGCACACCATGAGGCCGCCGAGCAGCAGGCCCATCAGGACCGCCGGGTCGTCGATGAGGAACGCGACCCGGGTCCCCTCCTCGAGCAGCTCGGCCTTGAACCCGGCGAACAGCACGATGGCCGCGAGGACCGCGGAGCCGATCGCGTAGCCCTTCGTGACCGCCTTGGTCGTGTTGCCGACCGCGTCGAGCGGGTCCGTGACGTTGCGGACGTCCTCGGGCAGGTCCGCCATCTCCGCGATGCCGCCCGCGTTGTCGGTGATCGGGCCGAACGCGTCGAGGGCGACGATGAGGCCCGTCAGCGAGAGCTGCCCCATGACCGCGACGCCGATGCCGTAGATGCCGATCGTGCCACCGCCGGCCACCTCCCACGACGCGAGGATGCCGAGCACGAGCACGAGCGCGGGCAGCGCGGTCGCCTGCAGGCCCTGCGCGAGGCCGGAGATGATGTTCGTCGCGTGGCCGGTCTGCGATGCGGCCGCGGTCTTCTTGACCGGGCCGAAGCGCGTCGACGTGTAGTAGTCGGTCAGCACGAACAGGAACGCGGTCACCGCGATGCCGATGAGCGAGCAGACGTACAGCTCGCCGACGCTCGGCGCCGTGCCGCCGCCCCGC
>DATAAR010000290.1:0-15080 GCA_036259975.1 Solirubrobacteraceae bacterium | reverse complement strand
GCGCGCCGTCCCGCGTGGGCCTTGGCGCTCGCGGCGGTGCCCGTGCTCGCGCTCGCGGCGATCGCCGCGGTGACGCTCTCGGGCGGCGACGGCGACGGGGGCGGCGGCGACACGACGGCGCCGGCCACGACGGCGGCGCCCGACGGCCCGGCGGTCGCCGGGACGGTCGCGCGCACGGTGCGCGTGAGCGGCCGGCCCAACGGCGTGGTCGCCTCGGGCGGGCTGGTCTGGGTGCTGCGCTCGCGCAGCAACCGCGTGCTCGCCCTGCGCGCGCCGAACGGGCAGCGCGCGAGCTTCCGCCCGCGCGTCGGCAGCTTCCCCGCGGCGATGGCCGCCGGCTTCGGGCGGCTGTGGGTCGGCAACCAGGGGCAGTCGCAGCTCGTCGCGATCGGGCTGCGGTCGCACCGGCGGATCGGCGCCGCGATCCAGCTGCCGACGGAGGGCAAGGTCGTCGGCGTCGCGGCGGGCGAGCGCGGCGTGTGGGTCGGCATCCGCGGCGATCCGGGCCGCATCGTGCGCGTCAGCCCCGGCGAGCGGCGCATCGTGAAGGAGATCCCGATGCCCGACGGCGTGCAGGACCTCGCCGTCGGCGAGGGCGCGGTGTGGGTGATCGGGCGCCGCTCGAACACGGTGACGCGCGTCGACGTCGCGAGCGGCGAGATGCGCGCGATCAACGTCGGCGCCGACCCCGCGGGGATCGCCATCGGCGGCCACGCGGTGTGGGTCGCCAACAGCGGCGACGACACCGTCACGCGCGTCGACGCGGGCTCGCTGGTCACGCGTGTGATCGGCGTCGGCGACGGCCCCTACCGGATCGCGGCCGGCGACGACGTCGTCTGGGTCGCGAACCGCAACGAGAGCACGCTGACGCGCATCGACCCCGAGACCAACCGCGCCGTCGCCGACCCGGTCGAGGTCGCCTCGAACCCGTTCGCGCTCGACGTCAGCGGCTCGCGCGTGTGGGTGACCAGCCCGCCGGACAGCACGGTCCAGCGGATCGACTTCTGACCGCCCGACTCGCGGGAGCTACAGGTCGCGCGTGGAGAGCACGCCCGACTGCAGCGCCTCGGCGACCAGGCGCGAGCGCTTCTGGTTCTGGGGGAGGTGCTCGATCCCAAAGCGCTGGAACAGCGAGCGCAGGTGCGACTTCACCGCGTCGACGCTCAGGTGCAGCTCGCCGGCGATGTCCTGGTTCGTGGCGGGGACGGCGAACTCGTCGTGCTTGTACGGCCGCGCGAGCGCGACGAGCACCTGGCGCTGCGTCGGCGGCAGGTCGCCGAGCGTGAGGCGCTCGCCCGCGATCTGGGTCGGCTGCGAGTCCTCGGCCGCCGGGCGCTTGTAGGCGATCGACGTCTGGCCCACGCGGATGACGTCGCCGTCGCGCAGACGGTGGCGGCCGCTCACGCGCTGGCCGTTGACGTACGTGCCGTTGCGCGAGAGCCCGTCGTCGCTGACGGTCCATTCGCCGGCGATGCACTCGAGTTCGGCGTGCAGCCGCGACACCTCGGTGTCCCACGGGAGGCTCAGCTCGTTGGACTGTCCGCGCCCGACGCTCAGCCGCTCGCCGTGGCCGTCGAGCTCGAGGATGCGCTGCTCGCGGTCGTCGGCGCGGAATACGAGGAACGGGCGCCCGCGGCGCTCGGCCTCGATGCGGTCGCGCAGCTCCTGCGGCGACGCGGTGTGTGCCTGGATGGGTGACGGGGCTCCGCTCATGCGCTCGAGGTCAAGGTACCCCAGGGTGTGGCGGGCGCCACCTCGGGGGCGCAACCGCACACCCGGGGTGGCTGGGAGGAAGGGCTCCACGGGCGGATTCTGGCTGCATGACCACGATCCTCCTGCACCCGACCGCCTACCGGGCCGCCGCCGACGAGCAGCTCGTCGACCTCGTGCGCGCCGGCGACGACCGTGCGTTCGCCGCGATCCACGACCGGTACCAGCCGCGGCTCGTCGCCCACGCCCGCCACCTGCTCGGCGGCGCGCACCACGACGCCGAGGAGGTCGTGCAGGACGCGTTCGTGCGCGCGCTCGGCGCGCTGCGGGCCGACCGGCGGGAGATGGCGCTGAAGGCGTGGCTGTACACGATCGTCCGCAACCGCGCGCTCGACGTGCTCCGCCGCCCCGTTCGCACGACCGGGCTCGAGCCGCACGCCGCGGTGCTGCCCGACCGCGCGGGCGATCCCCACGAGCGCGCTGCGCGCGCCGAGGAGCTCGGCGCGCTCGTGGCCGACCTCATGCGCCTGCCCGAGCGCCAGCGGACCGCGCTGGTCCTGCACGAGATGGGAGGCGCCTCGCACGAGGCCATCGCGCGCGAGCTGCACGTCTCGGCCGGCGGGTCTAAGGCGCTGGTCTCACGCGCGCGTGCGGGGCTCGCGCACGCGCGCGCGGCAGCCTGACCGCGCTCAGATCCGGGCGGGGCGCCGGCCGTTGCTCGCGGCGGCGGCGGCCTCGCGCGCCTGGGCGGCCTCCTCGACGAGCGTGGCGACGAAGCGGCTCGTCTCGTCCGCCTCGGGATGCCACTGGACGCCGAGCGCAAAGCGCGCGTCGCGGAGCTCGATCGCCTCGGGCAGGTCGTCCATCACCGCCCACCCGGTGACCTCGAGCCCCGCGCCGACCTCGGCGATGCCCTGGTGGTGGTGGGACTTCGTCGCGTGCAGGGTGTCGCCTGCGGCCCGGTGCGCCAGCGACCCCTCGGCGAGGCGCACGTCGTGGTCGGACTCGTCGAACGTGCCGAGCGCGCGGCGGTGGTCGTGGTGGCCGTGGCTGTCGGGAAGGTGCTGCTCGAGCGTGCCCCCGCGCGCGACGTTCATGAGCTGCATGCCGCGGCAGATGCCGAGCAGCGGGACGTCGCGCTCCATCGCGCGGCGCGCGAGCGCGATCTCGAACGCGTCGCGCTCGGGGACCGTGCCCTTCGTCTCGGGATGCGGCTCGGCGCCGTACGTCGACGGGTCGATGTCGGCGCCGCCGGCGAGGATCAGGCCGTCGACGATGTCGAGCACCTGGTCGGGATCGTCGTGGACGGCGTCGTCGGGCGGGATCATCACGACCATCCCGCCCGCCGCCTGCACCGCGCGGATGTAGGAGCGCGGGAGCAGGAAGGCCTCCTGGTCCCACACGCTCCAGCGGGCGCGCTCG
The DNA here is from genome assembly GCA_036259975.1 of Solirubrobacteraceae bacterium. Classification (GTDB taxonomy): domain Bacteria; phylum Actinomycetota; class Thermoleophilia; order Solirubrobacterales; family Solirubrobacteraceae; genus JAOPZW01. The sequence goes on along the minus strand of DATAAR010000290.1, from coordinate 11,948 downwards.
AGCACGGTGCAGATGCCGATCACCGGTCGCAACATCCCGCTCAGGCTACCCCAGGGCCGGGACGGGAACTCGCGGGGACCTCTACGCCGCGTCGCGCCGCAGCGCCGCCCGCACCGCCGCGTGCTCCACGCCCCGCGAGCGCAGGATCTGCGCGGCCACGCCGTCGCCGCCGCGCAGCAGCCCCAGCAGCACGTGCTCGGCGCCGATGGCGTTGTCCGCGAGCGCGAGCGCCTCGCGCAGCGACAGCTCGAGCGCCTTCTTGGCCTTCGGGGTGAACGGCACGCGCGGCCCGAACCAGCCGCGCCGGCAGCCCCGCCGGCCCGACAGCGCCCCCGGTCCGAACGTGCGCTCGACCCGCTCGCGAACCTCGTCGAGGTCGATGCCGAGCGTCGCGAGCGCGCCCGCGTCCAGGCCGGGGTCGCCGCGCCCGATGATCCGCTCGACCTCGGCGAGCACCCACTCGGGGCTCACGTCCCAGGGCGCGAGCAGCCGCGCCGCGCGCCCGTCGAGCACCCCGAGGAGCAGGTGCTCGGTCCCGATCCAGCCGTGCTGCAGCGCGTCTGCGTGCGCCTGAGCCCGGACCACCACGGTGCGGGCGTCCTCGGTGAACCGCTCGAACATCAGCCTCCCCTCCGTCGCAGCAGACCGCCGCCGTGCTTGCGGTGGACCGCCTGTTTGGACACCCCGAGGGCGTCGCCGATCTCCTGCCACGACCACCCCTGCTCGCGCGCCTGGCTGACGTGGAGCGCCTCGAGGCGCTCGACCAGGGTGCGCAGCGAGGCGACCGCCCTGAGGCCCACGGCCGGGTCGGTGCTGTCGACCGACTCGGCGAGCCGCATCGCGTCCTGTGCGCTCATGCCGTCAACATACGTTGACGCACCCAGTTTGTCAACATCTATTGACGGGAAGGCGGTGAGCCCGCGCCCGGTGGCGCGACCGCAACGCACCGCGCCGCGCGCCACGGCCGAGGCGCTCAACGCGTGGACGCGCGAGCTCGGCGCCGACTGCTCGCCGCGCTGCTCGAGGTGGCGGAGGACGACGGCGTGCGCGCCGTCCGCATCACCGGCGCCGGGCGCGCGTTCTCTTCGGGCGCCGACCTCAACGACATCCGCGCCCCCGACGCCCGCACGCCCGGCGGCCTTCCCGATGTCCAGCGGCTGCTGACCGAGCGCTACCACCCCATCATCACCCTCGTGCGCGATATGGAGAAGCCCGTGCTCGCCGCGGTCAACGGGCCTGCGGCCGGCATCGGCGCGTCCCTCGTGCTGGCCTGCGACCTGATCGTCGCCAGGGAGTCTTCCTACTTCCTGCTGGCGTTCGTGAACATCGGCCTCGTCCCGGACGGCGGCTCGTCGCTCCTCGCGCCGAGGCGCGTGGGCTTCGCACGCGCGGCCGAGATCGCCACGCTCGGCGAGCGGATCCGGCGCCACGCGCGCTCGAGTGGGGGCTGATCAACCGCGTCGCGGCCGACGACGCCTTCGACGCGGAGGCCGACGCGCTGCTCGCGCGGCTGGCGGCCGGACCGACACGCGCGTACGCGGGCATCAAGCGTCAGCTGAACCGCTGGCTGTACGCCCGGATGCCGGAGCAGCTCGCCTTCGAGGCCGCGCTGCAGCAGGACATGGCCGCCTCCGCCGACTTCGCGGAGGGCGTGGCGGCGTTCCTGGAGCGCCGCGCGGCCGTGTTCGCTGGTCGCTAGGCCGGGCGGGGCGAGGCTCGTTCTCGACCGGGCTGTGAATAGAATGCCGCTCCCATTGGCTGCCCCGCGCCGACCACGCCCTCGCCGCCGCGTCCTCGCCCTGGCGCTCCCCGCCGCGTTGGTGCTGCTGCTCGCGATGGCGGGCACGGCGTTCGGCGACGCCTTCTCGCCGGAGTCGGGCGGATCGCCCCAGGCCGACGACATCGACCGCCTCTACTGGTTCGTCATGGTCGTGGCGATCGTCGTCTTCCTCGGCGTCGAGGGCGCGCTCTTCTACTCGCTGTTCAAGTTCCGCGCCCGGCGCGGCGCGGTCGCCGCGCAGATCCGCGGCAACACCCGCCTGGAGATCGGCTGGACGGTCGGCGCCGCGGTGATCCTCGTGGTCCTCGCGATCCTGACGTTCATAAAGCTGCCGGACATCCGCACGCCGCCGAACTCGGGCCCGAATGGCCTGCAGCTGGCCGACGGCACGCTGGTCGCGGCGGGGCCGCAGAAGCAGCTGCCTCCGAACGGCAAGGCGCTCAACATCTGCGTCAACGGCCAGCAGTACGTGTGGCGCTACACGTACGCCCAGAACTGCCGCAACGCGCCGCTCAACGCGCCGTTCTCCTACGAGATCATGTACGCGCCGACCGACACGACGGTCACGCTCGACATCGACGCCCAGGACGTCGTTCACTCCTGGTGGATCCCGCAGCTGGGCGGCAAGTTCGACGCGGTCCCGGGCTACTCGAACAACACGTGGTTCAAGATCCCGGGCCGGTTCGCGGGCGCGACGTTCCGCGGCCAGTGCGCCGAGCTCTGCGGACGCAACCACGCGAACATGACCGCGCGCGTGCGGGCCCTGACGCCGCAGCAGTTCGAGGCGTGGCTGGACAGCCAACGGCGGGCCATCCAGCAGGCCAACCAGGCCGCGCAGCGCCAGCGCGAGCGCGTCGACCGAGGCCAGCCGCCCGGCGGCTGAGCCGCACTCTCCCTCCCCCCTGAACCGAACCGGCATGGCCACCCAACAGATCACCGCTCCGGCAGCAGTCCCCCAGGTCGTCGCACACGAGATCGAGCGCGAGCGCACCGGCTGGACCTCGTGGGTCACCACGACCGACCACAAGCGGATCGGGATCATGTACCTGGTCCTGACCTTCGTGTTCTTCCTGCTCGGAGGGACCGAGGCGCTGCTGATCCGGCTGCAGCTCAGCCAGGCGGACAACACGCTGCTGGACCCGCAGACGTACAACCAGCTGATCACGATGCACGGGACGACGATGGTCTTCCTGTTCGTCGTCCCGGTCATGGCCGGGTTCGCCAACTACTTCCTGCCGCTGATGATCGGCGCCCGGGACATGGCGTTCCCGAAGCTCAACGCGCTCTCGTTCTGGCTGCTCGCGGCCGGCGGCCTGGTCTTCTACGCCTCGATCTTCTACAGCCCGCCGGAGTGCGGGTGGACCTGCTACCCGCCGCTGGCCGCAACGGAGTACCTGCCCAACGGCGGCGTCGACGCGTGGATCTACCTGGTCCACCTCACCGGCATCAGCTCGCTCGTCGGCGCGGTGAACTTCTACGTCACGATCGCGAACATGCGGGCCCCCGGCATGGGCTGGGGCCGCCTGCCGCTGTTCGTCTGGGCGATCCTGATCTACGCGATCCTGCTGATCCTGGCGCTGCCCGTGATCGCGGGCGCCGTCACGCTGCTGCTGACCGACCGCCACTTCGGCACGAGCTTCTACGACCCTGCCAACGGCGGCTCACCGCTGCTCTACCAGCACCTGTTCTGGTTCTTCGGGCACCCCGAGGTCTACATCATGGTGCTGCCGGGCTTCGGGATCATCTCGGAGGTCCTGCCGGTCTTCGCGCGCAAGCCGATCTTCGGCTACAAGGCGATCGCCGCCTCCACCGTCGTGATCGCGTTCCTGAGCCTGCTCGTGTGGGCGCACCACATGTTCGCGACGCCGAGCCCGGGCTTCGTGTTCGTGTTCTTCATGATGGCGTCGTTCCTGATCGCCGTCCCCACGGGGGTGAAGATCTTCAACTGGGTCGCGACCCTGTGGCGCGGGACGGTCGAGTACAAGACCGCCCTGCTGTTCGCCGTCGGCTTCCTGGGCACGTTCCTCATCGGCGGCATCACCGGCATCTTCCTGGCGATCTTCCCGATCGACTGGCAGCTGCACGACACCTACTACGTCGTCGCGCACTTCCACTACGTGCTCATGGGTGGCGCCGTGTTCGCGGTGTTCGCCGGCATCTACTACTGGTTCCCGAAGATCACCGGCCGACTGATGAGCGAGGGCCTGGGCAAGGTCAGCTTCTGGCTGATGCTGATCGGCTTCCACGTCACGTTCCTCATCCAGCACTCGATCGGGATGGACGGGATGCCGCGACGCGTCTTCGAGTACGCGGACATCGGCCACCTCGAGACCTACAACCTGATCTCGACGATCGGGTCGTTCATCCTCGGCCTCGGCATCCTGGTGACGGTGATCAACGTCGTCCGCAGCGTGAAGAAGGGCGTCATCGCGGGCCCGGACCCGTGGAAGGCCAACACGCTCGAGTGGTTCACGACCTCCCCGCCGCCGGTCAACAACTTCGACGTGATCCCGCGCATCCGCTCGGTCGAGCCGATGAAGGACATCCGCCGTCAGGTCGAGCGCCAGATGGGCCGCGAGTGGCAGGAGCCCGCCCCGGCGCCCGAGTCCTCGATCCAGGCCTGAGCGAGGACGCGACCGGCCGCCATGGACGTCACCCGCACCACCGTCGAGGCGCCCGTCGGGCTGCCCGCGGCGGCGCGGCAGAGGCTGGCCGACTACGTCGCGCTGACGAAGCCGAAGGTCCAGTCGCTGCTCCTGTTCACGACCGTGACAACGATGCTGGTCGCGGGCGATCCGTCGCTCGAGCTCATCGCGCTCACGTGCCTGGGCGGCTATCTCTCGGCCGGCGGAGCGGGCGCCGTCAACCACTGGTACGACCGCGACGTCGACGCGCGGATGGCGCGCACGGCCGACCGGCCCGTCGCGTCGGGGCGGGTGGCCCCCGCCGCCGCGCTCGTGTACGGCTGCGTGCTGAGCGCGCTGTCGTTCCTGCTGCTCGCGCTCACGGTGAACCTGCTCGCCGCCGTGCTGGCGATGGCCGGCTTCGTCGGCTACACGCTGATGTACACGGTCTGGCTCAAGCGCCGCACCTGGCAGAACATCGTGTGGGGCGGCGCCGCGGGCGCGGTCCCGCCGCTCGTGGGCTGGGCGGCCGTGACCGGCGGCCTCGACGGCACCGCGCTGTACCTGTTCGCGATCGTCTTCTTCTGGACGCCGCCCCACTTCTGGGCGCTCAGCCTGCTGATGAAGGACGAGTACGCGAAGGTCGGCATCCCGATGCTGCCGGTCGTACGCGGCGAGCGCGAGACGCGCCGGCAGATCCTGCTCTACACCCTGCTGCTCTACGCCGTGACGCAGCTGCCGTTCTGCGCCGGCGGCTTCGGCCTGGCCTACCTCGCGGCCTCGCTGCTGCTGGGCGGCGCGTTCATCGTCGGCGCGGTGCTGCTGCAGCGGCGCGCCGACCGGCGCTCGGCGCTGCGCCTGTATCTGTTCTCCCTGGCCTACCTCGCGCTGCTGTTCGGCGCGATGGTGGCCGACGTCCACCTCTAGGATCGAGGAACGATGGACCGACACCTCGCGCGCAAGAACGTCCGCTCCGGCCTCATCGTCACCGCCGTCTGCTTCTTCATGTTCGGCATGACGTTCGTGGCCGCGGCCATCTACATCGCCTGATGAGCTCGATCGACCCCGAGGTCCCGCCCACCGGCGAGGAGATCCACCTCCCCGGGCCGAGCATGGACCCGCTGCTGCTGACCGTCGGCATCACGATGGCCCTGCTCGGCGTCACGACGTCGATCTTCCTCGTCATCGCCGGCGTGCTGCTGTCGCTCGTGATCACCGTGCGCTGGATCCGCGCGGCACGCAACGACATCGACGAGCTGCCGCTCGAGCCCCACCACTGACACGGTCGCGCGTCGCGGCCGCGCCGTCGGTCCTAAGCGGCGGCGCCGAACCCGGCGCTCTCCGGGACGTCGCAGATCGCGCCGTCGGCGGTCCAGCACCGCACGATGTCGCGAACGGACAGGATCCCCGTGATCTCGCCGCCGTCGGTCACGACCAGGTGGCGGAACCGGCCCCGGACCATCGCCACCGCGGCCTCCTCGAGCGACCAGTCCGGCGCGGCGAAGACGATGTCGGCGGTCAGGTGGTCGCGAACCCGCTCGACCGCCGGGTCCTGCCCGGCGCCGATCGAGTCGAGGATGTCGCGCTCGGTGAGGATGCCGGGACCCTGGCCGTCGGGGTCGCGGACGACCGCGGCGCCGACCCGCCGCTCGGACATCAGCCGGGCCGCCTCGCGGAGCGTGTGGTCCGGTCCGATGGACAGGACCGTGGTGCTCATGCCGTCTCGTACCTGCATCGGGCTCGCCGATCTCCCTGCGCCAATTTGCAACGTTTGCCTCAAACCTCGAGGCGCAGCGGCAATCTAGCATCCGGCGTTGCGTCGCCCAACGTGCGCGCGCCAACTTGGGCCGAGAGTGAGACAGGTCTGTCATCCCTCGGGCAAAGTGGTCGCGTAGACCCCCTGAGCCCATGCACCGTCCTGCCACCATCCGCCACCGCACGAGCCTCTTCGAGGACGCCACCGCGATCGTCGAGGCCGAGTACGCGGCCGACCTGTCGCTCGACGACATCGCCCGCCGCGTCGCGTCGTCGCGCCGCCAGCTGCAGCGCGCCTACGCCGAGATCGGCAACACCACCTTCCGCGATCACCTCACCGCGGTGCGCATGGAGCGCGCCGCCGAGATGCTGCTCGGCCGCGGCTTGACCGTGCGCGAGGTCGCGCACCGCGTCGGCTACCGCCAGCCCGCGCAGTTCGCCAAGGCGTTCCGCCGCCACCACGAGGTCTCGCCGTCGGCGTATCGCAGCCGGTCGCGCTTCGACGCCGCGGGACACGCGCTCGGCCCGGTCGCGCGCGAAGCGGCGTAGGCGGCCGCGAGCGCCTGGCGCTCGCCGCGCGCGTCTGCGGCGAGACGCGGCGCACGTTGTGCACGGCATGGCTGCACAAGGTGCGGCGTCTGTTGGCGCGCCGGCACGCCGGCCGCAAGCACCGCGCGCGGCGCGCCAGAAACGCCGACCCACCCGGCGCGGCGGTGCCCCTCCGGCCTCGCCGGTGCCTAGGCAGCCGTAGCCTGACCACGGCTCCCGTACGGCGTTGCCCTCCGTCGCGCGGCTCACATAGGATGCCCCGTCCATGGCCCAGGAGGAGACGCGTCAGGACGAGGCGGCGGCCACCGAGGCGGAGGCCGCCGAGGCCGCAGAGCGGCGCACGCCGCGGCGCACCGCGGCGCAGATGATCGGAGTCGGGCTCCTGGCGTCGGTGCTGGGCGTCCTCGGGGGACTGCTGATCGACTGGTTCCCGGCGCCGGGCTCCACGCAGGCCGGGCCGATCGACACGCTGTGGGACGTCCTGCTCATCGCGTCCGTGCCGGTCTTCGTGCTCGTCACCGTCGTCATCGCGTTCTCGGTCATCAACTTCCGGATGCGGCCCGGCGAGGAGGGCATCGACGGCCCGCCGATCCACGGCAACACGCGCCTGGAGGTGATCTGGACCGCCGTCCCGGCGATCCTCATCGTCGGCCTCGTCACCTACGCGTACGTGGTCCTGCGCGACATCGAGCAGGCGCCCGCCTCCGGCCGCGAGCGCGTCGTCAAGGTCTTCGGCGAGCAGTTCGCGTGGACGTTCGAGTACAACGAGGGCGGCCGGCGCTTCCGCAACGCCCAGCTCTACCTGCCGGTGGACGAGTCGGTGAAGTTCGAGGTTCAGTCCAAGGACGTCATCCACGACTTCTGGGTGCCGGCCTTCCGCATGAAGATCGACGCGGTACCGGGAATCACGACGAGCTACCGGGTCACGCCGACGGCGGTCGGCGACCACGCGATCGTCTGCGCCGAGTTGTGCGGCCTCGGCCACGCCTTCATGCGCCAGACGGCGCACGTCATGACGAGCGACGACTTCGGGGCCTGGGTGCGCCGTGCGAGCGCGCCCGCGGGTGGCGGCGGCGGTGGCGGCGCGTCGGGCGGCGCGCCGGACGGCAAGCAGCTGTTCGCGGCCGGCAAGGACAGCACGGGCGCGCAGCCCTGCGGCGCCTGCCACAAGCTGTCCGACGCCGGGTCGAGCGGCGGCACCGGCCCCGACCTCGATCAGGCCCTCAGGGGCAAGGACGCGGCGTTCATCGAGCGGGCGATCGTCGACCCGAACGCCGAGATCGCACAGGGCTTCGGGCCCAACGTCATGCCCGACAACTACCGCAGTACGCTGAGCTCCGCGGAGGTCGATGCACTGGTGAAGTACCTGCAGGACGCGACGAAGTGAGGAGGCCCGGCTGATGTTCGCCAAGCTGAGCGCCCCGGGGTGGTACCGCGCGGCTCTCTACCTGCTGATCGGCCTGGGCTTCTCCTACGTGCTCTCGATCGGAGCGCGGGCGGGCTTTGGCTACGACCCCGTCCTCGACGGCGAGGCGGTCCTCCAGATCGCGCTCATCGCGATGCCGTTCTTCTTCCTCGCCGGGATGGGCGCGTTCGACTACTGGTACCACTGGGCGGCCGGCCGGCCCACGCTCCCCGAGGACCACTCGAACCACGGCGCGCGGCGTTGGCAGGACTACTTCAAGGTGAACACCGATCACAAGGTGATCGGGATCCAGTACACGGTCACCTCGTTCTTCTTCCTGTTCGTCGGCGGGCTGATCGCGATGCTGATGCGCGCGGAGCTCGCGGCGCCGGGCCGTCAGTTCGTGGACTCGAACACGTTCAACGGCCTGTTCTCGGTCCACGCGTCGATCCTGATCTTCCTGTTCATCATCCCGGTGTTCGCGGGGCTGGCGAACTTCGTGCTGCCGCTCATGATCGGCGCGCCCGACATGGCGTTCCCGCGGCTCAACGCGCTGTCGTACTGGATGCTGCCGGTCGCGGGCCTGATGATGCTGGTGTCGTTCTTCGCCCCCGGCGGCTCGTTCGCCACCGGCTGGACGGCGTACGCGCCGCTGTCGGAGACGTCGCCCATCGGACAGGTGTTCTTCACGATCGGCGTGCAGTTCGCGGGCGCGTCGTCGATCGCGACCGCCCTGAACTTCCTGGTCACGATCATCACCATGCGCGCGCCGGGCATGTCGTTCTTCCGGCTGCCGCTGCTCGTGTGGGCGAACTTCTCGACCTCGCTGCTGGTCGTCATCGCCACGCCGTTCATCGCCGCGTCGCAGTTCTTTGTGCTGCTCGACCGCGCGCTCGGCTTCGACTTCTTCCGCGTGGCGGGCGGCGCGGGCGGCGACGTGCTCATGTACCAGCACGTCTTCTGGTTCTACTCGCACCCGGCCGTCTACATCATGATGCTGCCGGGCTTCGGCATCGTCAGCGAGATCCTCGCCGTGAAGTCGCGCAAGCCGATCTTCGGCTACCGGATGATGGCGTTCTCGTTGCTCGCGATCGTGGTGCTCGGCTTCACGGTGTGGGCGCACCACATGTTCGTCTCGGGCATGCAGTCGTGGATCCGCGTGCCGATGATGGTCACGACCGCGATCATCGCGGTGCCGACCGGCATCAAGATCTTCTCGTGGCTGGCGACGCTGTGGCGCGGCGTGCTGCACCTCGACACGCCGATGCTGTTCGCCCTCGGGTTCGTGACGATGTTCACCTTGGGCGGCATCTCCGGCGTGATGCTCGCGATGATCCCGCTCACCATCCACGTGAGCGACACCTACTTCATCGTCGCCCATATCCACTACGTGCTCTTCGGCGGGTCGCTGTTCACGATCTTCGCCGGGGTCTACTACTGGTTCCCGAAGATGACGGGCCGGATGTACGACGAGACGCTCGGGCGCGTGCACTTCTGGACGACGTTCGTCTTCTTCAACGTGACCTTCGCGCCGATGCACCTCATCGGCGTCCAGGGCATGCCGCGGCGCGTCGCCGACTACGCCGCGGAGTTCGCCGACTGGAACCTCGCCATCTCGATCGCCTCGTTCTGCCTCGGGCTGAGCTCGCTGCTGTTCCTGTACAACATCATCGCGTCGTGGCGCGGCGGGCCGCGCGCGGCGGCGAACCCATGGCGGGCGCTCACGCTCGAGTGGCAGGTGTCCTCGCCGCCGCCGATCTTCAACTTCGACAGCGTGCCGACCGTCGTGGGCGGCCCGTACGAGTACGGCGTGCCCGGGGCGGTGCACGGCGTGTTCAAGGGCGGGGCCGAGGTGCCCCAGCCCGCCGGGGCCAGAGAGCACGCGGCGGCCGACTGAGCGCCGGTGAGGAGGGTGACGGAGTGAAGACGATCCTGGTCGTGGCGAACGAGACGCTCGGCGGCGCGCCGCTGCTGGAGCGCATCCGGGAGCACGCCGCCGCGGACGACATCCGCGTCGTGATCTGCGTGCCGCGGACGCGCCCCCGGCACGGCAACATCATCTACGACGAGGCCGTCTACGACGCCGCGCAGGTTCGGATCGACCTCGCGCGCTCCGTGCTGCGCGAGGACGGGATCGACGCGATCGGCGAGCCCGGCGATCCCGATCCGTACACCGCGGCGATGGACGCCATCGCCGAGTACAACCCCGACGTCGTGATCGTCTCCACGTTCCCGACCACGTCGTCAGGCTGGCTGCGCCGCGACCTGATCGAACGCCTGAGCGACGCGGGCGGCGCGCCGGTCGAGCACGTCGTCGCGGACATCGACAAGGAGGGGCTGCCGTTCGGCGTGACGCTCGTCGTCGCGAACCGCACGGCCGCGAGCCAGCCGCTGCACGACGCGCTCAAGTCGAGGACCGAGGGCGACGAGCGGCACCTGTTCATCGTCGTCGTCCCGCAGGAGGGCGGCGAGGGCATCCACGTGCGCCGGGCCCGCGGCCGGCTCGCGCAGGTCATCGACCGTCTGCGCAACGACGGCATGATCGCCGCAGGCATGATCGGCGACCCCGACCCGTTCGCGGCGACGATGAACGCGCTGCAGTTCTTCCGCGTGGACGACGTCGTGATCTCCACGCTGCCCGCCACCCGCTCGGGCTGGATGCGCGCGGACCTGATCGAGCGCGTGCGCAAGGCGTCGGGCAAGCCGGTCGACCACGTCGCGGCCGAGGCGCCGGCCACCGCCTGAGGAGCCGTATGGAAGCCGCGTCGATCGCCCACGGGCACGCCGAGCACGAGCACCACGGGCCCCCGCCCGCAAACCGCAGCTCGCGGGTCGAGCCGCAGCTGCTGGGGATGCTGCTTTTCATCATCTCCGAGGTCATGGTGTTCGGCGCCTTCTTCACGGCCTACTTCTTCATCCGGGTCGTGTCGGGCGACCGGTGGTTCCCGATCGAGGAGAACGAGCTGCCGGTCGCCGTGGCCGGGATCAACACGGCGATCCTCGTGTCGTCGTCGTTCACGATGCACTGGGCGCAGACGTCGATCAAGAACGGCAACCGCTTCGGCCTGAAGGCGGGCATCCTCACGACGTTCGTCCTCGGCCTGACGTTCCTGTTCATCCAGGTCAACGAGTACGTGCACATCGGCTTCGCGCCGCACGACTTCGCGCAGGGCTCGGTCTTCTACGGCCTTACCGGCCTGCACGGCGCGCACGTCTTCGTCGGCCTCACGCTGCTGCTGACGGTCGTGATCCGCTCCTGGCGCGGGCACTTCTCGCCCGAGGAGCATCGCGGCGTCGAGGTGCCCGGCATCTACTGGCACTTCGTCGACGTGATGTGGATCATCGTCTACTCGACGGTCTACCTCCTGTAGGACCGGCGCCGTGCGCAACCCGCTGCGCTCCGAGGACGCGATGTTCCGTGTGCTCCTGTGGACGCTCGCGGTCGCGGCCGCCGTGGTCGTTCTGGTGTATGCGGTGCGGGCGCTGACGTAGCGCCGCGGCGGTGTGGCGGACCGGGACGCCACGCGCGTCGCCCGGGCGTCGAGGGGAACATTCGGCACGTATCTCTGCCACGCGCTGCTCGCGGCGGGGCGTTCGATGGGGCTCTCGCTCGTCGGCTGCGACACGGTGGGCCGGCTGGCCGCGACGGCGCGTTGGCGGCGGTGCTGTAGCGCTCGGCGTCTGGGCGCGTAGTTCGCGGCGTCCCGTTCCGCCCGCCGCGTTCGGCCCGGCACCGGCGGACGGCTGCATCGAGGAGGGAACGGCCGGCCTCGGGCGAGCGCGCGCGGCCGGTGCGGGTCAAGTCGAGCACGTATGGCGTCGTGAATCTGACCCA
>DATAAR010000289.1:0-3115 GCA_036259975.1 Solirubrobacteraceae bacterium | reverse complement strand
GCTGCGGCGACGAGTGCCCGTACGTGCCGGGCAAGCGCTACGTCGACTGGGAGCTCCAGGACCCCAAGGGCCGCCCGGTCGACGAGGTGCGCGCCACGCGCGACGACATCGCGCGCCGCGTCGACGCGCTCGTGCGCGAGCTCGACGGCGGCTGACGCCGCACGGCCGCTTGCGCGCCGCTTCGCCCCCGGCGTATCGTCGTCGCCCCCCGATCAACGAAAGCGAGCGAGCATGCGCATCCGGCTGTCCGTCGTCACCGCGATCGTCCTCCTCACCGTCGCCGTGACCGCCACCGTGGCGCTGGCCGCCACGCGGTCCGTGTCGGTTCGCAAGTCGGGGAGCAGGTACCTGTTCAGCCCGAGGAGCCTGAGCATCAACCGCGGCGACACGGTGCGGTGGTCCTGGCGCGGCTCGGTGCCGCACAACGTCGCCGGACGGGGCTTCCGCTCGCGGACGGCGAACCGCCTCACCTACTCGCGCACGTTCCGCCGCCGCGGCACCTACCGCGTGGTCTGCCAGATCCACGCCGCGAACGGGCAGCGGATGACGATCCGCGTTCGGTAGCGCGCGACCGCCGCCGCGGAGGCCCCGCCGCGCAGACGGGGCCTTCGCCTGCGCGGGCCGTCTACGGCGCCGTGTACGCCCAGGTCGCGTCGACGAACGTGTCGCCCGCGTTCGCGGAGTTCCATATCAGCTTGAAGCCGTACGGACTGCCGGCCGCGCCTGCTGCGGACAGTCCCTGCAGCGTCACGGCGTTCGCCGCGGCCGCCACGTAGATACAGACCCGCCCCGCGGGCGCGCTCGGCGCGGCCGGCGTGCCGGTGCAGCCGGGGTTTCCGTCGGCCGTCGTGGGGCCGCCCACGGCACCGGCCACGTCGACCGAGACCTGGGCGTCGGTCAGGTTGCTCGGCGCGGGGATCGGCAGGACCGCGTCGACGCCGTAGTCGATGGCCGGGTCGTTGGAGAAGGCGTGCAGGTTCGCGCCGACGACGCCGCGGATCGTGCGGCCGGTCGGCACCGGATCGAGCGCCGACTCGCCGCGCGGCCCGGTCGCGCCCCGTGCGCCGGTCGAGCCGCGCAACCCCGTGGCCCCGCGCGGGCCGCGCTCGCCGGTTCGGCCGCGCGGCAGGTCGCTGCGCCGGAAGTCCTTCGCGCGCAGCGTGCCGTCGCGGACCTGCGTCGACGCGACCGCGCCCGTGGCGAGCTTCGCGCGCGTCACCGCCTTCTCCCGCAGCTGCCTGGTGCCGACGCTGTTGCGCGGGATCGTGAGCGCGTACGCGCCGCCGCTCAGCGACAGGAAGACGGCCACCGAGGCCATCACGTTGGCGTAGGTCAGCCGCGAGCGCAGCTGTCTGAGCATGGTGTCCGTTCCCTCCGGCGACGCTCGAGCTCCGCTGGACGAGCTCGAGGCGGTGGTCGATCTCGTGGGCGCTCTCCGCCCGTGCGCGCGAATCTAGGGGCGCCGCGAAGAGCGACGCAAGGAGAGATCCCGCACATCACGGCCCGTCGCCGCGGGCCGCGGTTCCGGGCCGTGAACGCGCGCCCTCGAAGCCGTACAAGCGACGGCTCCGTTGGCACGCGGAATCGACTGAAAGGCACTCCGGTTTGGCGACTTTGTAATCTGCTGTCGCATGACGTACGTCATCGTTGGCAGTTGCATCAAGGACGACTCGTGCATCGAGGTCTGTCCGGTCGACTGCATCCACCCCAAGCCCGGCGCCTCCGACTTCGAGACCGCCGAGCAGCTCTACATCGACCCCGGCGTCTGCATCGACTGCGACGCCTGCGTCGAAGCGTGCCCCGTGGACGCGATCTTCCCCGACTTCGAGCTGCCCGCGAAGTACGACTACGCGCTCGAGCTCAACGCGGAGTTCTTCGCCGGGCTCGGCACCGCCGAGCGCACCGCCGCATGATCGGGCGGATGCGACCGCGGGTGGCGATCGTCGGCGCGGGCCCGGCGGGGGCATTTGCCGCCGCCAGCCTGCTGCGGGCACGCGGCGACGCCGAGATCGACTTCTTCGAGCGCCTGCCCACCCCGTGGGGCCTGTTGCGCGGCGGGGTGGCGCCCGACCACCAGGAGATCAAGCGCCTCGAGGCCACGTTCGACCGCCAGACGCTGCAGCGCGGCTGCCGCTTCTTCGGCAACGTCGAGGTCGGCGTCGACGTCTCGCACGCCGACCTCATGCGCCACTACACCGCGGTGATCTACGCCACCGGGGCGCAGACCGACAAGTCGCTCGGGATCCCCGGCGAGGACCTCCCCGGGAGCCGGGCGGCGACCGAGTTCGTCGCCTGGTACAACGGCCACCCGGACTACCGCGAGCTCGAGTTCGACCTGTCGGCACACCGCGCCGTCGTGATAGGCAACGGGAACGTGGCGGCGGACGTGACCCGCATCCTCACGCTGAGTCCGAGCGAGCTCGAGCGAACGGACATCGCCGATCACGCGCTGGAGGCGCTCCGCGAGAGCCGAATCCGCGAGGTCGTCGTGCTCGGGCGCCGCGGGCCGGCGCAGGCGGCGTTCACGAGCGCCGAGCTGCGCGAGCTCGGGCGGCTCGACGCCGTCGACGTTTCGGTCGACCCCGATGAGGTCCGGCTCGACCCGGTGTCGCGGGACTGGCTGAGCGAGGACGGCACGTTCACCGCGCGCAAGAACGTCGAGCTGCTGGAGGAGTTCGCCCGCCGGCCGCCGCGCGCGGACGTCCGCCGGCGGATCGTGTTGCGGTTCCTGCGCTCGCCGGTGGAGATCCGCGGCAACGGCGCGGTGGAGGCCGTCGACGTCCGCCGCAACGAGATCGTCCGTGCCGATGACGGCTCGCTGCGGGCGCGCGCCGTCGGCGACGACGTCGAGACGATCGAGTGCGGCCTCGTCCTGCGCTCGGTCGGCTATCGGGCCGTCCCGCTGCCGGACGTGCCCTTCGAGGAGCGCCGCTTCGTGCTGCCCAACGACCGCGGTCGGGTCCACACCCCCGACGGCGAGCGTCTCGTCGTCCTGGGCGCGCAACCAGTCGACCAACGAAGTGGGCATCGCCTCCACGGTAGCCCGACCGGTGCGGGATACTGCCGCTGACCACAGCGAACGAGGAGGACACCGTGGCCGAGCGCTCCCGCCGGA
>DATAAR010000288.1:0-2116 GCA_036259975.1 Solirubrobacteraceae bacterium | reverse complement strand
CGGCTGCGCGCGCCGTGGTCGGCGGCGATGAAGTGGTTGCCGATCCACAGCGAGAACGCGAAGAGGCAGCGGGCCTCGACCTCCTCCTCGTCGGCGAGGAAGTCGCCGAACAGCTCGCGCATGTAGTCCATCCGCCGGTTGTCGGCGCGCCGCAGGCGCTCGGCGACGGGCGGCTCGCGCCGCGCCCAGTCGCGGACCGCTAGGTCGATCCGGAGCACCTCCTCGCTCGAGACCCCGATCGCGAACAGCCGCCGCAGCTTCGCCCTTCCGTCGCCGCCCTCGCGCTCGATGCGCTCGATCACCTCGTCGATCGCAGTCCGCTCCCACGTGTCGAGCATCTCCTCGAGCAGCGCCGCCCGGTTCTCGAAGTGCCAGTAGAAGCCGCCCTTGGTGACGCCGAGCGCCTGTGCCAGCGGCTCGATCCGGACGGCGTCCGGGCCGCCGGAGGCGAGCGCCCGAAGCCCTTCGTCGATCCACCTGCCGCGCGGGGTACGCGCCTGAGCCATTGATCCATACGGTACCGTATGGACATGACGCTTCCGCCCGGCCAACGCGCGATCCAGGGGTTCCCGCGCTTCGGCACGCACCTGCACCGACCCGCTCCCGCCGTGCCCGCCGATCCCGTGATCGAGATCGCCGGCGCCGTGACCGAGCCCTTCGCGCTGCCGCTCGCCGACCTCGCGCGACTTCCCCGCCGCGAGCAGGTCTCCGACTTCCACTGCGTGGCGGGTTGGTCCGCCACCGGGCTGCGCTGGGAGGGGGTCGCGTTCGCGACCTTCCACCGCGAGGTCGTCGAGCCGGCGCTGGCGCCGGGCGCGCGCGTCACCCACGTCGTCTTCGGCGGCCTCGACGGCTACCGGTCGGTCGTGGCGCTCGAGGACGCCCTCGCGGAGGACGTGCTCATCGCGGAGCGCCTCGACGGCCGCCCGCTCGACTCCGACCACGGCGCGCCCGTCCGGCTGGTCAGCCCGAGCCAGTACGGCTTCGTGAGCACGAAGCACCTCTGCCGCATCGAGCTCCACACCTCGGCGCCGACCGAGGCGTACTCGGACGCGCCTCTGCTCGCCCGAGTGGGCCTGCGCAACGCGGCCCAGCCCCATCCGCGGGCGCGCGTCTGGCAGGAGGAGCGGCACCGCCATCTGCCGGCGCGGGTGGTGCGTCCCGTCTACCGGGCCCTCATCCCGCCGATCCGCCTCCTGTGCGCTCGCGGGAGGGACCGCGAATGAGGATCCCGAACGCCGAGCACGCCTCGCGGCCCTGGCGGATCCACGGGATCGTGCACGACTTCGAGCTCGAGGACGTCTGGGCGCTGCCGACTCCCGGCGGACCGGACGACTTCCCGCGGCTCGTGGAGTGGGCGACGGCGCTCGATCCGTCGCGCGGTCCCCGCGCCGGGCGCGTGCTCTTCGACATCCGCTTCAAGATCGGCAGCCTGCTCGGCTGGGACGACGCGGAGGCCGGCGTCGGCTCCCACGCGCCGACGCTCCGCGACCGGCTTCCCGCGGATCTCCGCGACAGCGCGTCGGGCGTCGAGTTCGAGACGGTGCCGTTCACGCCGCTGTACCTGACCGCCGACGAGTTCGCAGCCGAGTTCGCCAACCGGACGATGCACGGCGTGATGCACCTCGGCTGGGTGCCGGACGGGACCGGCCGCCACCGCGGCGAGATGGCGGTCTACGTGAAGCCCAACGGCATGCTCGGGACCGCGTACATGGCTGCGATCAGGCCGTTCCGCCACCTGGTCGTGTACCCGCCGATGCTGCGGCAGCTCGGACGGGAGTGGCGCGCGTGAGGCACGGGCCGGACTGGGTAAATCGGGGCCATGGGTGAGCGCTTGACAGAGATCAAGGACGCGGTGGTCGAGCAGCAGCGCGAGTACAACGAGGAGCAGCGGACGGCCTGGCGGAAGGCGTCGGGCCGCTGGTTCAAGCCGGTCCCGCTGCTCATCGCCGCCGGCCTGCTGATCGCGTGGCTGGGCGGTGACCTCTTCGACGCCATCGGCGTGGCGCTGATGGCTGCGGGCATGGTCCTGCTCTTCGTCGCGCTGTGGAAGCACGTCGGCGCCGGGGGCGACGACTTCGGCGCGGGCGCGAGCGCCGGGTTCGACTAGCTGGGG
>DATAAR010000287.1:0-12584 GCA_036259975.1 Solirubrobacteraceae bacterium | reverse complement strand
CGCGGCGCCTCGCAGCGCGGCGCCGACGTCGTCGTCGACTCGTTTCGCCCCGGGACGATCGACCGCCTCGAGCACCGGCCGCGCCGCGGCCAGCGCCTCGCGTACGGGCCCGTGGCGCAGCTCGAGCGTGTCGCCGAGCAGCACGAGCCGGTCGGCGCCGTCGACGCGCTCGAGCAGCGCGGCTCGCGCCGCGGGGCGGCGCAGCAGGTCGACCCCGGTACGGGCACCGAGGTGCAGGTCCGAGACGACGAGGGTGCGCACGCCCGTCGGCAGGCTACCCTCAGCCGCCGTGCCACCCGCCCTGGCCGGCATCCTCGTCGCGGACTTCTCGCGGGTGCTCGCCGGGCCGCTCTGCACGATGACGCTCGGCGACCTCGGCGCCGACGTGATCAAGGTCGAGCGCCCCGACGGCGGCGACGACACGCGCGCATGGGGCCCGCCGTGGCACGCCGAGGGCGCGACGTACTACCTCGGTCTCAACCGCAACAAGCGCTCGGTCGCGCTGAACCTCAAGGACGAGGCCGACCTCGAGCTGGCGCGGCGCCTCGCAGCGCGGCGCCGACGTCGTCGTCGACTCGTTTCGCCCCGGGACGATCGACCGCCTCGGCCTCGGCCACGCCGACGTCGCCGCCGCGAACCCTTCGCCGCGAACGCGATCCTCGCCGCGCTGATCGCCCGCGAGCGAAGCGGCGACGGCCAGCGCATCCACGTCTCGCTGATCGACAGCGCGCTCGCCGCGCTGCTCAACCAGGCCTCGGGGTTCCTCAACGCCGGCGCGGTGCCGGGGCGCCTCGGCAACCGCCACCCGAGCATCACGCCCTACGAGACGCACCGGGCCGCGGACGCGGAGCTCGCGGTCGCGTGCGGCAACGATGCGCTGTTCCGGCGGCTGTGCGGCGCAATCGGCCGCCCGGAGCTCGCCGACGACGAGCGCTACACCACGAACGCCGCGCGCCTCGAGCACCGCGACGCGCTGACCGCCGACCTCGAGGCCGCGCTCGGCACCGCGCCGGCCGCCGACTGGGTGGCGCGACTGGGCGCGGCCGGCGTGCCGGCCGGGCCGATCAACGACGTCGCGCAGGCCTTCGCGTTCGCCGAGGGGCTCGGGCTCGAGCCGTCGAATGAGACCGGCGGGGTGCGCACGGTGCGCTCGCCGATGCGCCTCGGCGCCACGCCAGCCGCGGTGCGCCGCCGGCCCCCGCGGCTCGGGGAGCACGACGCCGAGATCAGGGCCTGGCTGCGTGAGGGCTGAGCGCCGGGGGCAGCTCCGCCGGCTCGGCGACGAGCGCCTCGGCGCCGGCCGCGAGCAGCTCCTCCGCGCCGCCGATGCCCCAGGTGACCCCGATCGCACGCAGGCCGTGGGCGTGGGCGGCGACCATGTCGAACGCCGTGTCGCCGACCATCGCGCCGCCGCTCGCGCCGAGCGCGCGCAGCGCGGCCGCGACCGTCGCGGTCTTGTCCTCGGTCGGCGTGCTCAGCTCGGGACCGGCCACGACGTCGAAGTGAGGCCGCAGCCCGAGCGCCTCGAGCAGCGGCTCGGCGAACGCACGTGGCTTCGACGTCGCCACGCCGAGCCGATGGGTCGTCGCGAGCCGCGCCAGCACGTCGGGGATCCCGGGCGTCACGACCGTCTCGGTGAGCGAGGCGACCGCGTAGCGCTCGCGGTAGCGCGTGATGCAGCGGGCGACCGCCGCGGACTCCATTGGCTCGCCCAGCAGCTCGGCGAACGCGAACGGCAGCGGCGGGCCGATGAAGCGGTGCAGGTCGGACTCGGGCCGCAGCGCATGGCCGCCCGCCGCGAGCGCGTGGTTGATGCAGCCCGCGATGGCCGCGCGCGAGTCGGCGAGCACGCCGTCGAGGTCGAACAGCACCACGTGCCCGTTCCGGCAATCCACGGCCCACAGGGTAGGCGTCGTCATCGTGGTCGCCGCCCTGCCCACACGTGTGCCGCCGTTGCGCGCGCGGCGTGAAGCACTCGAGCGCGTGCAGCAGCCGCCCCCCTCGCGGGATCCCAGCCCGGATCGCCGATGTGGTTGAACCCGAACGCCGCCTTGACCGCGGCGGGGATCGCGAACGGCTCGCGCACGCGGTCGGTGCGGTAGAGGCCCTCCACGCCTCCCGCGAAGAACCGCGAGCCGCCCCGCGAGTGCGTCAGCCCCTGGAAGTACTCGCCGCCGCCAGCGCGGCGGCGCGCCTCACGCCGACTGCGCGGCCAGCGCCTGGCGGATCGTCTTGGGAAGCATGAACCGCACGTCCTCCTGGACGACCTGGAACTCCTCGACGTCCGCGGTCCCTCGGTCGCGGAAGAAGCCGACCAGGCGCTGGACCAGCTCCTCCGGCGCGCTCGCGCCGGAGGTGATCCCGACGACGCGCACGCCGTCGAGCCACTCCTCGTGGACCTGCGACTCGTTGTCGAACAGGTACGACGCGGCGCCGTACTCGCGCGCGACCTCGACCAGCCGGTTCGAGTTCGACGAGTTGCGCGAGCCGATGACGAGCACGAGGTCGCACAGCGGCGCCATCTGCTTGACGGCGGCCTGGCGGTTGGTCGTGGCGTAGCAGATGTCGTCGGTGCGCGGCCCGGTGATCTTCGGGAAGCGCGCGCGCAACCGGTTGATGATCGCGCGGGTCTCGTCGACCGACAGCGTGGTCTGCGAGATGTAGGCGATCCTGTCGGGATCGGACACCTCGAGCGCGTCGACATCCTGCTCGGTCTCGACGAGCACGATCGACTCGGGCGCCTCGCCCATCGTGCCCTCGACCTCCTCATGGCCGGAGTGGCCGATGAGCACGATCGTGTAGCCCTCGGCGGCGAACTTGAGCGCCTCGCGGTGGACCTTCGTCACCAGCGGGCACGTCGCGTCGATCGTCTGCAGGCCACGCTGCGCCGCGTCGGCGTGGACCGCCGGCGACACGCCGTGGGCCGAGAACACCGTCACCGCCCCCTCGGGGATCGTGTCGTCGAGCTCCTCGACGAAGACCGCTCCGCGGGCCCGCAGCTGCTCGACGACGTGCTTGTTGTGCACGATCTCCTTGCGCACGTAGACCGGCGCGCCGTGCAGCTCGAGCGCGCGCTCGACCGTCTGGACCGCGCGGTCGACACCAGCGCAGTAGCCGCGCGGCGCGGCGAGCAGCAGCTTCTCCGGGAAGGGGGCCATGGTCCGAGTGTACGGCCGGTTCGCCGCCCGGGCCGGCGCGTCCCGATCTCAGCGCGCGCGAAGCTCGCGGACCAGCTCCAGCACGGACTCGCCGACCGCGTCGAGGCTGCGCGGCGAGAGCTTGTCTACCGTGTCGCGGACCGTGTCCTTGTGGGGGTAGGAGAAGTCGATGAGGTCGATCGCCGGGATGCCGCGCTCGAGGAACGGCGTGTGGTCGTCGAGGATCCCGGCCTGCGTCGTCGGCGGGAACACGGCCTCCACGCCGACGCGGCGCGCGGCGGCGCGCATCCGCTCCCACAGGCTGCGGGTCGAGGTCCCCTCGCGCGGCAGCCGCAGCCCCTTGTTCGCGACGTAGTCGAGCAGGATCAACGCGCGGACCTCGCGCGCGTGCGCGGCGGCGTACGCCTTCGAGCCGCGCAGCGCGTCGGCGAGGAAGTCGGTGGAGCCGGGCGGCTCCTCCTCGCCGTCGAAGAGCACGAAGCGGACCTCGCGCGCGCCGGCCGGGCGCGGCAGCGCGCGCAGCGCGCGGGCGAGCTCGACGACGCCCGCGGTGCCGGCGGCGGAGTCGTTGGCGCCCACGAACCCGCGCGGGCGCGCCTCGGTGTCGTAGTGCGCGCCGACCACGATCGCGGGCCGCCGGCCCGGCAGGACGCCGACGACGTTGCGCAGCCCCGGGTGGCCGGGGACGTTCTCGAAGCGGCCGTTCGGCAGCTGCGCGCGGAGGCGCACAGCGAGCGCGCGGAGCCGGCGCGACCCGGCCGGGCGCTGGCCCACGGCGACCTGCGCGCGGATCAGCCGGAACGCTCGCGCCGCGTCGAAGCGGTCGACGCGCGCAGGTGGGACCTGCGCGGCCGGGTCGGCCGCCCGCTGCGGCGCGGGCGCGGCCTCATCACCGCCGCCGCCGATCAGCGGGAAGCCGTTGATGGCCAGCACGATGAGCCCCGCGCCGAGCGCGAGCTGGACGACCAGCGCGACGACGAGGACGCGGACGGACAGCCCGCCGGTGCCGTCAGTCGTTTGCCGTCACCGCCTCGAGGATGTCGGCGAAGCGCCGGCGCGCCTCCTCCCGGCGCGTGGGGACGTGCTCGATCGGCACGCCGCCGGGCGGCGCCTGGCGGCCGCGCAGGATCTGCCGGGCGACCGACTCGCGGTGGACCTCGTCGGGGCCGTCGTAGAAGCGCGCGGCGCGGGCGTAGCGGTACATCGCCTCGAGCGGCAGGTCGGTCGAGTAGCCCAGGGCACCGTGGGCCTGCAGCGCGCGGTCGACCACGTCGTGCATGACCTTCGCGCCGAAGAACTTGATCAGCGAAATCTCCTGGCGCGCGGCCGACGCGCCCTGCGTGTCCATCACCCACGCCGCGTGCAGCGTCATAAGCCGCGCGGCCTGCATCTCGGCGGCCGAGTCGGCGATCCAGTTCTGCACGGTCTGCTTGTCGGCGAGCGGCCCGCCGCGGGCCTCGCGGTACAGCGAGCGCTCGCAGAGCATGTCGAACGCCCGCCGCGACACGCCCAGCCAGCGCATGCAGTGATGGATGCGCCCCGGCCCGAGCCGCTGCTGGGCGATCAGGAATCCGGCGCCCTCCTCGCCGAGCAGGTTCGCGGCCGGCACGCGCACGTCGTCGTAGTAGATCTCGGCGTGGTTGCCGAGCTTGCCGAACGAGCCCTGCGCCGGGTGCTCCATCGTTCCGATGTCGCGCACGATCCGCACGCCCGGGGTGTCGGCCGGGACGATGATCATCGACGCGCGCTCGTGCGGGCGGGCGTCGGGGTCGGTGACGACCATGACGATCAGGAAGTCGGCGATCGAGCCGTTGGTCGTGAACCACTTGTGGCCGTTGATGACCCACTCGTCGCCGTCGCGCACAGCGCGCGTGCGCAGCGTCGTCGGGTCTGAGCCGGCGACCTCGGGCTCGGTCATGGAGAACGCCGACTTGAGGTCGCCGGCCAGCAGCGGGTGCAGCCAGCGCTCCTTCTGCTCCTCGGTGCCGGCGAGCGCCAGGATCTCGCTGTTGCCGGAGTCCGGCGCCGCGTTCCCGAACGCGTTCGGCGCCAGCGCCGACGTGCCGAGGATCTCGTGCATCAGGCCGAGCCTCACCTGCCCGAAGCCCTGGCCGCCGAGCTCGGGCGGCAGGTGCGCGGCCCACAGGCCGCGGCTCTTGACCTCCTCCTGCAGCGGCGCGTAGAGGCGATCGAGCTGCTCCTGCGAGAGATCGTCGACGATCGTCTCGAGCGGCCAGATCTCCTCGCGGACGAACCGGCGCATCCAGTCGAGCTGCTCCTCGAACTCGGGCTCGGTGGAGAAGTCCCACGCCATGCCGGTGCCGCCTCTCGCTCGGGGTCGGGGGGTTCGGGACGGTCATTATGCGGGGAGGCCGTCCCGCATGCGCGTGGTCGTGATCGGAGCGACGGGCAACGTCGGCACCGCCCTCCTGCGGGCGCTGGCGGACGAGGACAGGGTCAACGAGATCGTCGGCGTCGCCCGCCGGCTTCCCACGACGGCGGCGCCGAAGACGGTGTGGGCGCAGGCCGACATCTCGCGCGACGACCTGGAGCCGCTGCTCACCGGCGCGGACTGCGTCGTGCACCTGGCGTGGCTGATCCAGCCCTCGCGCGACGAGTCGATCACCTACGCGACGAACGTGCGTGGCAGCGCGCGCGTGTTCGCGGCGGCGGGGGCGGCCGGCGTACGCACCGTCGTGTACGCGTCGTCGATCGGCGCCTACTCGCCGGGGCCGAAGGACCGCTTCGTCGACGAGTCCTGGCCGACCGCGGGCACGCCGACGTCGTTCTACGCGCGCCACAAGGCGGCGACGGAGCGCGAGCTCGACAGCTTCGAGGCGTCGAACCCGGAGGTGCGGTCGGTCCGCCTGCGCCCCGGGCTCATCTTCCAGCGCAACGCCGCGACCGGGATCCGGCGGCTCTTCGCGGGGCCCTTCCTGCCGAGCCCGCTGGTGCGGCCCGACCTCATCCCGGTCGTCCCGCGCCACCCGCGGCTGCGCGTGCAGGCGCTCCACGCCGACGACGTCGCGGACGCCTACCGCCGCGCGATCGTGTCCGACACCGCGCGCGGGCCGTACAACGTCGCGGCGGACCCGGTGATCGACGGCGACATGCTCGGCCGGGTGCTCGAGGCCAAGCCGGTCGACGTGCCGGGCCGAGCGCTCCGCGCGCTGACGACGCTGAGCTGGCGCGCGCGGCTGCAGCCCACCGAGCCCGGCTGGCTCGACATGGGGCTGGCGGTCCCGCTCATGGACACGTCGCGCGCCCGCGAGCAGCTCGGCTGGACGCCACGCCGGGGGGCCGACGAGGCGCTGCTCGAGCTCCTCGACGGCATCCGCGCGGGGGCCGGGCACCCGACGCCCCCGCTCGATCCGGCGACGAGCGGCCCGTTGCGCGTGCGCGAAATCCTCACCGGCGTGGGCCGGACGTCGAAGTAGCGCTCAGCCGGCGAGCCCGACGTCCCAGAACGCGAGCTCGTGCTCGCTGCACACCAGGAACGCGCGGCGCATCCGCTCGCGCCCGGCCGCGCCGGTCTCGGCGCCGAGCCGGTCGACCAGCCCGCGGCACCACGCGGCGAGCTCGGCGAAGCCCGGGTCGGCGTAGGTCGCGATCCACCGCGCGTAGCGCGGGTCGGGCGGCGCGGGCTCGCGCGCCAGGCGCGCGCCGATCTCCGCGTAGCCCCACATGCATGGCAGGAGCGCGGCCGCGAGCTCGGCGAAGTCGCCCAGCGTCGCGGTTCGCAGCAGGAAGTCCGTGTACGCACGCGTGACGGGCGCGGGCTCCTCCGCCTCGAGCTCGGCCTCCGTGATCCCGAACTCGCGCGCGAAGGCGCGGTGCAGCTCCATCTCCTCGCCCAGGATCGACTGCGTCAGATCGGCGAAGCGGCGCATCGTCTCGAGGTCCGGGGCGCGCGCCGCGCCGACGGCGAGCAGCCGCCCGTAGTCGATCAGGAAGACGTAGTCCTGGCGCACGTAGCGCTCGAAGCCCCGCACCGGCAGCGTCCCGTCGGCGACGCCCCGCACGAACGGGTGCTCGTGCTGCGCCTGCCAGATCGGATCGGCGTCTTCGCGCAGCTGCGCTGAGAACCCGTTCGCGGTTTGCACGGCGCGGAAGGGTATGGGCGTTGGGCGGTGCGTGCGGGCTGCCGCTCCGCGCAGGCGCCCGCGTCGGCCGCGACGCCGGCGGTCCGCGGCGGAGGGAGGCTCGACCGGGCGGACTGGCGGGCGCCCAGCGGTCGAGAGCGCATTTACCCTGCGTTTCGCGGTCAACTGCACTCTCGATCCGAACGCCACCGCTCACCGGCCGTCCCTCCCTCGTGAGCAGGCCGCAAGCGACGCACGCCACCGCGGCGACAGCCACGGAACGCCACCGCCTCCGCCACCGCATGCATCGGCCCGGCGGCTTCGTCCGTATACGCGCCAGGAGTGCTCCCACACCAGACCGGAGGAACCTGCATGTCCACCACCTCGCCCGCACGCATCTACGCGCTCACCGTCGGCGTCGTGCTCGTCGCCGCCGGGATCATCGGCTTCTTCTACGAGTCGGCGTTCTCGAGCGACGAGTCCGTCCGCGGCGCCGTGCTCGGCATTCTCGACGTCAACGGCTGGCACAACGTCGTGCACATCGCCACCGGCCTGCTCGGCATCGTCGCCGCGCGGACCGCGGCGAACGCGCGGACCTACTGCCTGCTGTTCGGCATCGTCTACCTCGTCGTGTGCGTCTGGGGCTTCGTCCTCGGCAACGACGGCTCGATCCTGAGCATCGTCCCGGTCAACACCGCGGACAACATCCTCCACCTGCTGCTCGCCGCCGGCGGCTTCGCCGCGTACGCCGCGAGCAGCCCCGCCGGCGAGTCGCGGCCGGCCCGCCCCGCGATGGGCTGAGCCGCTCCCGCGCGCGTGGCGGTCGAGGCGTCGCGACCGCCACGCGCCGGTAGGGTGCGCGCATCGGCCCAGCCGCCTGAGGAGCGTGAGGCAGACCCCATGGCGCAGCACTTCGACCGGCTCACGGCCCTCGACGCGTCGTTCCTGGCCCAGGAGGATGCGTGCGCCCACATGCACGTCGGCGGCCTGACGCTCTTCGAGGGTCCGGTCCCGCCATTCGACGAGCTGCTCGACGCCCTGCGGATGCGGCTGCACCTCGTGCCGCGCTACCGCCAGAAGCTCGCCGTCCCGCCCGCCGGCACCGGCCGGCCGCTGTGGGTGGACGACCCGGCGTTCAACATCGAGTACCACGTCCGCCACACCGCGCTGCCGGCGCCGGGGACCGAGGACCAGCTGCTGCGCCTCGCCGGGCGCATCTTTTCCCAGCAGCTCGACCGCGCCCGGCCGCTGTGGGAGATCTGGCTGATCGAAGGGCTCGACGGCGGCCGCTTCGCGCTGCTCAGCAAGACCCACCACGCCATGATCGACGGCATCTCGGGCGTCGACCTGGCGCAGGTCATGTTCGACCTCTCCCCCGTTCCCGCCGACGTCGAGCATCCCGACGAGCCGTGGCAGCCGGCGCCCGAGCCGACGCCGGCCAAGGTGCTCGCCGCCGGCGCCCGGAGCCTGCTGCGCGCCGGCGCGCGCACCGCGACGGCCGCGGCCTTCATGCTCAGCCGGCCGGGCCCGACGCTGCATGGCGCGCGCGAGGCGGCCGAGGGCATCGGCGAGATCGTGTGGGCGGGGATGAACCCGGCGCCCGAGACGCCGCTCAACGTCGAGATCGGCCCGCACCGGCGCTACGTGGTCATGCGCAGCGCGCTGCGCGACTTCAAGGCGGTCAAGGACGCGCTCGGCGGGACCGTCAACGACGTCGTGCTCGCGGTCGTCAGCGGGGCGCTGCGCGACTGGCTGCACGGGCGCGGCGTGCGGACGCAGGGGCTCGAGCTGCGCGCGCTCGTCCCGGTCTCGACCCGCGGCGTGCACGAGCGCGGCGCGCTGGGCAACCGGATCGCGGCGATGCGTGGCCCGCTCCCGGTGTACGTCGAGGATCCCGTCGCCCGGCTGGAGACGGTGCGCCGCGCGATGGACGGGCTGAAGGAGTCCAAGCAGGCGGTCGGGGCCGAGGTGCTGGCCAGCGTGCAGAACTTCGCCCCGCCGACGATCCTCGCGCAGGCCTCGCGGCTGAACTTCTCCACGCGGCTGTTCAACCTGATCGTCACGAACGTGCCTGGCCCGCAGTTTTCGCTCTACGTCCGCGGGCGAGAGCTGCTCGAGGTCTTCCCGGTCGCGTTCCTGCCGCGCGACCACGCCCTCGCGATCGCGATCATGTCCTACAACGGGCAGATGAACTTCGGCCTGCTCGGCGACTACGACGCGCTCCCGGACATCGGCGCGATCGCAGACGGGATCGAGGCGTCGCTGGCCGAGCTGGTGGCCCGGGCGGGGCGCGAGACCGGCGGCGACGGCGCCGGCCGGACCCGGCCCATGGCCGCGTCCCGGCGCGCGCCGGCGCAGGCCTGAGCGCGGCGGGGCTAGCGCCGCCGCACCGTCACCCTCACGTCGCCGAGCCTCGGCGCGCGCTCGCGGTTGCCCGCCTTGTCGACGGCGACCGTGAAGAACCGGTAGCGCGAGCCGCGCCGCACCCGCACGCGCCGGGCGGTGCCCCTCGTGGTCAGCAGCCGCCGGGGGCGGTTCCCGTCGACGCTGCGCCACAGCTCGTAGCGGGCGAGGCCGGACAGCGCCACGCCCCGGCGCGGCACGTCGCGCCCGCGCCAGCGCAGCGCCAGCACGGTGCGCCGCGTCCGCCGGGGCACGGCGCGGATCTTCGACGTGGGCGGCCGGCGGTCGAGCGTCCGCGCGGTCGCGAGCGCCGTGCCGGCGTCGAGGATGCCCCAGCCAAGCTCGGGGTTCCATCCGGTGCCCGGGGGCCGGCGCGCGGTCTGCTTGATCAGCCGCGCGATCCCGCGCGAGCCCATGTCCGGGTTCAGCTGGCGGATCAGCGCCGCGGCGGCGGCCACCATCGGTGCGGCCATCGACGTGCCCTGGAGGTACGCGTACCGCGGGTCGGCCGCGAACGTCACCCGGCAGCGGCACGGGCGGCGGTCGCCGACGGCGCCCGTGTCGAGCGCGTTCAGCGCCGACGTGAACGCGCCGAAGATCCCCGGCGGCCCGTCGTCCGTGGCGCCCTGGTACGCGCCGTACGCGGCGAGCGAGATCTGCGTCCCGCGCCCGGCGAACTGCGCCCGCCGGTCGAAGAAGTCGGCGGCGGTCACCGAGAGCCCGCGGCCCTGCGTGATGTCCGGCCCCGTGCCGGTCGGCTGCAGCGCGCTGGCGGGGTAGCCCTGGTCCTCGATCGGGTCGTCGGCGGCCGCGGCGACGAGCACCACGCGACGCGCGATTGCGTAGTCGAGCGCGTTGATCACCGGCAGCGAGGCCTGCGCGCCCGGGGGAGTGCCGAAGCTCATGTTGATCGCGTCGGCGCCGTTGTCGACCGCCCACACGATCGAGGCGGCCACGCTCGCGTCCGTGAAGTCCGACTTGGCGATCAGGAGGCGGCAGCCGAGGCCCGCGCCCGCCAGGCCGACCCCGTTGTTGCCGGCCGCGCACGCCAGCGAGGCGACGTGCGTCCCGTGCCCGATCGTGTCCACGCCGGCCGGGGTGCGCGCCGTGTCGAAGGTCCGCAGGCCCGCGACGCGCCCGGCGAGCTCGGGGTGCGCGACCTCCGCGCCGGTGTCGATGACCGCCACCGTCGCGCCGGCTCCCCGCGAGATGTCCCACGCCTGCAGGAAGCCGCTGCGCGGCGCCCACCACTCGACCGTCGTGCCCGGCGCGGTGGCGGGCGCCGTCTCGGGCAGCGCGAGCGCCGGGTCGTTGGGCTGGAAGCGCAGGTCGCCCCGGTGCTCGGGCGACACGTCGGCCACGCGCGGATCGGCGCGCAGGCGGCGAGCGAGCGAGCGCAGCGACTGGCCCGGGCGGGGCCGGACGGTGACGAGCCGGATCTGGGGGATGGCCGGGCCGCTGGGCGCGGCCCCGGCCGCGGCGGCGACGGCACGCGCGGTCGCGCTGCGCGCCTGCGCCGAGGAGGCGCGGGCGTCGCGCTCGAGCGTCACGAGCAGCCGACCGGTGCGCTGCGCCCCCGCGGCATGCGCCGGGGCCGCGAGCAGGAGTGCCAGGCTGAGCAGCAGAGCGGCCCGTCGCATCGTCGCGACCATAACCCGGTTCGGCGGCTCGCGGACCGCAATCCGTGCAGCCGCTTTGGGCGCGGCGCCGCTCTTCGCGGCGCCGGCACGGGGTCGAGGCCGCGTCAGCTCAGAAGCCGAGCGCGAACTTGGCGTCCTCGCTCATCTTGTCCGGCGTCCACGGCGGATCGAACACCATCGACGACGTCACCTGCTCGACGCCATCGAGGTCGGTGACGAACTCCTCGATCTGCTCGGAGACCTGCGGGCCGATGGGACAGCCGGGGGACGTGAGCGTGAACGTGACGTGCACGCGATCCTGGTCGATGTCGATGCCGTAGATGAGCCCCAGCTCGACGAAGTCGAGACCGAGCTCGGGGTCGATGACGTTCGTGAGCGCGTCCTCGACGTCTTCAGGCGTGACCATGAGCTTGAGTGTAGCCGCGCGTTTTGTGTAGCTTGCCGGGCATCGTTGAGTTCGACGAGAAGCCAGCCGTGCTCCGCTGCTGCGGCGACGAGGACATCGCGACGCAGGGCTGCCGGCGAGCTGCGATGTCGCGTGCCCTCGCGGCCCGCACGGACGTGGTGGTCGACCTGCGCGACCTCACGTTCGCAGACAGCTCGCTCATGCTCGACCTGGCGATGGTCGCCCGGCGGCTGCGGATCGCGGGGCGCCGCCTGCACCTGCGCAACGCCCAGCCGCAGGTGTGGCGGGTGATCGAGATCGTCGGCGTGCACCGCCTCCCCGGCGTCGTGCTGGACGACCAGAAGCCCGCGCTGGCGTAGGCCCCCGCGCGCTCCGCCCGTCAGCCAGGCAGCCGGCCGGCGGCGTCGACTCCGCCGCCAGCGCGGCGAGCGACTCCTCGAGCTTGCGCGGCACCTCCGCCGCCCGAACAGGCCGATCACGACGCCCTTCAGCCGCGTCGCGGGCTCCTGCCGCGACGCGAGCGTCACGCGCGTGCCGCCCGCGTCGGTCGAGCGTCGCACTGAACTCGGTCGACGCGGCGAACCGCGGCGCCGGCCTGCCGTCGAGCCGCTCGGCCTCATGGCGCCAGGCCAGCCGGCGCGGCGGGTCGTGCGCGACGAGCGCGAAGGCGAACCACCGGCCCATCGCGTCGGGGTCGTCGAGCGGCGGCCAGACCGCCTCCGGGAGGCGCCGCTGTGGCTGCACCTGCGCCGCGGGGACGACCCGGACCTGTCCGAGCACGAGCGCCAGCTGCTGCACCGCATCCCGGCGCGCGCTCGCCGCGCTGCCCGCCGCCGACCGGCGCGCGCTGGTCGACGCGCTCGAGCGCCTGGCCGCTGCCGGCGCCCCCCCCCCC
>DATAAR010000286.1:0-13035 GCA_036259975.1 Solirubrobacteraceae bacterium | reverse complement strand
CCGCCATCCGCGGCGGCGAGGTCGTGCTGGTCGCCGGCAACCACGACCACCGGCTGGTCGCGCCCTGGCTCGAAGGGCGCGGCGAGGGTGGCCGCCCGCCCGCGCTCGGGCTCGAGGAGCACGCGGGCCCGGACGCCACTCCGGCGACGGCGGCGATCGCCGAGATGCTGGCCCCGACGACGCTCGACGTCGCCTATCCCGGCGTGTGGCTGGCCGACGGCGTCTACGCGACGCACGGCCACTACGTCGACCGCCATTCCACCGTCCCGAGCTTCGAGCGCCTGTCGGCGGCCGCGCTCGGGCGGGTGCTCGGCGACAGCGCGGCGGACATCTCGGCGCCCGACGACTACGAGGTCGTGCTGGCGCCGATCTACGCGCTGCTGGACGCGATCGCCGCGCGCGCGCCCGACGGGCGCGGGCCATCGCACGCGCACGCCTCGACGCGCGCTTGGCGCGCGCTGGCCGGCGACGCGGACCGGCCGCTGCGGCGCCGGCTGCTCGCCGGCGCGTTCCCGCTCGGGGTCGGCGTGCTCAACCGCGCCGGGATCGGGCCCTTCCGGGCCGACGTGTCCGGCCCCGAGCTTCGGCGCGCCGGCCTGCGCGCCATGCGCGAGGTCATCGCGCGGCTGGGCGTCCACGCCCGCGACGTGATCTTTGGCCACACGCACCGCGGGGGCCCGCTGCCGTCCGACGATCCCGCCGACTGGGCGCTGCCCGGCGGAGGGCGGCTGTGGAACACCGGCTCGTGGGTGTACGAGCGCACGTGGACCAGCGCCGGCCCGGGCGGCCCGTACTGGCCCGGCGGCGTGATCGAGCTCACCGGCGGCGGGCCGCCGCGCCGCGAGGGCCTCCTCGACGGCCTCGATGCGGCGCGGCTGCTCGCCGGCTAGGACGGCGCGCCGGCCGGCTCGCGCTCCGGGGCGTCGGTCAGATCGTCGTCGGCCACGAACGTCGGCTCGGGCCGCTTCGGCTCACGGTCGAGCAGGTCGCGCAGCTCCTGATCCTCACGCTCGCGCCGCGCGAGCTCCTCGAACCACTGGCGACGGGAGAAGCACACTCCGACCACCTCCACGGGTGGGTTGCGGGTCGGCTCGATTGTCGCGCTACGCGCCCGGCGGCGCCAGCCCCGGCGTGAAGCAGACGCCGAGGCACTCCACGCCCGGACCGACCTCGAGGTCGAGGACGCCCTGGGTGCTCACCGGGTGCTCGACGAGAACGTGCGCGCCCGGGTGCTCGACCGCGACGGCGCGGCCGTTCGCCCGCACCTCCCCGCGACCGTCGAGCACCGCCCAGACCGTGCCGGCCACGTATGGGCCCGAGTAGGCCCCGGGCTGGTCGGGCGTCTGGATCACGATGCGCGCCGACGGCTCGTCCTCGGGCCGGAGCGGCGCCAGCGGCTCGCGCTCGATGCCGAGCAGCTCCTGAATCGCGAGCTCGGTCTCGACGTAGGCGCCCTCGCCGAAGTGGTACTCGTGCAGGCGGCCCTGCTGGTTGAAGAGGTAGCGCGCCGGCCAGCCCTCGTTGTCGTAGAGGCTCCACACCTGCAGGTCGCTGTCGATGCAGACCGGGTGCTCGATGCCGAGCCGCGCGACCGCCGCGCGCACCGCCGCCTCCGGGCGCGACGCGTCGAAGCCGGGCGAGTGCACCGAGATCACGCGGAGCCCGTCCCGCTCGTAGCGTTCGTGCCAGGCCCGCAGGTAGGGCAGCGTGCGCAGCGAGTTCGGGCGGCAGAAGTCCCAGAACTCGACGAGCACGGGACGCCCGACCTGCTTGTCCATGCGCAGCGGAGCGACGTTCACCCAGGGCAGGTCCTTCGGGAACGGCGGCGCGGCGATGGTGTCGACCGGGGCCCGCATGGGCCGCGTGACGCTAGCAACGGCCGCCGGCACCCCGGCCGTCACCCGCCGTACCGAAGCGGGGCGGTCCTCGGATCTGGCCCGTACCCTCTCCGGGGACATGACCATGCCCGAGAACACGCCGCCCGGCGGCGAGGATCCGGGCCGGGGGCTGTCCGGCGTCCAGCGCGCGGGCATCGTCCTCGGCGGGCTCGCCGTCCTGCTCATCGTGTTCGTCGTCCTGCAGGGCGCCGACGACAGCGGCAGCCCCTCCTCGTCGTCGGCGCCGCAGACCACCGCCACGCAGACCGCCACAACGCAGACCACGGCCACAGAGGCGGCGACCACCGACGACTCCGGCGAGGACTCGACGACCGGCACGACCACCGACGACAGCGGCTCGACCACCGGCACGACCACCGACGACAGCGGCTCCGGCGGCGGCGGATCGGACGGCGACGCGGAGTCGGAGACGGGCACCACCGAGACGCAGCCGAGCGCGCCGGCGGTCCGGACCATCCGCGTCGTCAACGGCCGGCCCGCCGGCGGCGTCAGGCGCCTGGAGTACCAGCGCGGCGATCGCATCCGATTCAAGGTTCAGTCGGATGTGACCGACGAGGTCCATGTGCACGGGTACGACGTCAGCAAGAACGTCAGCGCCGGGAGCAGCGTGACGTTCAGCTTCACGGCGAACATCGAGGGCCGCTTCGAGATCGAGCTCGAGAACGCGCACACGCAGATCGCCGAGCTCGAGGTGAAGCCCTCGTGATACGTGGCGTCCGCATCGCCGCCGCGGCGGCCGCCCTCGCGGGCGGTGCCGTCGCCGCGCTGCCGGACGCCGCCCTGGCCCACGGCCTGGTGGGCCGCCAGGATCTGCCCATCCCGCGCTGGCTGTTCGCCTGGGGCGCCGCGGTCGTGCTCGTCGTCTCGTTCGTGGCGCTCGCGGTGCTGTGGCCGCGGCCGCGGCTCGAGGAGGCGCGCGAGAAGCGCGTCCTCGGCGTGCCGGTCGTGCTCGAGGTGCTCGCCGGCGTCATCGGCGTTCTCGGCTTCGCCGCCGTTGTCTACGCCGGCCTGGCGGGCACCCAGACCGCCACCGCGAACCTCGCCCCGACCGCGATCTACGTGGTCTTCTGGATCGGCATCCCGTTCCTGAGCGTCCTCTTCGGCGACGTCTTCGCCCCCTTCAACCCGTGGCGGGCGATCGCGCGGGGCGTCGCGTGGGTGGTCGGCCGAGCCGCCCGCGGGAAGCTGCCCGCGCCGATGGCCTATCCGGTGTGGCTCGGCCGCTGGCCGGCGGCGTTCGGGATCCTCGCGTTCGCGTGGGTCGAGCTCGTCTACGTCAACCGCGACGACCCGAGCACGCTCGCCGGGCTGGCGCTGCTGTACGCCGCCGTGCAGCTCGTCGGCATGAGCCTGTACGGGATCGACACGTGGACGCGCCGCGCCGACGCCTTCGCCGTCTACTTCGAGCTCTTCGCGCGGCTCGCGCCGCTGCACTGGCGCGACCGCGCGCTGTACCGGCGCCCGCCGCTGTCGGGCGCCCCGGGGCTGCACGCGGTGCCGGGGACCGTCGCGCTGCTGTGCGTGATGATCGGGACCACGAGCTTCGACGGCTTCTCCCAGGGCGACCTGTGGACCGGGACGAACGGGATCGCGCCGACGCTCCAGGAGCGCTTCCTCGACCTCGGCTTCTCGCAGGAGACGGCGCTCCAGATCACCTTCACGGTGGGTCTCGTCCTCATGGTCGGCTTCGTCGGCGGCCTGTACCGCCTGGGCGTCGCCGGCATGGGCTCGATCGGCGGCCGCCACCGGCCCGGCGAGCTCGCGCAGCGCTTCGCGCACTCGCTGATCCCGATCGCGCTCGCATACGTCGTCGCCCACTACTTCTCGCTCCTGGCCTACCAGGGCCAGGCGATGGCCGCGCTGCTCTCCGACCCGCTCGGCGACGGCGCCGATCTGCTCGGCACCGCCTCGGCGACCATCGACTACAACGTCATCAGCGCCACCGGCATCTGGTACGTCCAGGTCGGCGCGCTCGTGCTCGGCCACGCCGCCGGGCTCACGCTCGCGCACGACCGGGCGCTGACCGTCTACCGTCGTGTCCGCGACGCCACCCGCTCGCAATACTGGATGCTGGCTGTCATGGTCGGCTTCACCAGCCTCGGCCTCTGGCTCCTATCCGCCTCCGCACAATCATGATCATGCTCATCGCACACGCCGGCCACTGGTTCGAGGGCGCGCTGTACCTCGCCCCGGTTCTGATCCTCGTCGTCGTCCTGTTCGTGCAGGGCCGCAAGGACAGCGGGGAGGAGCTGCCCGACGGCGGCGAGCCGCCCACGCGGGACGCGGCGGCCTAGCGCTCGGCCGGCTCAGGCCTCGGCCTGGAGCCGGCGGATGTCGTGCGCGAGCGCCTCGGGCGTGAGCTGGGCGACCGGGAAGCCGATGCGCTGGCGGCCGCGGCGGTCGATCAGCAGCACGTAGGCGCTGTGGTCGAACGCCTCGCCCTGGGGACGGATCCCGTACGCCTTCCAGATCGGCTCCAGCTGCGCGCGGCTGCCGAGCAGGAAGCGCATGCGGTCGCGGGCCAGGCCGCGCTTGAACAGGAACCGCCGCGCGCGCTCGGGCGTGTCGTTGGCCGGGTCGACCGACACGGCCAACGCGGGCACGTCGCGCCCGAGATCGTCGAGCGCGCCGCGGATCTGCGTCGCGGTGAGCGGGCACGTGTCGCGGCACGTCGTGTAGAGGAACGTGAGCACGACGATCTGCCCGCGGTAGTCGCGTAGGGACACCGGCTGCCCGTCCTGGTCGCGCAGGCGGAAGTCCTGCGGCGGGATCGCGGGCCGCTGCGCGCCGGCGAACGCGCCCGACCCGCCCGCGTCGCCGTCAGGGCGCATGAGCAGCGTCGCCAGCGCGGCCGCGGCGAGCGCCAGCAGGCCGGCGACGAACAGGGCGATCTGCACGCGCGCGGGCATCAGGCTCTGAGGGTAGGCGTTGCGCGCGGGCGATAGGGTCGCCACGCACCCCGAGCCCACCCGACCGATCGGAGCCCCGTGAGCGCGCAGCCCGGCGATTACGACATCCGCCTCGACGAGAAGTTCGGCCCGCTGCAGCTGATCGACGTCGGGGCCGAGGCGGCCGCCCACGAGCCGTGGTTCAACCAGACGCTC
This sequence comes from Solirubrobacteraceae bacterium, assembly GCA_036259975.1. Lineage (GTDB taxonomy): Bacteria > Actinomycetota > Thermoleophilia > Solirubrobacterales > Solirubrobacteraceae > JAOPZW01. The sequence goes on along the minus strand of DATAAR010000286.1, from coordinate 8,033 downwards.
ACATCGGTCAACGACGCGGTCGTCCGTCTCGGCGTGATCGAGGGCGACTTCCACTGGCACCGGCACGACGACCAGGACGAGTTCTTCCTGGTCCTCGAGGGTCGGCTCGTCATCGACGTCGAGGGCCGCGACAGCGTGACGCTCGGGCCCAATCAGGCCTACACGGTGCCCCGCGGCGTCATGCACTGCACGCACGCCCCGGAGCGCACGACGATCGTGATGGTCGAGGCGGCCGGCGTCGTGCCGACCGGCGACGGCTGAGCGCGCTCAGCCGTCCTCGAGCCACGTCTGGACGACCTCGGGGCTGGGGTGGATGCTCACGATGCGAAGCGTGTCCTCGCCGGCGTTCTTGAAGCCGTGCGCGGTCTCGGCCGGGACGACGACGACCTGGCCCGCGGCCGCGGTCAGCTCCTCGTCCCCGGCGCGGAACCGCGCCGTGCCCTCCTGGACGAGGAACACCTCCGGATACGGATGTACGTGCAGCCCCGGCCCGCGGCCCGGCGGCGTGTGCGTCACGAAGAACGAGACCGGCGCGTCGCCCCGCGAGCCGCCCTCGAACAGCCACGCCGTCGGGCTGCTCTGCATGTCCGAGAGGTCGAAGACGCGCGCCATGGCGCGAACCTACCTGGCGGGCGTCCGCCGCTACGGCTCGATCAGCCCGCGGCGGATCGCGTAGCGCACGAGCTCGACGCGGTCGCGCATGCCGAGCTTGCGCAGGATGCTCGCGCGGTGGTGCTCGACCGTCTTCGCCGACAGGCCCAACAGCTTGGAGATCTCACGGTTCGTGTGCGCCTCGGCGATCAGCTTGAGCACCTCCTGCTCGTTCGGGCTCAGCGGCTCGCGCGGGCCGCTCGAGGCGTCGGCCATCCACTCCCGCACGAGCGAGCGCAGCGCGCTGTTCGTCAGGAACGGCTCGCCGCGCCCGACCGCGCGCACCGCCTCGACGAGGTCCTGGTCGGCCTTGAGCACGTAGCCCGACTCGGCGAGCGCCTCCGCGCCGTCGGCGGCCTCCGCGACGACCTCCATGTCCGGCTGGCGGTCGAGCAACAGCCGGAGGCCGCCGCGCACCGCGCCGTGGTCGTCGGCGATCAGCAGCCTCATGCACTCACCGCCCGCGCAAGCCGGAGCTCGATGAGCGTCGCCTGGCCCGGAACGGAGCGCACGGCAACGCGGCCGCCGGCCAGCACGGCGCGCTCGCGCATGCCGGTCAGCCCGAGGCCGGCGCCGGCCGTGGCCGCGTCGAAGCCGCGGCCGTCGTCGTCGATGCGCACGACGGCGTCGTCGCCCTCGCGCACCGCCGAGACGCAGACCCGGTGCGCGCCGCAGTGGCGGGCGACGTTCGAGAGGCCCTCCTGAACCACCCGGTAGACGACGATCTGCGCATCCTCGTCGAGCCCGTCGAGCGCGCCCGGCTCGAGGGTGAAGTCGGCGCTCACCCCCGCGCGCCGCCCGAACTCAGCCACGAGCGTGCGGAGCGCGGCGGCCAGCCCGAGGTCGTCGAGCGCGGCCGGGCGCAGCTCGCGCGCGAGCCGCAGCAGCTCCTCCATGGCCTGGGTCGCCACGCCCTGGGTCTCGCGGAGCTCGGCGCGAAGGTCGGCGGGCGCGCGCTCGGCGGTCGCCTGGAGGCGCAGCAGCACGCCGGTGAGGGCCTGGTTGGCCTCGTCGTGGAGATCGCGCGCGACCCGCGCGCGCTCGCTCTCCTGCGCCCGCAGCACGGCGCCGGCGGTGCGCGCGCGCTCCGTGTCGACGCGCTCCAGCATCCGGTCGAAGGCCTGGCGCAGGCGCGCCACCTCCTGCACCTCCGCGCCGGGCCGGCGGGGCGGGCGCGCGCCGCGCGGAGAAGTCGACCGACTCCATCGCGGCGATGAGGTGCTCGAGCCGCGCGAAGCGCCGCCGCAGCACGAGCCCGTTGACGAGGACGGTCGCGAGCGGCGCGCAGGCGAGCAGCGCCAGACGCCGGCGGTCGGCGACCGCGTCCGGGTCCAGGTGCACGACGACCGTCGCCGCGAGCACGGTCGCGGCGATCAGGAGCGCGTTGACGGCGAGGAGTGCGTGAGGAGGGCGGGGCGCTTTCGGAGCACGGGCGCTCAGGTCATCGGCCGCCCCGACCGTAGCGGCGTGCCCGCGGTTGGACCGGTGGGCCGTCGGCTGGCCGGCCCGTCGCTGGCGCTATCCTTTGTGAAGTAGGTCCCGAACCCGACCTGTATTCAGGTGATTAGTCAAGTGAGCGTGTCCGGAGCGGAGTACACCCGCCGCATCAAGCAGCAGATCAGGGAGATCGACCCCTCCGAGGTCCACGAGCTCGTGAACAACGGTGTGGCGATCGTCGACGTGCGCGAGACGGAGGAGTACTCCGTGGGGCACATCCCCGGCGCCAAGCACGTCCCGCGCGGATACCTCGAGTCGCGCATCGAGGGTGCGGTCCCCGACCGCTCCCAGCGCGTCGTCCTCTACTGCGCCTCGGGCAACCGATCGGCGCTTGCCGCTCACACTCTCCAGCAGGAGCTCGGCTACGAGAACGTCGAGTCGATGACCGGCGGGATCACGCTGTGGAAGGACCGCGGCTACGAGGTCGAGGTCCCCAAGACGTTCACGCCCGAGCAGCGCGAGCGCTACTCGCGCCACTTCCTGCTTCCCGAGGTCGGCATCGAGGGCCAGCAGAAGCTGCTCGACGCCAAGGTCCTGCTGCTCGGCGCCGGCGGCCTCGGCTCGCCGACCGGCCTGTACCTCGCGGCGGCCGGCGTCGGGACGCTCGGCATCGTCGACGACGACGTGGTCGACGTCTCGAACCTCCAGCGCCAGGTCATCCACACCACCGACCGCATCGGCGTGCCGAAGGTCGACTCCGCCGAGGAGCAGATCAAGGCCCTGAACCCCGACGTCGAGGTGGTCAAGTACAAGACGCGCCTCGACGCCTCCAACATCATGGAGATCATCCGCGACTACGACATCGTGGTCGACGGCGTCGACAACTTCCCGACGCGGTACCTGCTCAACGACGCATCCGTGCGCCTGCAGATCCCGGTCGTGTCGGCGGCGATCCTCGGCTTCGAGGGCCAGCTCAGCGTCTTCCACCCGTACGAGGGCCCGTGCTACCGCTGCCTCTTCCCGCAGCCGCCGCCGGCCGAGCTCGCCCCGTCGTGCGGCGCCAACGGCGTGCTCGGCGTGCTTCCCGGCACGATGGGCCTGCTGCAGGCGACCGAGGTCGTCAAGCTGATCATTGGCGCCGGCGAGCCGCTGGTCGGGCGCCTGCTGATGTACGACGCGCTGGCCGCCACGACGACGGAGCTCAAGGTCCGCCGCGATCGCGAGTGCCCGATCTGCTCGCGCGAGCCGGGCGAGATCTCCGACGACGAGATGGGCGTCTTCCCCGACTACGAGGCCTTCTGCGCCGCCGCGGGCTAGGCTGCTCGACCTTCATGGCGACGATCAAGATCCCACCCGTCCTGCGCGCGTCGACCGGCGGCGAGCGCGAGGTGAGCGCCGACGGCGACAACGTCGGCGCCGTGCTCAACTCGCTCGCCGAGTCGCATCCCGAGACGCGCGGCCAGATCTTCAGCGACGACGGCGGCCTCAACCGGTACGTCAACGTGTACCTCAACGACGAGGACGTCCGGGTGCTGGACGGCCTCGAGACCCCGGTCGGGGCCTCCGACACGCTCGTCATCCTGCCGGCGATGGCCGGCGGGGCGTAGCGGTAGAGCAGCCTCCGGCGCGCCGCTCGGCGGCCGTGCCGGGGCGCGGCGTCGGCGGACTGCGCATCGAGGACGAGGGAGGACCGCCTCGCTCGCCGCGGGTGATGCGGCTTCTGCCATATGCGGGGCCGAAGGCGCCTCAGCTCCGCCACAGGGCGGGCCAACGCCTTCCTCGGTGCGCTGTCGACGAGCGTCGCGCGGTGCTGTCGGCACCGGCGCGGAGCACCACCACGGAGCAGCCGCCGCACTCCGCCGCGCCACCCCGGCGCAAAGTCGTAACACCTACCGCGGGCGCACGTACCCTGCGCCCATGGCCACCACCTCCGCCGCCATCGACCGCCGCCGCGTCCTCGAGCTGACAGAGCGCGAGAAGCGCACGCTGCTCGAGCGCACGCCCGGCTCGCAGGCGGCCTTCGAGCGCGCGGTGGCCGTGATGCCGCGCGGCGTGCCGAGCTCGTTCCAGGCGGTCGACCCGCGGCCGACCTACCTCTCGCACGGCGCGGGCTCGCGCGTGTGGGACGTCGACGGCAACGAGTACGTCGACTTCCACAACGGCTTCGGCGTGATGTGCGTGGGCCACGCGAACCCGGCGATCGTCAGGGCGGTGTCCGAGCGCGCCGCCCGCGGCTCGCACTTCGCCGCGCCGACGGAGGGGTCGGTCACCGTCGCGCGCGAGCTGCGGCGCCGCTTCGGCCTGCCCCAGTGGCGGTTCACCAACTCGGGCACCGAGTCGACGATGGACGCGGTGCACCTGGCGCGCGCCGCGACCGGGCGCGACGTCGTCCTGAAGATCGAGGGCTCCTACCACGGCCACCACGACGCGGTCATGGTCTCCGTCCGCCCGCCGCTGGACCGGCTCGGCCCGCGCGACGAGCCCGGCAGCGTGCCGTTCGGCGGCGGGCATCCGCCCGCGGTGACCGAGCTGACGAAGGCCATCCCGTTCAACGACGCCGACCTGCTCGAGCGGGTCCTCGACGACATCGGCGACCGCGTCGCGGCCGTGATCCTCGAGCCGGCGATGATGAACATCACGATCGTGTGCCCGCGGCCGGGCTACCTCGCGCGCGTGCGCGAGCTCACGGCGCGGCACGGCATCGTGCTCGTCTTCGACGAGGTCAAGACGGGCTGCACGATCGGCCCCGGCGGGGCGAGCGGGCGCTTCGGGGTCACGCCCGACGTCGTCTGCCTGGCCAAGGCGACGTGCGGCGGCTACCCCGGCGGGGCGGTCGGCATGACCGAGGAGCTGGCCGCGCTCATCGCCTCCGGCGCCGTGCGCCAGGTCGGGACGTTCAACGGCAACCCGCTCGTCATGGCCGCCGCCGAGGCGACGCTGCTCGAGGTGCTGACCGACGATGCATACGCGCGCCTGGAGGCCCTCAGCGAGCGGCTCGTGCAGGGCCTCGACGACGTGATCGCCCGCCACGGCCTGCCCTGCCACACGATCGGGCTGGCCGCCAAGGGCTGCGTCGTGTTCTCGCCGGAGCGGCTCTACGAGTACCGCGACTACGCCACGAAGGTCGACGAGGAGCTCTCGACGCTGGCGTGGCTGTACCACATGAACCGGGGCGTCTTCATGACGCCGGGGGTCGACGAGCAGTGGACGCTCTCGGTCGCCCACGAGCAGGCCGATCTGGACCGCTACGTCGACGCGTTCGACGCCTTCGCGCGCGACGTGACCTCCTGAGGGGCGCGGGCTCAGCGGGCGGACCTCGCTACAGTTTGTAAAGCGATGACCGCCCTCCCGCCGCTCGCCAACCGCCCCTGCGGGGGCCGCTACTCCGATCTCGTCCAGGCCATCGGCAACACGCCGCTTGTCGAGCTGCGCCGCCTGTCGCCCAAGCCGGGGGTGCGCATCTGGGCGAAGATGGAGTCGTTCAACCCGACGGGCTCGGTGAAGGACCGCGTCGCGCGGTCGATGATCGAGGACGCCGAGGAGAGGGGCCTCATCCGCCCGGGCCAGACGATCCTCGAGCCGACATCGGGCAACACCGGCATCTCGCTCGCGATGATCTGCGCCCGCAAGGGCTACCGCCTGAAGGTCGTCATGCCGGACAACGTGACGCCGGAGCGCACGCAGCTGCTCGAGATGTACGGCGCCGAGATCGTCTACTCGCCGGGCTCGCAGGGCTCCAACGGCGCGGTCGCGATGGCGGTCGACATGGCGGCGAACGACTCCTCGTACTACATGCCGTACCAGTACGGCAACGACGCCAACCCGCGTGCGCACTACAACGGCACGGCGCCCGAGATCCTCGAGGAGCTCGACGGGGACATCGCCGCCTTCGTCGCGGGGCTCGGCACGGGCGGCACGCTGATGGGCAACGCCCGCCGCTTCAAGGAGGAGCTCGGCGACCAGGTCAAGATCGTCGCGGCCGAGCCCATGCAGGGCGAGCCGGTCCAGGGGCTGCGCTCCCTGGACGACGGGTTCATCCCGCCGATCATCGACCTGAGCCTGCTGGATCGCAAGATCTTCGTCACCAACCACGACGCCGTCGTGTGGACGCGCAAGCTGCTCGACGAGGAGGGCCTGTTCGCCGGGGTGTCGTCGGGCGCGATCGCCTCGATCGCGGTGCGCATCGCCGGCGAGCTCGACGAGGGCAACGTGGTGTTCATCGTCTGCGACGACGGCTGGAAGTACCTCTCGAGCGGGATCTATACGAAGAGCGTGGAGGAGATCGAGGACCTCGACTCCACGGTCTGGTGGTAGACGGAGCCTCCCCGCGCGGCGCCCGCAGCGCGTAGCATCCCCACCCACGCGGAAACGGACCAGGAGAACGGACCGGATGCCCAACGTCGGCCCGATGGAGCTCATCGTCATCCTCGCCATCGCCCTCATCGTCCTGGGCCCGAAGAAGCTGCCCGAGGTCGGCAAGTCGCTCGGCAGGGGGATGCGCGAGTTCAAGGAGTCGCTCGCCGGCGACTCCCGCCGCGACGACGACGAGCGGCCCGCGATCAAGACCGAGTAGGGCCGCGGCCACGGCCGATACCCTCGGGGCGAAGATGGACATCGCCCCGGAGCTGATCGATCGCATCGTCGCCCACGCGCGGCGCGACTTCCCAAACGAGTGCTGCGGCATGGTCGCCGTGCAGGACGGGCGCGCGGTCAGCGTGCACGAGGCCGAGAACATCGCCGCCAGCCCGCTGCGCTTCGAGGTCGACGGCCTCGAGGTGCACCGCACCATCGAGCAGATCGAGGGCGCGGGCGGCGAGCTCGGCGCGATCTACCACTCGCACACGCGCTCGGAGCCCTACCCCTCGCAGACCGACATCAACTTCGCCGCCGGCTGGCCCGGGGTGGAGTGGATCATCGTCGGCCTGCGCCGCGACGGGGAGCCGCAGATCCGCTCGTACCGGATCGACGACGGGCGGGTCTCCGAGGTCGAGCTGAACGGAAATGGCTGACGCCGGCCCCGAGCCGCTCGTCTGCCCGCGCTGCGCCGCCCCGCATCCCGAGAACGAGCGCTTCTGCCGCGAGTGCGGCATGCCGCTCACCTACGCCCGGCGCACCCGCGACCTGGCCCCCCCGGTCAGCGACGCCCACGCGCGGGCGCGCAAGATCAAGCCCCAGTACAGCGAGGGCGAGCTCGTGCGCGTCGTCGGCGGGCGCAACCAGGCGGAGGCCGAGCTGATCCAGGGCTTGCTGCTCGAGGAGGGCGTGCCGTCGATGCTGCGGCGCACGCGCGGCTTCGACGTGCCCGACATGCTCGCCGCCGGCCCGCGCGACGTCATGGTGCCGGCGTCGGGCGTGAGCGCCGCGCGCGACGTGCTCCTCCAGGCCGAGCTGCTCGGGGTCGAGCGCCCCGGCCGGGCGGTCGAGCGCCCGGCGCGGCTGCTCGCCGTTCTCTGCGCGGTCGTGGCGCTCGTGGGCCTCATCGCGTGGATCGGCACGGACCTCATCGGGTAGCGCCGGCGGTGGAGCGCGCGGCCGCGATCGCGGTGCTCGACCGGCTGCACGCCGCACAGGGCGCGTTCTACGCCGGCGGCCCCGACGCGCCCCTGCGGGAGGTGCTCGCCCCGGACGTGGAGTGGCGGGTGCCGGGGCGCAAACGCGATCGCCGGCCACTACCGCGGCGTCGACCCCGTGCTCGAGTCCTTCGCCCGGCGCCGCGACATGGCGGGGCGGTCGTTGCGGATGCTTCCACGCGAGGTGCTGGTCGGCGACGGCGACCACGTCGCGGTGCTCACCGACGGCGTGGCTCGGATCGGCGGACGCGAGGAGCGCTGGTCGACCGTCGGCCTGTACCGCCTGGCCGGCGGCCGCGTCGCCGCATGCTCGCTGCTGCCCCTCGACGGCGAGGCCTTCGACCGGATCTGGGCCGGGCGCGCGGGCTGAGCGCC
>DATAAR010000285.1:0-8145 GCA_036259975.1 Solirubrobacteraceae bacterium | reverse complement strand
CGAGTGGGCGGAAGGACGACCGGCTCAGGCGTCCCAGCGCCAGCCGGGCATCCGGTCGAGCTCGGCTGCCGTCTCGCCGTCGAGCTCGCCCGCCGCGCGCCGGCGGCATCTCCGCGACCCAGCGCCCAAGGGGGAAGCCCTCTCTCCGCCTCGAAGCCCTCCTCCACGCTCGGGTCGCGGCCGGCGGCCACGTGCTCGCGCATGAACGTCGGGCCGACCTCTCGTCGACGTAGCACGACACCCAGTTGGTGCCCCGAGCGCCAACACCATGGGGTGACCAGTGGCGTGATGGTGCGCGGTCGCGTGCTTGCCGGGGCTCGAGTCGCAGGACCCGACGTGCCCGCAGCTCAGGCAGCGCCGAAGGCTGACCCGATTGCGCTCTCCGGCCTGCGCGCACTCCTCGCACACCGGATCGGCGACCGGCGCCCAGTCGTCGCGGACCTCTTCGACGTGCTCGCAGGCGGTGGCGGGCGAACGGGGCGAGCTGGGTGGCGTCCATGGCGTCGGAGACGAGACGGCCCGCGCCGCTGTGACCCGTACTCACGGGCGTCGGCCCGCATCTCATCTGAAGGGCCATGGAGCACGTCTACGCGCGCGCCTGCGCCCGCTGCTGTTCTCGATCCCCTACCGCATGGTCGGCAGCGTCGCCGAGGCCGAGGAACGGCGAGCGCCACGACCGCGCCGAGCTCCTGCCGATCGACGAGCTGGTCCGCCGCGGCTGGCGCGACGCGTTCCGCGCGCTGCACGGCTGCTCGCGGCGCGACCGCTCGTGGGCGCTGCCGACCGGATTCGGCTACCGGCTCGAGCACATCCTGCTGTCGCCCGGCCTCGAGCCGCTCCAGTGCGAGTACGCCCACGACTGGCGCACGGGGCGGCTGAGCGACCACGGGGCGATGTGGGCGCGCATCGCGCTCGCGGCGTGACCGGCGACCGCGCCGGGCTCACTCCCGGCGGCGGCGCGCGACCCACACCTCCTCGCACGGCCACCGCCGCGCCCAGCCGCGGGTCAGGAAGAAGCGATGCTCGTCGTCGGGACCCTCCGGCGCGCGCAGCTCGTGCAGCGCCTCGACCTCGAAGCCGGTCTCGCGCAGCAGGCGGAGCATCTCGCCGTGCGGGAGGCAGAAGTTCGAGCCCTCCGAGTCCGGCCAGTCGAGACGGTGCAGGCCGAACTGCGGGCGCAGGAGCGTCTCGCTGATCGCGTCCTCGTCCTCGACGGCGCACAGCATCGAGAGCACCGAGTTGCCGAGGAAGATCAGCCGGCCGCCGGGCCGCAGCAGCCGGTGGGCGTGGGGGATCCAGACGTACGGGTCGCACCAGATGGCGGCGCCGTACTCGGAGAACACGAGGTCGAACGAGCCGTCCGGGAACGGCGGGTCCTCGGCGCTGGCGTGGACGAGCGGGAAATCGATCCGGAACTCGCGCTGCATCTCGCGGGCGGTCTCGAGCTGCGCCTCGGACAGGTCGAGGCCGGTCGGGCTCGCGCCGAGGCGCGACAGCCACGCGCACCAGTAGCCCGTGCCGCAGCCGAGGTCGACGACGTCCTGGCCGCGGACGTCGGGCAGGATGTGAACCTGCTCCTCGGGCACCTCCCACATGCCCCAGTGCGGCGAGCGCGTCTGCCAGTTGCGGCGCGCCGCCGCGACCCAGTTCGGGGCGTCGGCGTTCCACATGTCGCGGTTGCGGACGGCGTGCTCGGACAGCTCGAGGTCGTCTGACATCGCCGGGACGCTACCGGCGAACGCTCAGAGCACCATCTCGACGAGGTGCGGGCCCGGCTCGGCCAGCGCGCGCCGCAGCTCCGCGGTCAGCTCGCCGGCGGTCGTCGCGCGCGCGGCCGGGACGCCCATGCCGGTCGCCAGCGCGACCCAGTCGAGCGGTGGGTCGCCGAGCGACGTCATCGCCCGCGCGCCGGTCTTGGGCTGCTCGACGCCGGCGCGGCGCAGCTCCTCGATGAGGATCCGGTAGCTGCGGTTCGCGCAGATCAGCGTGGTGACGTCGAGGCCCTCGCGCGCGTGCGTCCACAGCGCCTGGGCGACGTACATGCCGCTGCCGTCGGCCTGCAGCGCGATCACGGGGCGGTCGGGGGCGGCGATCGCCGCGCCGGCGGCGCACGGCAGACCGAAGCCGATCGCGCCGCCGGTGAGCGCGAGGTACGTGTGTCGCGGCGCCCCCGCGGAGGCGGGGACGTACGCGGCGCTGAGCGTGAGGCCCTCGTCGACGACGATCGCGCCCTCGGGCTGGTGGGTGGCGACGATCCGGACCGCGGTGAGCGGCTCCAGCGGCGTGGCGTCGGCAGGCGCGTCCCCGTCGGCGGACGGGGCGGGCGCGCGTTGCGCCGGCGCCCGGGGCGGCGCGCCGAGGTGGTCGGCGAGGCGCTCGAGCGCGTCGGCGGCGTCGTCGGCCGGCTCGGCCAGCGTCTCGACCGGCGTCCCCGCCGGCGCGAGCTCGCTGGGCAGGCCGGGGTAGCCGAAGAAGGCGATCGGCTCGGGCGCGCCGGCGAGGACGAGCCGGCTGCCCTTGGCCAGCTCCGCGGTCGCCTCCTCGGGGAAGTACGGCAGCCGCGGCACGACCGGCAGGTCGCCGCCGCGCTCGACGCGCGTGGGGAACGTCTCGCCGACGAGACGGCAGGCGGTGGCGGCGGCAACGCGCGCGGCGGCGCGCAGTCCCCGCTCGGTGAGCGCGCTTGCGCCGAGCAGCAGCGTCGGTGGCGGGTCGCCGTCGAGCGCGGCCGCGGCCGCCTCGACGCGCGCGTCGTCGACGCGGGCGGGCGGCGTGGGCGCCACCGGGTCGGCCGGTCCGCCGGCGTCGCTCCACGCGCAGTCGGCGGGGACGATGAGCGTCGCGACGCCACCGGGCGCGGACTGCGCCGCCGCGAGTGCCTCGGCGCCGTCGCGCGCGACCGCGCCCGCCGCCGTCGACGTGCGCACCCACTTGGACACGGGCCCCGCGAGGCCCTCGATGTCGCTCGCCAGCGGCGCGCCGCGGTCGCGGTGGAACGTGGCGTGCTCGCCCACGACGCTGAGCAGCGGCGTCCGCGCGCGGTTGGCGTTGTGGAGGTTCGCGATGCCGTTCGCCATGCCCGGCCCGAGGTGCAGCAGCGTCATCGCCGGGCGGCCCGCCATGCGCGCGTAGCCGTCGGCCGCCGCGGTGCACACGCCCTCGAACAGCCCCAGCACAGGCCGGATCGCGCCGACGTCGTCGAGCGCCTGGACGAGGTGCATCTCGGTGGTGCCGGGGTTGGCGAAGCACACGTCGACGCCGGCGGTGGCGACCGTGCGGATGAGGCTCTCGGCTCCGTTCACGCGGCGGGACCCTACCCCGCCGGCGGCGAGCTCAGCGGGAACGGCGCGGGTCGGGCGCGGCCAGCGCCCCCTCGAGCCGCAGCACCCGCCGCACGATCGCCAGCGACGAGGCGTACGTCGAGTCCATCCCGAAGAACGACAGGCCCCGGGCGCCGAGCGTGCGCGCCTGCGTGTACGGCGTGTCAGAGGCGTAGTGGATGACGCCGAAGTCGACCGGCAGCTTGGAGAAGTTGACCGCCTCGCCGACCGGGTAGCGCTCGGCGTCGGCGATCTCGTAGACGGCGTTGCAGTACGGCCCCGCTTCCATCTCGACGACCGTGAACGCCTCGCGGTAGTAGAAGTCCAGGTACGAGCGGTTCTGCAGGAACGTGCTCTTGACGGTCACCGCGCGCTGGTTGTCGAGCCCGGTGCCGAAGCGCAGGTCGGGCTCGATGTCCTCCACTCCGAACGCGTTGTCGAGCCAGTACGTCGTGGCGCTGTGCTCGTCGTGGACGACGCTCGAGATCATCACGTCGCCGACGTCCGCGTTCAGCGTCGCCGCCTTGCCCAGCACGTACACGGCCCGCAGCGCGCTCGTGTCGACCGCGATCTCGCGCAGGATGTTGTACGCGGCGAGGCCGAGGGGATAGTCGACGTTGACGATGACGGCGTCGCTGGCGGCCAGCCGCGCGGCGTCGACCTCGCCGAGGCGCGGGTCGAGGCGCGCGGTGTCGAGCCGCGCCAGCGGGATGATCTGCGCCGGGACGCGCAGGGCGGTGTGGCTCGGCAGATGCTCGACGCCGGCCTCGGCCTCCGCCCGCCGCCGCCACTCGCGCAGCTCGGGGCCGCCCGCGTCGATGAACTCGCGCGCCGTGAAGTACAGGAAGTTCTCCCATGAGCCCTCGGAGCGCCCGTCGCGGAACGCCTCGAGCTCCGTCCGCAGGCCGTCGGCCTCCGGCAGCCCCTCGACGTAGGAGATCAGCTCCTCCTCGCGACTCCGCGCGAGCCCGGTGACCAGGTTGGACAGGCTGTGCGTGTTCGAGCTGACGAAGTAGATCGGCCTGTCCTCGAGCGCGCGCGCCGCGAGCCGGCCGCGCACCGGCGCCCACCAGCGGCGCGTGATGCGGGCGTAGCCGACCTGCGTGCCACCGAGCATGCGCACGCGCAGCGACATCCGGCGCTCGCCGATCTCGCGCAGCTGCGGCGTGAACGCCTCGCCCCACGTGCCGCGGAGGCGCGCCCAGTCCTCCACCGTCCCGCCGAGCGCCGCCGCGAGCTCCTCCGGCTCGGGGTCGTGGCCGTCCGGCCAGCCGCTCGTCCGCAGCCGCTGGTTGATCTTGTTCCACTCGATCTGGAACGCGACGAGCGTGGGCACGAGGTCGTCGACGTCGGAGGCGCTCGCGAGCAGCACCGCGAGCATGTCGCCGCCGCCGTCGTACCAGCGCCGCCGTCGCGCGGGCGCCTCGACCGGCTCCCAGTCCTCGAGCGGACCGACACCGGCGCGCGCGAACACCGCCGCCTCCTGGCCCATGACGATCCGCCGCGCGCGGACGATCCCGGCCGGCAGGCGCCGGATCGCGTACAGGAACGCGCCGAGGTCGAGCTCGTCGCTGTCGGCCAGCGGGTGCAGGCTCGACCCCGTCGCGCGGTGGGAGGACTCGAGCACGCGAAGACGGGTCTCGCCGCTGGAGCGCAGGAGGGTCGAGTACGTGCGCTGGTAGAGCTCGACCGTGTCGTCGACGCGCTCGCTCATCGACGTGGCGCGCGGGCCGGAGACCTGGAGGCGGGCGATGGCCATCAGTGGCCCGTCTCGCAAGGTTCGGACGGAACTGACAGCCGTCGATCACCGCCGGCCTGTCTCCTCGACCCTTGAAATGCCGGGGGCATTCCGGCGGGTCTGCGTCCTTGTCCGGCGACGCCGCCGGCCGCCATTTCCATTCCGAACCTCACGAGACGGACCACCCCCTAACCTTATTCCCGCGTGTACGGCTGCCCCACGGCCGCGGGCGGGCGCGACCGCCCGATCACGCCGGCCACGACGATGACCGTCAGCACGTAGGGCAGCGCCTGGAACAGCGTGGCGCCCGACTCCGAGAACGCGGGCAGGCGCTGCGCGAGCGCGCTCGAGAAGCCGAACAGGCACGCGAACGCCAGCGCGAGCGCTGGCCGCCACTTGCCGCAGATCACCACGGCCAGCGCGATGTATCCCCGGCCGGCGGTCATGCCCTGGTTGAACGAGCCGAGGAAGCCGATCGACAGGTACGCGCCACCGATCGCCGCCAGCATCCCTGACGCGACCACGGCGAGGTACCGCGTGCCCCGGACCGACAGCCCGACCGTCTCTGCCGCGCGCGGATGCTCGCCGATCGCGCGGAGCCGGAGGCCGAACGGCGTGCGGAACAGCACCACGCCGAGGACGACCACCATCAGGAGCCCGACCCACGTGAGCAGGCTCGCGCGCCCGAACGCGTCGCCGATGAACGCGATGTCGCGCACGAGCGGCAGCGTCACCTCGGGCACGCGTGGGATGTTGTCGGGCGTTCCCTGCTCGCCGTAGCGATCCACGAAGAGGTAGCCGGTGATGCCGGCCGCGAGCAGGTTGATCGCCACGCCGCCGACGATCTGGTCGGCGCGCAGCGTAACCGAGAAGAACGCGTGGACGAGCCCGAGCGCCCCGCCGGCCACCATGCCGATGAGCAGGCCGGACACCCACGAGCCCGTCACCTCGGCGCCGAAGATGCCGAAGTACGCGCCCATGAGCATCATGCCCTCGATGCCGATGTTCACGACGCCCGAGCGCTCGGAGACGATCCCGCCGAGGGCCCCGAAGAGCAGCGGCGTGGCGAAGCGCAGCATCGCGGCGAAGAGCGCCGACCACACGACGACGTCCTCGAGGTTCGAGATCCCCGAGCGCGTCGCCGACCACGCGCCGGCGCCGCCGACGACCCCGGCGGCGATCGCGCCCCAGCCGATCCGCCGCTCGCCGGTGCGCGCCGCCCATGCGCCGGCGCCGATCGCGGCGGCGGCGATGAGGAGCGACGGCACGGGCGTGCGCAGGAGGACGGGCGGCAGCGCGATGAACCAGGCGAGGACGCCCAGGGCCACGCCGGCCCAGGCGATGCGGCGCACGGGCAGCGTCCGCGCGGCGTCGGCCGTGGCGACCGCGGCGCTCATGCGCGGCGCCCCCGCGCCGGCACCAGGCGCCGGCCGCGTCGCAGGAGCGCGAGCACGAGCACGTCCGCGCTGACGAACAGCACCACGAGGCCCTGGATGATCGTCGTCAGGTTCGCCGCCAGCTGCGGCGCGAAGATCGTCGGGTCGAGATTGCGCTGCGACGTGCCGCTCAGCAGCGCGCCGAACAGCAGCGCGGCGAACAGGGTGCCGATCGCGGTGTTGCGCCCGAGCAGCGCGACAGCGATGCCGAAGAACGCGATCGTCGCGGCCGGAATGTCGTTCGTCGCGACGCGGAACTGCCAGCCGAGGACGTCCATCGCGCCCGCGATACCGGCGAACACGCCGCAGACCGCCATCACGAGGAAGTAGTTGCGCGCGACGCTCATGCCGCCGTAGCGCGCCGCCTCGGGGTTCAGGCCGACCGCGCGCACCTCGTAGCCGGTCGTCGAGCGGTTGAGGACGACCCAGAACACGACGAGCGTCGCGAGCGCGATGAACAGGCCGACGTGCACGCCCTGCAGCTCCGGATCGCCCCAGAACACCGGCAGCCGCGCGCCGGTCACGATGTCGTTGGAGACCGGCACCGAGGGCTGCGTGTCGTTCTGCAGCGGACCGCCGAGGCCGAACAGGTAGGAGCCGACCCAGATCGCGGTGTAGTTGAGCATGATCGTCGTGATCACCTCGTTGGCGCCGACCGTCGCCTTCAGCAGCCCCGCGATCCCGGCCCAAACGGCCCCGACGAACGCCGCGGCGAGCACGGCCACGAGGATGTGCAACAGCCTCGGCGTGCCGGCCAGCGACGAGCCCACGTACACCGCGGCGTAGGTGCCGACGAGGTACTGGCCCTGGCCGCCGATGTTGAACAGGCCGCACCGGAACGCGAACGCGACCGCGAGCCCCGTGAGGATGAGCGGCACCGTGATGATCAGCGTCTGCTGGAGGTTCAGCGCGGCGGCGGGGCGGTCCGCGCTCGACGTCCACGGCAGCAGCCAGTTCAGGCCGGTGCCGTCGAAGATCGCCTTGTACGTGCTCAGCGGGTTCTGGCCGGTGGCGAGGATCACCAGGCCGCCGGCGAGGAACGCCAGCACGACGGTCAGGAGCGGGACGACGACGCCGCCGCCCTGCACGTAGGCGGCCAACCGCGCGGCGGAGGTCTGGCCGCCGCCCCCCGGGCCCGGCTCGCCGGCGAGCGTTGCGCCCGCCGGGGGCTCGGTAACGGGCACTACGCCGCCTCGCGGCGGCGGCCGCCGGTCATCGCGATGCCGAGCTCCTCCTCGGAGGCGTCGGGCGGGAACTCGCCGACGATCCGGCCCTCGTAGATCACGAGGATGCGGTCCGCGAGCGACCGCACCTCCTCGGACTCGAGCGACACGAGCAGGATCCCGCGGCCCGCGTCGCGCTCGGCCACGAGGCGGCGGTGGACGAACTCGATCGCACCGACGTCGAGCCCGCGCGTCGGCTGCGCGGCGATCAGCACGCGCGGGTTGCACGCGATCTCGCGCGCGATGACGCACTTCTGCTGGTTGCCGCCCGACAGCGCGGCCGCCGTGGTGTCCGCGTCGCCGCCGCGCACATCGAACTCGCGGATCAGCGCGCGCGCCCGCGCCGCCATCCGCCGCGGCGAGAGCCAGCCGTGCTTCGACAGCTCCGCCCTGCGGTACTCGCGCAGCGCGAGGTTCTCCGCGAGCGT
>DATAAR010000284.1:0-5833 GCA_036259975.1 Solirubrobacteraceae bacterium | reverse complement strand
CAGCGCATCAACCAGCACGGCGTGCCGTCTCGCGCGATGGCCTTCAACGTGGTCTGCTCGCTGCTCGTCGTGCTGCTCGGCGGCGCGGTCGAGATCTACACTTTCTCGAACGTCGGCTACACCGGCTCGTTCCTGACCGTGCTCGTCGGCTACTACCTCCTGCGCAAGTACCGCCCGCAGGTGACGCGGCCGTTCCGGCTGCCCGAGTTCTTCAAGTACATCGCGCTCGGGATGGCGGTGCTGTTCGCCGTGATCTGGCTGTACGGCGGCATCAGCTACGCGCGCATCGGCGATACCGAGATCTACTACTTCCTCGGTTGGGCCGTGGCGCTGACCTACATCCCGTTCTACCTCTACCGGACCCGGGTCGAGGACAAGCGCGTCGCGGCGGCCGAGCAGGAGGCCGCCGTGCCGGCGGGAGCGGTCCCATCGAAGTGATCGCGCCGCCCGTGGGGCGCCGCTCCGGCGGCGCCCGGGGGGCGGACGTCCCCGACCCCGACACGCTCCACGTCCGCGCCGTGCTGCTCGCGTCCGAGGACCGCGAGATCCCGCGCGCCGCGGTGGACCTCGCCGCGCGCATCGCCAGGCGCTCGGGCGCGCCGGTGCACGTGTTCACGATCGCGCGGATCTGGGGCACGTCGCTCGGGTTCCCGAACCCCGGGTTGATGCCGTCCAAGCGCGAGTGGGACCAGCAGCGGCGCATCGCCGAGCGGGCCGTCGCGCGCCTCGAGCGCAAGGGCGTGAAGGCCGACGCCCGCGTCATCGGCACCCGATCGGGGGCGAAGCGGATCGTGGCCGAGGCCGCGCGGCGCGGGTGCGACGCGATCGTCATGGGCGCCGACCCACCCCGCGCCCGCGTGCTGGCGAACTTCATGTGGTCCCAGGAGCCCTACCGGGTGCGCCGGCGCGCCGACGTGCCGGTGTTCCTCGTGGTGGAATCCGGCTCCTGAGCGATCCGCACGACGTCGCCACCTTCCTCGCTCGCCATCCGCCGTTCGCCGGGCTCGATCCGGCCGAGGTCCTCGGCGTGGCGGGCGCGGCGACGGCGTGCGAGTACGCCCCCGGCCAGAGCGCGCTGGTGGAGGACGGCGACCCCGCCGACGTTCTCTACGTCGTCGAGCGCGGCGCGATGGAGCTCGTGCACGCCGGGCAGGTCGTCGACGTCCTCGAGCCGGGGCAGTGCTTCGGGCACCCGTCGCTGCTCTCCGGCCTGGCGCCGACGTTCACCGTCCGGGCGCGCGAGGCGACGCGCTGCCTCCTGCTGCCGCGCGACGTCGCGCTGCGGGTCTTCGCCCACCCGGCGGGCGTGCGCTACATCGCCTCGAGCCTCCGCCACCGGCTCGTGCGAACGGGCCACACCGCGCACGCGCTCCCCGAGCTCGGCATGACGCGACTCGGCGCGCTCGTCAGCCGCCCGCCCGTGACGGTCGACCCGACGAGCTCGATCCGCGAGGCGGCGGCCGCCATGACGGCCGCGCACGTCACGGCGGCGCTCGTCCGCACGGCCGACGGGGTGGGGGTGATCACCGATCGCGACCTCCGCGAGCGCGTGCTCGCCCAGGGCCGCGCGCCGGTCGAGCCCGTGGCCGTGGCCGTCCGCCCGGCGCTGCGCGCGCCCGCCGACCGCACCGCGTCCGAGGCGCTCGTCGACCTGCTCGACGCGGAGGCGCGCGAGCTCTGCGTCGAGGGCGCGGACGGCAGCATCCTCGGCCTGCTCTCGGTCGAGGACATCGCCGGCGGCGAGCACTCGCCGTTCGCGCTGCGCCGTGCGATCGCCAGCGCCGTGGACGCGGACGGGCTCGTCGACACCATGGTCACCGGTCTGCCACGGCTGCTCGGGTCGCTGCTGTCCGCCGGGCTCGCGCCGGCGGACGTGTGCCGCGCGCTCGCGGTGCAGAGCGATACCGCGACGACGCGGCTCATCGAGCTCGCCTTCCAGCGCCACGGCCCCGCGCCCGTGCCGTGGGCGTGGCTGGCGCTCGGCAGCGTCGCGCGGCGCGAGCTCACGCTCGCCTCCGACCAGGACAACGCGCTCGCGTACGACGACGACGGCGACCGCCGCGGCGCCGCGGCGGACGCGTACTTCGCCGCGGTCGCGGCCGACGTCAACAGCGGCCTGGCCCGCTGCGGCCTCGGCGAGGATGCCACCGAGGTGCTCGCGCGAAACCCGCGCTGGCGCATGTCCGCGTCGCAGTGGCGGGCGGTGTTCGCCGAGTGCCTCGAGCATCCGGACCGCTCGCACCTCGTGCGCGCGGCTGTGAGCTTCGACTTCCGCCATGTCGCCGGCGGCCTCGACGTCGTTGCGCCGCTGTCGGCGGTCGTCCGCGACGCGCGCCGCCACCCCGACTTCATCGCCCGCCTGGCGCGGACCGCCACGGACTGGAAGGTGCCGCTCGGGCGCCGGGGGCGCGTGACGACCGACCGCGACGGGCGCATCGACCTGAAGCTCGGCGGCGCGCTGCCGATCGCCAACCTCGCGCGGCTGCACGCGTTCGCGGGCGGGATCACGATCTCGGGGACGGTCGACCGGCTGACGGCCGCGGAGGAGACCGGCCAGCTCGACGCCGAGACCGCGACCGCGCTGCGCGAGGCCTTCGAGACCGTCACGCGCGTGCGCCTCGAGCGCCACGCCGAGTGCCTGGCCGCCGGGCGGCCCGCCGACAACCGGATCGACCCGGAGGCGCTTCCGCCGCTGCGGCGCGCGGCCCTGCGCGAGGCGCTGCGCGCGGTGGCCGGCGCCCAGCGGCGGCTGTCGGTCTACGCGCGGCTCGGGATGTGAGCGCGGCGCCGCGCGTTCCGGCCGGTCCGGACTGGTGGCGATCGACCCAAGCCGCTGCTCGGCGAGCGCGGGCTCGACGCGCCTCGCTGCTGCGCGATCGCCGGTCCGCGCTGGCCGATGATCCCGCGCCGGCGCGCCGCGTGCGCCGCCGCCTGGACCAGCTCAGCGCCGACCTCGGCTCGACCGCGAGCACGCCCGCCGCTGGGGCGTGATCCACGCGCTGGCGTGAGGCGTGAGCGAGGACGGGTGCTGTCGCAGATCGTCGCTTGCGCCGGCTGCTGGCAGAGGCCTGAGCGGCGCCGGTTGTGTGCGATATCCACATAGTTTTCGGGGAGCCAGACCGTTTCACTCACGTTCCCGTCCTTGTTCGGCGGGGTTTGCCTTCCGATCGACGCGACGACAACGAGGAACCAGACCCATGTGCGGGATCGTCGGACTGTTCAGCAAGTCCTCAGAGGTCGAGGAGCGCCTCGGACAGCACCTGGGCGCGATGCTCGCCCAGATGAGCGACCGCGGCCCCGACAGCGCGGGCGTCGCGATCTACCGCGACCCGGCGCCGACCGGGGCCAGCAAGGTCTCGCTGTACTCCCACGACCCGGCGCAGGACTGGGGCCGCGTGCGCGACGGCCTGGCGCGCGAGTTCGGCGGCGGGGCGGGCGGGCCGGACTTCGAGGTCCGCGCCAGCCATGCCGTGTTCGTCGTCGACTCCGACGCGCCGACCGCCCAGGCGTGGCTCCGGGAGCACCATCCCGAGCTGCGGATCATGAGCGCGGGCGAGCGCATCGAGATCTACAAGGAGATGGGCCTGCCGCGGGACTTCGTGACGCGCTTCGGGCTCGACGACCTCCAGGGCAGCCACGCCCTCGGCCACACCCGCATGGCCACGGAGAGCCGCGTGACGACCGAGCACTCGCACCCGTTCTCCACGGGCCTCGACCTCTGCCTCGTGCACAACGGCTCGCTCAGCAACCACAACCGCCTCCGCGCGGAGCTGCGCCGCGAGGGCATCCACTTCCAGACCGACAACGACACGGAGGTCGGCGCCGGCTACCTGACCTGGAAGCTGCGCGAGGGCGCCACGCTCGAGCAGGCGCTCGAGGGCTGCCTGGACGACCTCGACGGGTTCTACACCTTCGCCGTCGGCACCGCGGACGGCTTCGCCGTGCTGCGCGACCCGATCGCGTGCAAGCCCGCCGTGATGGCCGAGACCGACGACTGGGTCGCGATGGCGTCCGAGTACCGGGCGATCGCGGTGCTGCCCGGCGCGCAGGACGCCGCCGTCTGGGAGCCCGAGCCGGCCAAGGTGTACGTCTGGGAGCGGGAGCGCGTCTGATGGCGGCCACCGACGTCGCCGTCGAGACGTTCGACCTCGCCACTGCGCCGCGCCGCGAGCTCAACGCCCGCCTGCACGCCCTCGCGGGCGCCACCGAGCCGTCGCCGGCGCGCTGGCGCGTGGTCAACCCGAGCGGCGCGCACGCGCTCGCGGTCGGCCTCGACGCGCCCGTGCACGTCGAGATCGAGGGCCACGTCGGCTACTACTGCGCCGGCATGAACAAGCACGCCACCGTGCGCGTGCACGGCAACGCCGGCGTCGGCGTGGCCGAGAACATCATGTCGGGGACGGTGATCGTCGAGGGCAACGCGAGCCAGTCGGCGGGCGCGACCGGCCGCGGCGGCCTGCTGGTCGTCCACGGCGACGCCTCGGCGCGCTGCGGGATCTCGATGAAGGGCGTCGACATCGTCGTGCGCGGCTCGGTCGGCCACATGAGCGCGTTCATGGCCCAGAAGGGCTGCCTCGTCGCGTGCGGCGACGCGGGCGACGCGCTGGGCGACTCGATCTACGAGGCGCATCTCTACGTGCGCGGCCGCGTGAAGGGCCTGGGCGCCGACTGCGTCGAGAAGGAGATGCGCGACGAGCACGTGGCCGAGCTCAGCGCGCTGCTCGAGCGCGCCGGCGTGACGGACGCCGGGCCCGAGGACTTCCGCCGCTACGGCTCCGCGCGCCGGCTCTACAACTTCAACATCGACAACGCCGGCGAGTACTGATGACCGAGTTCGACACGATCACCAAGCGCCGCTACCACCAGCCGGGCTGGCACCCGGGCCTGCGCGAGTCGGCCACGTTCGACCGCAACGCGATCCACGAGATCCAGCGGGCGGCGCGCGAGGGCATCTACGATATCCGCGGCTGGGGCGCCAAGCGCCGGGTCCCGCACTTCGACGACCTGCTCTTCCTGGGCGCGAGCATGTCGCGCTACCCGCTGGAGGGCTACCGCGAGCGCTGCGACACGGACGTGCTGCTCGGGACGCGCTTCGCGAAGCGGCCCCTGCATCTCGACATCCCCATCACGATCGCCGGGATGAGCTTCGGCGCCCTGAGCGCCCAGGCCAAGGAGGCGCTCGGCCGCGGCGCGAGCGCAATGGGAACGAGCACGACGACCGGCGACGGCGGCATGACGCCCGAGGAGCGCCAGAGCTCCAAGACGCTGGTCTACCAGCTGCTGCCGTCCCGCTACGGGATGAACCCTGACGACCTGCGCCGCGCGGACGCGATCGAGGTCGTCGTCGGACAGGGCGCCAAGCCGGGCGGCGGCGGCATGCTGCTCGGCCAGAAGATCTCCGACCGCGTCGCCGAGATGCGCGACCTGCCCAAGGGCATCGACCAGCGCAGCGCGTGCCGGCACCCGGATTGGACGGGCCCGGACGACCTCGAGATCAAGATCGAGGAGCTGCGCGAGATCACCGACTGGGAGAAGCCGATCTTCGTGAAGGTCGGCGCCACGCGCACCTACTTCGACGTCGCCCTCGCGGTGAAGGCGGGCGCCGACGTGATCGTGCTCGATGGCATGCAGGGCGGCACCGCCGCCACGCAGGACGTCTTCATCGAGCACGTCGGGATTCCGATCCTGGCCGCGATCCCGCAGGCGGTCGAGTCGCTCCGGGAGCTCGGCATGCACCGCGAGGTCCAGCTGATCGTCTCGGGCGGCATCCGCTCGGGCGCCGACGCCGCCAAGGCGCTCGCGCTCGGCGCCGACGCGGTCTCGATCGGCGTCG
>DATAAR010000283.1:0-1638 GCA_036259975.1 Solirubrobacteraceae bacterium | reverse complement strand
CTGGCGCCGCTGGCTCCGCTGGCGGGCATGCACCACGAGCGCCTCGACGGCTCGGGCTACCACCGCGCGTGCCGGGCGCGGGAGCTGTCGCCGGGCGCGCGCGTCTTGGCGGCGGCCGACGCGTATCAGGCGATGACCCAGGAGCGCCCGCACCGGCGGGCGCTGGCGCCCGAGGAGGCCGCCGCCGAGCTCGGCCGCGAGGCCCGTGCCGGCCGTCTCGACCGGGACGTCGTCGGGGCGGTCCTCGAGGCCGCCGGGCAACGCCGGGCCGCTCGCGCCGACCTGCGACCCGCCGGCCTCAGCGAGCGCGAGGTCGAGGTCGTGCGCCTCGTCGCCGCCGGATGCTCGAACCCCGAGATCGCCGAGCGGCTCGTGATCTCACGCAGGACCGCCGAGCATCACGTGCAGCACGTCTACGCCAAGCTCGGCGTATCGAGCCGCGCCGCCATCGCGCTGTTTGCGGTGCAGCACGAGCTCGTCGAATAGGCAGACCTACCGATGTGCCGGGCCCGCCCCGAGCCGATCCTGCCGCATCCCCAACGACCAGGAGGACGGCATGACGGTCATTGCACCCATCAGCACCACGGAGGTCCGGCGCGCGACGCCCGACGAGCTGCCCCGGCTGGCGCACGTGCTCGCGCGAGCGTTCGCCGACGACCCGGTGACCTACTACTTCTTCCCCGACGCGAGGAGGCGCCCGGCGCAGCTTCCGCGGTTCTTCGGGGATCTCTTCCTCGCGCGCATGGCGCTCGGTCGGGACGAGATCTACACGGACGACCGCGTCCGCGGGATCGCGTCCTGGACGCCGCCGGGCCTCGGGCACACGAGCAGCGTCGACATGGTGCGGCTCATGCCGCGCATGGCCGCCCTGTTCGGCCGCTGGCTGCCCCGCGCGCTCCGCGGCCTGTCGTTCATGGAGGCCCACTTCCCCGAGGAGCCGCACTGGCACCTGCCGTTCCTCGGCGTCGATCCCGAGGCGCAGGGCCTCGGCATCGGGTCGTCGCTGATGAGCCCGATCCTCGAGCGCTGCGACGCCGAGGGCGTGCCCGCCTACCTCGAGGCCAGCACGACGCGCAGCCGCGCGCTGTACCTGCGCCACGGCTTCGTCGTCCTCGACGAGATGCGGCTCCCGGGCGACGGCCCGCCGCTGTGGCGGATGTGGCGCGAGCCGGTGGGCTGAGACGCGCGTCCTCGGCTGGATGGGCGCGGCTGGTTTCGAACCAGCGACCTCTCGCGTGTGAAAAGACTGGCCGCGCCCTCCCACAAGCCGCCGATTTGGCTTAGGCGCTTACGATCCCGCGCGTCGGACCGCCCGCGAGGGTCTTCGGGTTCCGGTCCGAGCCGGGTCGATTCGGACGATTTCGGCCAGCGACTGGCCAGCGGGATCGCCGCGGAGCACGGCGGTAGCGCGGCTCGCTCGGTCGGATGCCGCGCCTAGGATCCCGCCGTGCCACCGTCGACGCTCGCTTACCTCACGCGCGAAGTCCTTCGGTGGGCGCGCGAGTCCATCGGTCTCGAGCTGGAGGAGGCGGCGGAGCTCATGAAGGCGCCGGCCGCGAGGTCGCGGCCGCGGAGTCCCGGCAAGGCCAACCGCTAGTCGCGCAGCTTCGCGTTGAGACGCGCCGCCTGCCGCGTGAG
>DATAAR010000282.1:0-3652 GCA_036259975.1 Solirubrobacteraceae bacterium | reverse complement strand
CGAGGCCGCGCGGCGGTGAGCGCCGCCGCGGCCGGAGGCGCGAGCGGTGCGGGCGTGGGCGGTGGCGTCGGGGGGCGTCATGCGTTCGTTCGGGTCTCCAGCTTCCGTGCGGCGCGCAGCCGGGCGGACCGGGCGCGGGGGTTGGCGGCGATCTCGCCCGGCGACGGTGCGACCGACCGGCGGGTGAGCAGCTCGGCCTCGGGCTCGTGCCCGCAGACGCAGACGGGCAGGTCCGGCGGGCAGATGCACCCCTGCGCGCGGGCCGCGAGGAAGCGCTTCACGCGCCGGTCTTCAAGCGAGTGGAACGTTATTCCTGCAAATCGCCCATTCTGGCGCAGCAGCGCCCATGCGTCGGGCAGCGCGGAATCGAGCTGCGCGAGCTCGTCGTTGACCGCGATCCGGATCGCCTGGAAGACGCGCTTGGCCGGGTGGCCGCCGGCGAAGCGCGCCGGCGCCGGAATCGCGCCGCCGATCAGCTCGACGAGCTCGTTCGTCGTCTCGAGCGCGTGACGGGCGCGCTCGCGGACGACCGCGCGCGCGATCTGCCTGGCGTAGCGTTCCTCGCCGTATTCGCGGAACAGCCGCGCGAGCTGGCGCTCATCCCACGTGTTGACGACCGCGGCCGCGGTGAGCTCCTGCTCGGGGTCCATCCGCATGTCGAGCGGGGCGTCGTAGGCGTAGGAGAACCCGCGCTCCCAGGTGTCGACCTGCATCGACGACATGCCGAGGTCCATGTAGACGAGGTCTGCCGACACCCGCTCGGCGCGGAGCCGCGCGAGCGCCTCGGCGAAGCCCGAGCGGATGAAGCGCAGGCGGCACGGCGCCTCGTCGGCGAGCGCCACGTAGCGCTCCTCGGCGGCCGGATCGCGGTCCACGGCGATCAGCAGGCCCCCCGGGCCCAGCCGCCCCGCCACCAGGCGCGCGTGACCGCCGCCGCCGAAGGTGCAGTCGACCGCGACCTCGCCGGGCTGCGGATCGAGGAGCTCGATCAGCTCGCCGGCCAGGACCGGGACGTGGGTGGCGGTCATGTCAGGCAGGATGGCCAAAGCCGGCGGCGATGTCGGGGAGCTCGTCCGAGAGGGCGGCGTTGTAGTCGGCCCAGGCGCCGCGATCCCAGACCTCGAGGCAGTCGCTCGCGCCCGTGACGACGACGTCCTTGCGCAGGCCGCCGTGCTCGAGCAGGAAGCCGGGCACCATCACGCGCCCGGCCGAGTCGAGCTCGGTGTCGAGCGAGTTCGCGGCGAAGAAGCGGTTGAGCTTGCGCGCGGGCTCCGAAAGCGGGTTCAGGCCCGCGAGCGCCGTGCTCACGTAGTCGTCGAAGGCCTTCGGCGTCCACACCTGCACGCAGCGCTCGATCCCCTTGGAAAGCACGACTCCCTCACTCAGCGCGGCCCGGAACTTGGCCGGGATCGTGAGCCGGTTCTTGGCGTCGAGGGTGTGGTCGAAGGTGCCGCGGAAGGCCATCTGTCATCTCGCGTGACCCCGGCATCGCGAGGCGCGTTCCCGCGCTCCGAGTGCGCGCCCCGGCAGCGCGAGGTTGGACGCGGACCGAGGTGGAGGAGTGGGAGGAGCCCCTCCACCCCGGTCCGCTGCGACACTTGTACCCCACAACCTCCCACTTAGCAACCCAACTTGCACATCTTATCCCACTACCGTTCTCTTCCTTACCCGGCGGCCCGCGAGATGCCCGGTTCCATCGGGGATCTCGGCGGTGGGACGGCGTCGCTCGGCGGGGGCGCCCGAGCGCAACGGGCGTTGCGCGAAGCCTCGATGCAGCCGCGCTTGCAGGATCCAGCCCGTTCCGTCCGTCAGTTGTGCCTCGCCCGTGGGCCGGGTGGGGCGTCCGGAACCGGCGGTCGGGCCCGGTCCGCGCAGCTACCATCGCTGCGGATGCCCACCACCGCCCTGCCGCGCGTCCCGCGGCGCCTCCTCGCCCTCGCCGTCGCACCGCTCGCTGCCGCGGCCGCGATCGCGGGCTGCGGCTCGTCCGGCGCGGGCGAAACCGATCCGGCTGGCCTCGTGCCGGCAAGCGCGCCCGTGTACCTCGAGGCGGTGGTGAACCCCGACGACCAGGAGGCGGGCGACGCCAGGGCCGCGCTGTCGAAGATCCTGCGCACGAGCGAGCCCGGCGCGAAGCTCGTGCAGCTGATCGACCGCGGCGGGCGCCGCGAGGGCATCCGGTTCGAGCAGGACATCGAGCCGTGGCTGGGCGACCGCGTCGGCGTCGGCGTCCTCGCGTTCGCCAGGCGCGAGGCCGACACGGTGGTCGTCGCGCCGTCGACCGACAACGACAAGGCCCAGGAGGCGATCGACAAGCTCCTGGAGGGCGGCGACGAGCGGACGTACCGGGACGTCGACTACCTCGTCGACGGCGACGACGGGACGGCAGCGGGCATCGTCGGCGACGCCGTGGTGATCGGCACCGAGCCGGGCTTCAAGAGCGCGGTCGACGCCTCCAAGGGCTCGTCGCTGGCGGAGGCGGACGCGCTCAAGACGGCGCGGTCGACGGTCAGCCAGGAGCGGTCGGGCTTCGCGTACCTCGACGTCGCCGGCGCCCTGCGCCAGGCGGCGGGTGCCGCCGGCGACACCGCCGCCCAGGCCGCGCCCCTGCTGGACCCGATCGCGAAGTCGCTGCCCCGGACGGTGGGCGCCGCGCTCGACATGGAGTCGGACCTCGTGCGTGTCGACTCCGCGGCGTTCGGCGGGCCCGCGAACACGGAGCCGGCCCGCAGCGGCGCCGACGCCCTCGCGGCGCTGCCCGCCGACGCGTGGCTCGGCGCCGGGGTGGGGGACCTCGGCCAGACGCTCACGAGCTTCCTCGACGGGATCGCATCCGGCGGCGGCCTCGGCGGCATCGGACTGGAGGCGCTGCTGGGCCAGGCCCAGCAGGCGACCGGCCTGGACATCCGCCGGGACGTCCTCGCGTGGATGGGCGACGCGGGCGTCTTCCTCGCCGGCACCACCAGCGACGACGCGCGCGGCGCGCTCGTCATCACGTCGAAGGACCCGGCCGCGACCCGCGACACCGTGCAGGCGCTGCGCCGTCTGCTCGCCGGGCACGACATCGAGGACCTGGACGCCGCCGGCGTGGACGAGGGCTTCCTCCTGCGCGGCGACGCCGACCGGCACGACGTCCTCGTGGCGGCCGCCCGCGACAAGTTCGTCGTGGCGCTGGGCCGCCGCGCGCTGGACGAGACCCTCGCTCCAGGCGCCACGCTGGGCAGCACCGCGGCGTTCACCGACGCGGCGGGCAGGCTTGGCGGCGGCGTGCGGCCGGAGTTCTTCCTCGATGTCGAGCGGCTCACGGCCCTGCTCGACGCGAAGAAGGGCTCGGAGTTCGACCACGTGCGTCCCTACTTCGAGGCGTTCGGCGTCGCCGTCGCCGGCAGCCGCCGCGACGACGACGGCAAGCGGGGGCGCGCGATCGCGACGCTGAAGTAGGCGCGACTGCCGGGCGACGGCCGCGCGCCTCACCGCAGCGCGCTCATCAGCGCCGCGCCGACGAGCAGCATCACCGCGGGCACGAGCAGCAGCGCGACCACGAGCTGGATCTTCGGGGCGGCCCGGGCGGCGCGCTCGCGCAGCCGCTGGGCGTGGCGGGCGCGGGCGTCGGCCGCGAGCGCGGCGAGCGCCGGGCCCAGCGGCGCGCCGT
>DATAAR010000281.1:0-4609 GCA_036259975.1 Solirubrobacteraceae bacterium | reverse complement strand
CGCCGAGCTCCCGCCGGCCGGCGACGCCGCGCTCGGCGCGCTGCAGATCGACCCGCTCGAGCTCGCGATCGGCTTCGGCCTCGTGCCGGTGGTGGACGAGGGCGCCGGCGGCTCGCTGCTGTCGCGCGTCGGCGTCATCCGCCGCCAGATCGCCGGCGAGCTCGGCATGGTGATCTCGCCGGTCCGCATCCACGACGACATCGCGCTCGACTCGCACGAGTACGTCGTCCGCGTGCGCGGCGCCGAGGTGGCGCGCGCCCGCGTGCTGCCGGGCCACCAGCTCGCGATGGACCCGGGCGACGCGGTCGGCCAGCTCGCCGGCGTGCCCACCACCGAGCCGGCGTTCGGCCTGCCCGCGGTGTGGATCGCGGAGGACGCGCACGCCGAGGCCGAGGCGCTCGGCTACACGGTCGTCGACGGCGAGTCGGTCATCGTGACGCACCTCACCGAGACGATCCGCGCACATGCCGCGGAGCTGCTGACGCGTCAGGAGACGCGCCAGCTGCTCGACAGGCTCAAGGAAGTCAACGCAGCTGTCGTTGAGGAGGTTGTGCCCGACGTTCTGACCGTAGGCGAGATCCAGCGAGTGCTGCAGGCCCTCCTCCACGAGGGTGTCTCGATCCGCGACCTGGGCGCCATCGTGGAGGCCGCGGGCGACAAGGCCCGCGTCACCCGCGACCCGGTGCTCCTGGCCGAGTACGCCCGCCAGGCCCTCGGCCGCGCGATCTGCGGTCCGCATCTGGACGGCGAGCACCGCCTGCGGGCCATCTCGCTCGATCCCCGGATCGAGCAGGAGGTGGCCGAGGCCATCACCGCCACCGCCGATGGCGAGTTCCTGGCCATGGATCCGTCGCGCGCGCAGGCCCTTGTGGGCGCGCTGGCCGGCCAGCTCGAGAACGCCATCGCCCGCGGCCGCCGCCCGGTGCTCATCTGCTCCGCGCGCGTCCGCCGCCACCTGCGCCGGCTCTGCGAGCAGAGCCTCCCGCAGCTGCCCGTCTGTTCCTACAACGAGATCGTCCCCGGCATCCGGGTCGAGACCATCGGAGTCGTCGAAGCATGAGCGCCACCGTTCCCCCCGCCGTGACCGCCACCGCCCCCGCCAACACCGCCACCGCCGACGTCAGGACGTTCCGCGGCGAGAGCCTCGAGGAGCTGCTGCCGCAGATCCGAGAGGAGCTCGGCGCCGACGCCGTCATCCTGCGCCAGCGCGACGGCCTGACCGGCGGCGTCGCCGGCTTCTTCCAGAAGCGCTGCGTCGAGGTCGACGCCCGCGCCGGGGCCAAGCGCATCGACACGTACGCCGGCGACGAGGCGGAGGCGCGTGCCGCGCTCGAGTCCGGCGACGACGGCGGCGAGGATTTCGAGGCGCGCCTGGAGGCCGAGCTCGAGGAGCAGGAGGCCGCCGCGGAGGAGCGCTTCACGCGCGCCGCCGCCGCGCCCGAGGCCGCCCCGGCGCAGACCGCCTTCCCGGCCGCGGCCGCCCCGGCCGTCGCGGAGGGCATGCAGGCGCCCGCGATCCAGGCCCTGTTCCAGGCCGCCGCGCCGTTCGCCGACACGCTGCAGGCCGCCGACGCCGTGCTCGAGGCCGCGATGACCGATGCGCCGTCCGCGGTCGAGGTGGCCGACGCGCAGCTGCCGGTCCCGGCATCCGCCGCGCCCGCTGTCGCCACCACGCTCGCGCGCCCGGTGCAGGCCGACACGCAGGAGCTCGCGCTCGTCGAGGGCGGCCTCAGCCCGGCGCTCGCCGCCGAGGTCGTCGCCGAGACGGTCTCGCACGTGATGCCGTTCGGCTCCCCGCGCGGCCTCAAGCGCCTCGTGCGCGCCGCGCTGGCGCGCCGCATCCCCGTGGCCGGCCCGCGCGCGCTCGGCGGCGCGGTGATCGCCTTCGCGGGCGCCGGCGGCTCGGGCAAGACGCTGACCGCCGCCCGCCTGGCCGCCGCCTACGCGGCCAACAGCGATCTCGACGTCGTCGCGCTCGCGCTGCGCCCGCGCGACGGCGGCGCCGAGCTGCGCGGCCTCCTCGCGCCGGCCGGCGTCGAAGTCGAGGTCGTGGAGAGCGCGGCCGACGCCAAGGCCCGGGTGGCCGAGGCCGGCGACCGGGCGCTCGTCGTGATCGACACGCCGGCGATCTCGCCCGGCGACGAGGACGCGCTCCGCGCGCTCGCGAGCGAGCTGCGCCGGATCAAGCGCGCCGAGGTCCAGCTCTGCATGCCCGCGACGCTGAGCGCCGCCGCCGCCGAGCGCCTCGTCGGCGCGCTGCGCCCGCTGCGCCCGAGCGGCATCGTCCTCACGCACGTCGACGAGACGCCCACCGTCGGTGCCGTCGTCGAGCTCGCCATCGCCGGCGGCCCGCCGCTGAGCTTCGTGGGCCGCGACACCGCCCTCGAGGGCGGCCTCGACCTCGCCGACCCGGCGGCGATCGCCGCCCTGGTCCTGGCATGACCCGACTCGAGCAGGGCCAGACCGTGCTGCTGCGCCTCGGCGCCGGCGCCGCGATCGCCGCCCGCGTCGACTCCGTCGGCGCGGACGTGGCCGTGCTCGTGCTGGTGACCCCGCCGCTGCACCCGCCGGTGGCGGGTCAGCCGGCCGAGCTCGAGGTCACGTCGAAGCGCGGCATCCTCCGCTTCGACGTCACGATCGCCGGCGCCGACGGCCGCGGCACCGTGCGCGTCGCCGCCCGCGCCGACGGCGCCGAGACGGTCCAGCGCCGTGACTTCGTGCGCGTGGACGCGGTCGTCCCCGTCGTCGTGCGCGACGGCGGTCCCGACGGACCCGCGCACGAGGCGATGACGCTCAACGTGTCCGGCGGCGGCCTGCTGCTGTCCGGCGTGTCCGGCCTGCAGGAGGGCGACTCCGCCTTCGTGGCGATCGACCTCGAGGATGGCAGCGCGCCGGTCGAGGCGCTCGTCACCGTCGTGCGCGTCGCGGAGCGCGGCATGCGCGCCGTGCGCATCGCGTCCGTCAGCGCCCGCGACGAGCAGCGTCTCGTGCGCTTCGCGTTCGCCCGCGAGCGCCAGGCCCGCATCGCGAGGGACGCCTGATGGCGAAGGACAAGGGCAAGGACCAGGGCCAGGCCGAGAAGGCCAAGAAGCCCAAGAAGGCCAAGGCGGAGGTCTCGGAGACCGCGATCCGGATCTCGGCGCACCCGCGCGCGACGTACTCGATCACGCGCCTCAAGGGCTACGGCGGCCTGTTCGGCCTCCTGCTCGTCGGCCTGCTGTCGTGGCGCGGCGGCCTGCCGCCGGTCGACGCGGCGCTGCGCGGGCTCGCCGGCGGCGTCGTCGCGTACCTCGTGTGCTGGGCGCTCGCCGTGCAGGTGTGGCGCCACCTCGTCATGGCCGAGGCCGCCGCCGCGGCCGAGGTCGTGCGCAAGCGGCGCGAGGCGGCGCTCGCCGCGCTCGAGGGCGCCGACGCATGACGGACCAGATCCGCCCGATCGGCCGTCCCGACCGCGCCGCGCCGCCGGTGCCCGCGGTCCGAAGGCTCACGCCGCGGGAGCGCGAGGAGGCCGCCCGCGAGCGCGCCCGCAAGCGCCGCGAGCGGCAGGGCCTCGCGCCGCAGCGCGACGACGAGCAGCCGCCCGCCGGCGGCGGCTCACTCGACGTGCGCGCCTGAACGCGACGCGCCGACGCGGCCCGCGTCGACGATCTTGCCCGGGTTGAGGTTGCCGCCCGGGTCGACACCGTCGAACAGCGCCCGCAGCATCGCGACGCCGGGCGCCGAGATGTCCTCCTCGAGCCACTGCGCGTGCTCGGTGCCGACCGCATGATGGTGCGACAGCGTCGCGCCCGAGTCGACGAACGCCTGCTGCATCGCCGTCTTGACGCGCGCGTACTGCTCGAGCCCGTCGCGCCCGGCGACCGGGTTGATCCCGAACGTGAAGTACAGGCACGCACCCGCGTGATAGGAGTGCGACAGGTGGCACATCGCGTAGCCGCGGACGCCGAGGTCCGCGAACGCCGCGTGGGCCGCGCCCATGACGTTCGCGTACACGGCCGGCAGCGCGCTCCACGGCGCCGCGGTCTCCGAGACGTCGGCCAGCGCGCCGCGGTCGAGGAGGTAGTCGCGGATGTACGGCGTGTCGAACTTCTTCTGGTCGTACAGCTCGCCGGGGCCGGAGCCGATGCACAGCCCGCCGTGTGCGGACACGATCCGCCCAGCCCGCTTGCGCAGCGCGGCCACATGGTCCTTGGAGCCCTCGTAGCCGATGAACGCCAGGCACATCGCGTCGAGGTCGAAGCCCTTGCGCCGGGTGAGGAACGCCTTGAGCGCGGCGGACTTGACATCGTCGAGCCGCGTCGGCGTCTTCTTCGTGGCGAACGAGAAGGCGGTCTCGTACGCGTCGGACACGCGCGTGACCGATGGCCGCGCGTCGAGCGCGGCGATCTCGCGCATGGCCGCGAGCGCGCGGGGCCAGTCGGGGAGCAGGTAGCCGAGGATCCTGCGCTCGGCCGGCACGCGATGGACGTGGACGGTCGCCTCGCTGATGATCCCCAGGCGGCCCTCGCTGCCGAGCACCATCTCGCGCACGCTCGGGCCGGTCGAGGCGTGCGGCACGGGGCGGGTCACGAGCACGCCCGCCGGGGTGACGACGCGCACGGCGCGGGTG
>DATAAR010000280.1:0-13570 GCA_036259975.1 Solirubrobacteraceae bacterium | reverse complement strand
GAGCGCCACCCGCGCGAGCCGCCGCCGCATCGAGCAGCGGATCGCGGCGCTCGAGGCCGCGCGCGCCCGCGCCGCCCGCGCGGTCGGGCCGGGCGGCCCGTGGGCGATCCCGTGGCCGTTCGTCCAGTGCGAGTCGGGCGGCCAGAACCTCCCGCCCAACAGCGCCGGCGCCTCCGGCTACTACCAGATCATCCCCGGCACGTGGCGCCTCTTCGGCGGCTCGGGGCCCGCCGCGTGGAGGGCCTCGAAGGCCGAGCAGGACCGCGTCGCCGCGCGGATCTGGAACGGCGGGGCCGGCGCGTCGCACTGGGTCTGCGCCGCGCTCGTGCGCTGAGGCCCCACGGGGTCTTCCCACAACCGGGTCGCATCCGGCGCGACAGCCCGCGGGGAGGCGAGCACCGCCTCCGGCGGCGCCTTCAGACCCGGTCCCTCGTGCCGATCACCGGGCCACGCGACGCGCGCGCGGCTTCGCCGCCACCCGTCATGCGCGCATCGCCCGGCCCGCCATGTCCGATCGCTCGCGCATCCCACCGTTCCCCCGCCGTGCCGCCGGCGGCGCACTGGCGCTCTGCGTGCTGCTCGCGCTGCCGCTGCCGGCCGCGCTCGCGCGCACGGTCGACGGCACGCCGGGCCCCAACCGCATCGCCGGCACCGCGGTCGTCGACGTCCTCCACGGCAACGGCGGCGCCGACCGCATCCACGGCCTTCGCGGCGCCGACCGCCTGTTCGGTGAGACCGGCCCCGACCGCCTCTCCGGCGGCGCCGGCGAGGACCTGCTCGACGGCGCGGCCGGCACCGACCACATCGACGGCGGCGCCGGCGACGACATCCTCGCCGGCGGCTTCGGCGCCGACGCCATGGCCGGCGGCCCGGGCGACGACGCGATCGACGGCGGCCCCGACACCGACACGGTCAGCGGCGGCCCCGGCGACGACCTGATACACGGCGGCTCGGCCGGCGACACGATCGACGGCGGCGACGGCAACGACGAAATCTACGCCGACTCCGGGCCCGACGTCATCCGCGCGGGCACCGGCGACGACGTCGTGTTCGTCAACAACGGCACCGCGGTCAAGGGCGTCGACTGCGGCCGGGGCACCGACACGATCTACATCAACCCCCTCGCGCACGAGGGCGGCTGGTCGAACGCGCAGCTCCTGCGCGAGGGCGGCATCGCCGGATGCGAGGCCGTGATCGAGGCCGAGCCGGTCGCCGACCCGGCCAAGGGCGAGACGTACCTCGCGGGCGACGCCGGAGGGCCGAAGCAGGGCACCGACCGCGACGACAACCTCCTCGGCGGCGTCGGCGCCGACCGCATCCTCGGCCTGCGCGGCGATGACGTCATCTGGGGCATGCGCTTCGCCGACCGCGACAGCTCGGCGCCCGACGAGCTCGACGGCGGCCCCGGCAACGACACCATCTACGGCGGCCGCGGGGGGCGCAACACGATCCGCGGCGCCGCCGGCGACGACATGCTCCAGGGCGGGGAGCGCGACAACGCGATCGACGCGGGCGCCGGCGACGACACCGTTCGCCTGCGCGGCCGCGGGCGCAACACCGTTCGCGGCGGTGCCGGCAACGACGTCATCCACGCCTTCGGCGACAGCCGCGACCGCATCGCGTGCGGCTCCGGCCGCGACACGGTGTACGCGCGCCGCAACGACCGCGTGGCCCGCGACTGCGAGCGGGTGGTCCGCTGATGCGCCGCGCCGCGCTCGTGGTCGCGAGCCTGGCCGCGCTCGCGCTCGGCGCCGCCCCAGGCGCGGCCCACGCCGCCGGCTACGCCGCCGCCATCGCGAGCCCCGACCTGGCCGCGCACTGGCGCCTCGGCGACCCGCTCGGCACGACCGCCGCCAGCGCCGTGCCCGCCGTTCCCGCGGGGACCGCGAGCGGCGTCGCGTTCGGCGCGGACGGCGCGCTGAGCGGCGCCGCCGACACCGCGGCCCGCTTCGCCGGCGCCGGGACCATCTCCGTCGGTGGGCGCCCGACCTTCGCCGGGCCGTTCAGCGTCGAGGCGTGGGTGCGCCTCGACAGCCGCCGCACGAACGCGCTCGCCGCCGACGGCAGCGCGGCCGGCGGCTCCGGCACGTCGAACGGCTGGTACCTGGGGACGAACTCCGACGCAACGCTGCGCTTCGACGTCGGCATGAGCGGCGGGCTGGTCTCCGTCCAGACTCCGGCGATCAGCAGCGCCGCCTGGCACCACGTCGTCGCCACCGTCAGCGGCGCCGAGGTGATCGTCTACGTCGACGGCGTCAGGCAGGCCTCGCAGCCGGCCCGCGGCACGCCGCTGCCGGCGACCGGGTCCTCGCTGCGCCTGGGGCGGGCCACGTCCGGCAGCTCGCGCTACCTGCGCGGCGCGCTCGACGAGGTGGCGCTCTACCGGGCCGCGCTTCACCCGGCGACCGTGACGGGCCACTTCGCCGCCGGAGCCGACACGACCCCGCCGCGGACCGCGTTCGCGACGGGACCGGCCGCCCTGAGCCCCGCCGCCTCGGCGTCGTTCGCCTTCGCGTCGCCGAAGCCGATGGTGACCTACGAGTGCCGGCTGGACGCCGGCGCGTGGGCGCCGTGCGCATCGCCGGCACGCCTCGCCGGCATGACCGACGGCCCGCACACGTTCGCCGTCCGCGCCCGCGACCGCTACGGCATCGTCGAGAGCGCGCCGCGCGCGTGGAGCTGGACGGTCGACACCGCCGCCCCCGGCACGCTGGCGCTCGCGATCCTGCCCTCGGCGGTCACGCCGAGCGCGAGCGTGTCGTTCTCCTCCGAGCCCGGCGCGCGCTTCCAGTGCCGCGGCGCGAGCGGCGCGTGGGCTCCGTGCGCCAGCCCGGTGAGCGCGCCGGCCGGCTCGGACCTCGCGGTCCGTGCCGTCGACGCGGCGGGCAACGCCGATCCGACGCCCGCGACCCTCGCCGTTCCCGCCGCCCCGCCGGCCGCCAGCCCGGTGAGCGCACTCACCGGCCCGAGCGCGGCGTTCGGGTTCTGGACCGACGGAACGACCAACCGCCCCGAGTGCAGCCTCGATGGCGCGACGTGGGCGCCCTGCGGCGCGACCCTGACCACCGGGCCGCTCGCGCCGGGTCCGCACGGCCTGTCGGTGCGCGCGGCCGGCCCGGGGGGCGGCGTGCAGACCGCGCACGCATCGTGGACGGTGACGCTTCCCGCGCCGCGCCTGGTGGGCGTCCAGTTCCCGGTGCTCGTGTACGTGCCGCCCGCCGCGAAGATCCGCAAGCCGTTCCCGAGCTCGCGCCTGCCCGCGGTGCGCTTCTCGCTGAACGTCGGCGCCAGCGTGCGCCTGCGCCTGGAGCGCACGAGCGGAGCCCGGAAGGGCCGCCACATCCCCACATGGACCGTCGGCGGCCGCGCCGGCGCCAACGTGTCCCGGCTCCCGCTGGCCGTCTATCGCAGGCTCGGCGCTGCGCGCTACCGGCTCACCGCCGACGCCGCCGGCGCCGCCGGCAGGTCGGTGAGCCGGGCGCTGCGCTTCCAGGTCGTCCGCAAGCGCGCGGGGCGCTGACCGCCGGGCGCCCGGCACCGACCGCCGGGAGGGGCCCTTTGACCGTTCGCAGTCGGTCGGGGCACACGCGGCCGGCGCGGGCGGCCCAGCGGACTGTCTATATCAACATGGCGGTCCGTGCGCGCCGCGCCGGGCGAACCGGGCGCGACGTAGCCGGGTAGCCCGCCCCGCGTGAGCACCGACGCGACCCGGCCGGCGGCGGCGACGCCGGCCGAGGGCGACCGCGATCGCACGCCCGGGCGGACGGTCTGCGACGCGACGTTCGACGTGCTGCGCGAGCGGGGGCTGACGACGATCTTCTCGAACCCGGGCTCGGCCGAGGTGCCCTTGCTCGCGGGGCTGCCGGATGACCTGCGGTTCGTCCTCGCGCTGCACGAGGGCTCGGTCGTCGGGCCGGCCACCGGGCACGCGCCTCCGGCCGCGCCGCGCTCGCGCTCCTGCCCACGACCGCCGTGCTCGGCACCGGTGGCCGCGCTCGCGACGGCGCGGGTCAACCGCGCCGCCGGTCGTCGTGCTCGTCGGCCGGCAGGACCGCCGCCACCCCGGCCGCGGCTGCGGCGCGTGCTCGGCGGCCACGACGTCGTGCTGACCGTCGGCGCGCCGGTCTTCCGCCAGTACCCGTTCATGCCCGGGCCGCTGGTCGAGCCGGGCACCCGGGTCGCGGTCGTCACCGACGATCCCGCCGAGGCGCATCGCAGCCCGGCCGAGCTCGCCGTGCTGGCCGCCGGCCGCCGTCTGCCGGCTGCTCGGGACCGAGGTGCCCGACCGAGGAGGCGGGACGGCCTCGTGCCCGCGCCGCGAGCGCCCCGCGCCGCCGGCGGCGCCCGGAGCGGGCGGGCCGCTGCGCGTCCGGCCACGTGTTCGCCGCGCGCGCCGAGCGTCTCGCGCCGGATGCGGTGCTCGCCGAGGAGTCGCCCTCCAGCGGCCCGGAGCTCGAGGCCCCGCGTTCCGCCCGGGCGCCGCTCGGGTACCCCAGCGCGGCGATGGGGGGCCTCGGCTTCGCGCTTCTCGCCGCCACGGGCATGCGCATGGCGCTGGCCGACCGCCCGGTGGTCGCCGTGGTCGGCGACGGCTCGGCGCTGCACCGGGCGCAGGCGCGGTGAACCGCGGCGCGCTACGGCATCGGCGCGCTGTTCGTCGTGCTCGAACGGCCGCTACGCGATCATGGACCGCCTGGCCGAGCGCCACGGCGCAGCGGCGCCGTGGTCGAGCTTCGAGCGCGTCGAGGTCTCGACGGTCGCCGCGGGCTCGGCTGCCGGCCCGGCGGGTGAGCACCCACGACGAGCTGCTGGCCGTCCTGGACGACGTGGTGCCGCGCCTCGCGCAGCGCAGAGAGCCGCTCCTCCTCGACGTGGTGATCGAGGCGGACCCGATCGTCGGGACCTAGACGACCGTCCGCGCCCGCTCGCGCACGCTCGCGTCCCGGCCGTCCCGGCCGGGCCCGCGCCGCAGGCCCGCCAGCCGCCGGAGCCGGTCGCAGAGCGGGCTGCGTGCCCACCACGGCAGCGCGCCGACCAGCAGCAGACGCGTGCCGTCGGCGTCGCCCTCGCGCAGGAGGGCGTCGCGGGCGCAGCCGCGGACGTGGCGGGCGGTCACCGGCAGGTGCGCCGGGACGCGGGCGACGGCGTCGGCGAGCAGGGCGCGCCCATGCTGCTCGAGCTCGTGGTCGAAGCTCCGCGGGCAGGCGACGAACGCCACCGTGAAGCACGCGCGCGGGATGCCGCCGACCAGCTCGAGCCGCGCGTGGTGCTCGTCTGCAATGCGGCAGGCGTTTTCGACCAGCGGCAGATCGTCCGCCGAATCGATCGCGACCAGGACTCTGGAGACCACTGCGACTCTGCCCTCGGACGGAACGCTACCGCGTGGCGCGCCCGGATGTGGAGCGTTGCGGCGCGATCTGCGCCGGCAGCGCTATCGCAGCCGGTAGCCGACCCCGCGCACGGTCACGATCTCGCTCTCCGCCGCCACCGCACGAAGCTTGCGCCGCAGCCGGGCGACGTACTGGTCGAGCGTGTTGTCGTACACGATCGCGCCCTCCGGCCAGGCCGCGCGGACGAGGTCACGCCGGCGGAGCACCGCGCCGGGCTGGGCCGCGAGCGCGGCGAGGAGCCGGAACTCGGTCGGGGTCAGCCCGATCTCGCGCTCGCCGGCGGTCACGGCGTGCGCAACGGGGTCGAGGCGCAGCGCGCGGTGTCCGACGGCGACGTCGCCGGCCCGCCGGCGCAGGAGCGCGCGCAGGCGGGCAACGAGCTCGTCGAGGTGGAACGGCTTCGTGACGTAGTCGTCGCCGAGCGCGGTGAAGCCGGCCAGCCGGTCGGCCAGCGCGTCGCGCGTCGTGAGGAACAGCACCCGGCCGTCCCAGCCGCGGGCCCGCAGCGCGAGGCAGACGT
The DNA here is from genome assembly GCA_036259975.1 of Solirubrobacteraceae bacterium. Taxonomy (GTDB): domain Bacteria; phylum Actinomycetota; class Thermoleophilia; order Solirubrobacterales; family Solirubrobacteraceae; genus JAOPZW01. The sequence goes on along the minus strand of DATAAR010000280.1, from coordinate 7,660 downwards.
CGCGCCCGTCGGCGTCCGGCAGCGCGATGTCGATGACAGCCGCGTCCGGCCGGTCGCCGGCGTGGGCCAGTGCGGAGGAGCCGTCCGGCACCGCGGCCACATCGAACCCCTCCTCACCCAGCCCGCGCTCGAGGAGCGAGCGCAGATCCGCGTCGGCCTCGACGACGAGCAGGCGGTGGGCCGTCATGGCGCGAGCATCCTCCACATCGCGCCGAGATGCTCCCGGTCACAACCTCACCGCAACCCTGAGCGCGGTCTCGGCGAGGGGCCAGCGAACGCGTCAGGCGACCGCGGGGGCGGGTGTCGGCGAGAGCCAGGCCAGTGCCGGCACGAGGTCCTGCGCCGTCAGCTCGAAGCGCAGAGCCACGGTGAGCGGATGCGCCGGGAGGCCGCGCTCGAGCAGCTCGAGGCTCGCCACGTAGTGCGCGCGGCGGCACGCGGCCTCGCGCGCCGACATCCTGTCGGCGGCGGCCGCCACGCGCAGCTCGCGCGCCTTCGCGAGCTTGTCGGCGGCGAACACGGCGAGCGCGTCGTCGCCCGCCGCCGCGACCGCGCCCCGCAGCGCCGCCTTGCGCTCCTCGTAGTCAGCGATCGCCGCGTCCTCGCTGAGCACCGCGACGATCGCCGCCACGCGGGCGCCGAACGCGCCGCGGACGTCGTCGATCGTGGCCACGCGCTTCTCGACGACGTCGTGCAGGATGCCGGCCGCGACGACCTCGTCGGAGGCGCCGCTCTGGTGCAGGAGCAGCGCGACCTCGAGCGGGTGCACGAGGAACGGCGCGCCGTCGACCTCGCGGTCCTGGCCGCGGTGGGCGTCGGCCGCCCATGCCGCCGCGCGGGCGGCGGGCGGCCGCGCGTCGAGGAACGAGGCGAGGTCCGCGGCGGACGTCATGGGAGGTGATCGTGGCAGACGTGCCGCCCCGAGGACGGGCGCCCCCGTCGGCGCGGCCACCCCTGGGGGGTATACTGGCGGCATGGCATCGACGACGCCCGACACGCGCGGATACACCGCGACCAAGGAGCAGCTTCAGAAGCGCCTGCGCCGGATCGAGGGCCAGGTGCGCGGGATCCAGGGCATGGTCGACGAGGACCGCTACTGCATCGACGTGCTGACGCAGATCTCGGCCGTCCAGGCGGCGCTCGACAAGGTCGCGCTCGGGCTGCTCGACGACCATGCGCGCCACTGCGTCATGGGCGCCGGCGAGGACGACCAAGCGGAGAAGACCCACGAGCTCATGGCCGCCGTCGGGCGTCTCATGCGCCGCGGGTAGGCGCGGTCCCTCGCGCCGCGGCGGCGCGCAGCACCTGCGGCCGCGGCCTATGCTCGCGGCGTGAGCCGTCCCGCCGAACCGGTCTGAGCGCCGTGCGCGGTCTCGCCGAGGGGCAGCCCGCCATGCTCGACCTCGCCGAGGAGGCGATCGACTGCCGCGTGGCCGCGGTCGCGGGGGACGAGGCCACGCTCGTGCCGCTCGCGGCCGCCGACGCGGCCTACATCCCCAGCCTCGGTCGCGCGGCGGGCCTCGTGTTCGAGAGCGCCGGCGAGCGCGTGCGGATCCGCGGTGCGGTCCACCGCCACCGGCAGGAGGACCGGCTGCGCTTCGTCGCCGGCGGCGGCGCGGGCCTGCCCGCCCGCCGTCGTGCCGCCCGCGCCGTGGCCGACCTGGCCGTCGAGGTGACGCCGATCGGCGAGCGCGGCGAGCCGGCCGGCGAGGCGCGCAGGCTGCGGACCTGCGACGTCAGCATCGCCGGCGTGGGAATCCGCGTCGGCGAATGGGCGCCAGGGCGCGGCGAGCTGCTGGAGCTGCGCATGGAGCTCCCGGCCGGGCCGCCGATCACCGTCACCGCGCGCGTGCTGCGGGTCGAGGCGGGGGTCGCGGGCCTCGAGCTCGCCGACGTCGCGCCCGTCGACCGGGCCCGGCTCGCGGCCTACCTGATCGCGGGACGGGTCGGCGGCTGACATGGGGACGCTGCGATGTGCCGTCGTCGGCACGCTCTTGCTGGCCGGTGCGCTCGCCGATGCCGCCGCCGCGGCGACGGTGACGCTGACGCCGGGGACGCTGCGACCCGGCCGCGCGGCGACCGTGAGCGGGACCGGCTTCGCGCCGCGCGCGACCGCCACCGTGCGGTTCGGATCGACCGCGAGGCGGGTCCGGACCGACGGCCGCGGGCGGCTGTCGGCCGTCGTGCGGGTCGCGACGTCGACGCCCGGCGGATCGCGGCGGCTGACCGTTCGCGCCGGCCGTCGGCGCGTTGTCGCCCTGGCGCGGCTCGCACCCGGCGCACGGCCCGCCACTGCTCACGCTGCGGCCGACGGCTACGACTGGCGCTTCGTGGACACGAGCGCCGTCACGCGCGACGCGGGCTCGGAGGCCTGCCACTGAGCCCGGCGCCGGGCGGCGCCGACCGTCGAGCCGCGAGACCGCCGCGGGCGCTCGCGCGCCATCATCCCGCGGCCGGAACGGCGCCCGCCCGATCGACCCCAGGCAATCCATTGGACCAGCACCTCCGTCTCAGCACGTCCCCGCTCGCACATCCCGACGCGGTCGTGCAGGGCGACCGGTGGCGGGTCACCGTGCTGGCGGCGGGGCTCGTGCGGCTCGAGTGGGCGGACGACGGGGTGTTCGAGGACCGCGCCTCGACCTTCGCGCTGCACCGCGACCTGCCGGTGCCGCGCTTCGACGTCGTGGACGGGGAGGCGGTGCTCGAGATCGTCACCGACCGGCTGCGGCTGGTCTACGACCGCGGGCCCTTCACGCCCGCGGGCCTCAGCGTCCAGGTGCGCGGCAACATCAGCAACTACCGCAGCGTGTGGCGCTACGGCGAGCCGGTCCGAAACCTCGGCGGCACCGCCCGGACGCTCGACGACATCGACGGCCGGGCCCCGCTCGAGCCCGGGGTCGTGTCGCGCGTCGGGATCGCCGCCCTCGACGACTCGCTGTCGTTCCTCTTCGAGGAGGACGGCTGGGTCAGTCCGCGGCGCGGCGACCGCACCGACATCTACGTCTTCGCGTACGGGCACGACTACGACGCCGCGCTGCAGGCGTTCTACGCCGTCTCGGGCCGGCCGCCCGTCCTGCCGCGCTGGGCGCTCGGCAACTGGTGGAGCCGCTATCACCGCTACAGCGCGGACGAGTACCTGGCCCTGATGGACCGGTTCGAGGCCGAGGGCGTGCCGTTCTCGGTGGCCGTGCTGGACATGGACTGGCATCGCGTGGACTCGGTGCCCCCGGAGCACGGGTCGGGATGGACGGGCTACAGCTGGGAGCCGGAGCTCTTCCCCGACCCCGAGCGCTTCCTCGCCGAGCTGCACCGTCGCGGCCTGCGCGTCACGCTCAACGTGCATCCAGCGGACGGCGTGCGGCCGTTCGAGGACGCGTACCGCGCCATGGCCGAGGCGCTCGGCCGCGACCCGGACGGCGACGAGCCGATCGCGTTCAACATCACCGACCCGGCCTTCCTCGACGCCTACCTCCGCGTCCTGCACCACCCGCTCGAGGAGCAGGGCGTCGACTTCTGGTGGATCGACTGGCAGCAGGGCCAGTACTCGCGCATCCAGGGCATCGACCCGCTGTGGATGCTCAACCACTTCCACTTCCTCGACTCCGGCCGCGAGGACCGGCGGCCGCTCACCTTCTCGCGATACGCGGGGCCGGGCAGCCACCGGTATCCCGTCGGGTTCTCCGGCGACACGCACATCTCGTGGGCGTCGCTTCACTTCCAGCCCGAGTTCACCGCGACGGCGTCCAACATCGGCTACGGCTGGTGGAGCCACGACATCGGCGGCCACATCTTCGGCGTGCGCGACGACGAGCTCGCCACCCGCTGGGTGCAGTACGGCGTGTTCTCGCCGATCCTGCGGCTGCACTCGTCGAGCAACCGGTTCCTCGTCAAGGAGCCCTGGATGTTCCCGCGCGAAGCCCGCGACGCGATGACCGACGCGCTGCGCTTCCGCCACCGCCTCGTGCCATACCTGCACACGATGAACCACCGCGCCGCCGTGGACGGCGTGCCGCTCGTGCGGCCGATGTACCACCTCGCGCCGGAGGACCGGCGCGCGTACACGGTGCCCAACCAGTTCGCCTTCGGCTCCGAGCTGATCGTCGCGCCGATCACCACGCCGCGCGACCGGGTGACGCTGCGCGGCGCGGTGCGCGCGTGGCTGCCGCCCGGCCCCTGGATCGACGTCTTCACCCAGACCGCCTACGACGGCGACAGGGAGGTCGAGCTGCACCGCGACGGGCGCTCGATCCCCGCCCTGCTCCGCGCGGGCGGCATCCTGCCGCTGGCGGCCGCGGACGACCTCGACGCGACGCGCAACCCCGAGCGGCTCGAGCTGCTCGTCGCCCCGGGGGCGGACGGCGAGTTCACGCTGATCGAGGACGACGGCACCGGCACGACGCCGGACGACATCCCGACCGCGCGGACGACCGTGACGTGGGAGCACGAGGCGGGCATGCTGACGATCGGCGCCGCCGACGATCCGCACCGCGTCCTGCCGCCCGAGCGGACCTGGAGCGTCACGTTCCTCGGCGTGGGCGCGGGCACGCCGATCCGCGCCGACGGCGCCTCGCCGGCGCGCGTCGAGCAAGCCGGCGCGGCGAGCGTGACGATCGCGAACGCGCCCACCGATCGGCCGCTGCGCGTCGACGCCTGCGCGGCCGCCGGCCCGCGCACGCAGGATCGTGCCGAGGCGCTGTTCGCAGTGCTGAACCAGGCGCAGCACGGGCACGAGGCGAAGGCGGCGGCGTGGCGAACGCTCACCTCGGGCCTCACGGCCGAGGCGATGCTCGCCGAGCTGCACGCCCAGGCGCTGCCGCGAGAGCTGATCGGCGCGCTGTCGGAGCTCTTGACGGCGCGCGCCTGACGCGCCGGACTTGACCTCGGTCGCCCGGACCGGAGATCGTGGCGCCCCAGTCGGCGATCGGCGAAGGAGACCGCGGTGGACGACGCAGCGCGTGACGGACAGGACCGGAGGGCGGCGGGCGCGGCCGCCCCGAGCCACGAGACCAACGGCAACGGCAGGCTGCAGGAGGAGTTCGTCGAGCGCTGGCGGACGAATGCCTACGGGTGCTTCTCGTCCGGCCACAAGTTCTGCCGCGAGGTCTGCCCGGTCATGCAGGTCACGCGCAACGAGAACCACACCCCGACGGCGTTCCACGCGAACATCGTCGCGATGGAGAAGGGCCTCGTCGACGTCGCGGACGTGGCCGACGACTACGTGCACTGCACGCAGTGCGGCGCGTGCGAGCTGCGCTGCCCGAACACGCTCTTCACGGGCGACTTCTACCGCCACCGGACGCGCACCGTCGACGTCGTCAAGGCGATGCGCGCCCTCATGGTGGAGACCGGCAACGAGCGCGCGGGCTGGAAGCTCTGGAACGAGCGGTTGGCCGAGGCGCACAACGAGCCGGTGCTCGGCGACGTGCCGGTCAGCCAGGAGCACGTGGCGGACTGGGCGGAGGGCCTCGACATCCCCGTCGGCGGCGAGACGATCCTCTTCGTCGACTGCGAGGCGGCCTTCTACCGCACCTCGTACACCCGGGCGTTCGCCCAGCTCCTCCAGCGCGCCGGCGTCGAGTTCGGGCTCATGCGCGAGCAGTGGTGCTGCGGCGGCCCGGCCGCGGAGATGGGCTACGTCGACCTCGCGCGCAAGCACGCCGACCACAACGTCGCCGACTGGCGGGCGGTCGGCGCCCGGAGGATCATCGCCCCCGATCCGCACGACTTCATCGCGTTCACCGAGGACTACCCCGGCTACTACGGCGACGACTACGACTTCGAGATCGTGCTCGGCGTCGAGCTCGTCAACGACCTGATCAAGGAGGGGCGCCTGGAGCTCACGCGCCCGGTCGACCGCGTCGTGACCTACCACGACCCGTGCCGCCTCAACAAGCGCAAGGGCGTGCACGAGGCGCCGCGCGAGCTGCTACGGGCGGTGCCCGGCCTGAGGTTCGAGGACGTCGACCACGTCACGCAGTGGTCGTACTGCTCGGGCGGCGGCGGCGGGCTGCCGGTCGAGAAGCCGGAGATCACAGCGGAGATCAGCCGCCGCCGCGTGGCGCGGGCCGCCGCGCTCGAGGTCGACACGCTGGTGAGCGCGTGCCCGTGGTCGGAGCGCCCGCTCTCGCACGCCGCGGCGAGCGCCGAGCGGCCGCTCGACGTGCTGGACCTGTTCGAGCTCGTCGCCGAGTCGGCCGGGATCGACGTCGGCGGTCAGGCGCACGGCGACGGGCGCATCCCGGAGGCGCGGGCATGACGACCGTCGCGTTCAAGAGCGCGGTCGACGACGCGGTGCTCGACGAGCTGCGCGCGATCACGGGCGACGACTCGCGCGTGCTGCCGAACGTGAGCTCGCGCGTGAACCGCACGCGGGTGCCGGCACCGTTCCCGGTGCACCGCTGGGCGGACCACATGCCCGACGTCGCGGTCCTGCCGACCTCCGCCGAGGAGGTCTCGGAGATCGTCAAGCTCGCCAACCGGCTGCGGATCCCGGTCGTCCCGCGCGCGGGCGGAACGGGCCTCTCCGACGGCGCGGTGCCCCTGCGCGGCGGCATCTGCGTGGACGTCAAGCTGATGAACCGGATCCACGAGATCGACCTCCTGGACCGCACCGTGACGGTCGGGCCGGGCATCAACATGCTGAAGCTCAACGAGGAGCTGCGTCCGCACGGCGTCTTCTATCCGGACGATCCGGCGTCGTACCCGTGCTCGCTCGTGGGCGGGCGCATCGGCACCGGCGGGTGGTCGCTGATCGGCGCGCGCTTCGGCCACACGCGCGACCTCGTCGTGTCGATGGAGGTCGTGCTGCCGACCGGCGAGATCGTCGAGATCGGCGACGGCGGCGGGCGCAAGCTGCGCAAGTCCTCGACCGCGTTCAACCTCAAGCAGCTGTTCACCGGCCACCAGGGCACGCTCGGCATCTGCACGGAGGCGACGCTCGAGCTCGTCCCGCGCCCGGAGGTCGAGTTCGCCGCCTTCTTCGCGTTCGCCGACTACATGGACGCCTGGCGGACGACGGGCGCGCTCGCGACGTCCGGGCTCGCCACGCTCGCCGGCGTGGTGCTGTTCGACGAGTGGAAGATCGCCTACCTGCGCCGCGACGACGAGGCGTACATCCCGCAGCCGGACTGGGTCAAGGCGGTCGTGGCGGTCGCGATGTACGGCAGCCGCGCCGAGGTGACCCCCGCCTCGCGGCGCGTCATGGAGCTCGGCCGCAGCCAGGGCGGCCGGTACCTCGGCGACGAGATCTCCTCCGGCGACTGGGCGTCGCGGCACGACCGCTACGCGACGCCGCTGCACGGCCGCAACCGCGCCGGGCAGGCGGTGATGATGTCCTGGCACTGCGAGGACGCGGCGCTCAACTACTCCGTCCTGCCGCAGGTGCGCCAGGAGTGGCACGCGATCGTCGCGCGCTACCGCGAGCAGCACGACATCTTCGACGACTGGGGGATGTTCGCCTACACGAACGGCCCCCACAAGCCGTGGGCCGACTACCTCGTCGAGATCGACGTCGGGATCTGGGAGGCGCGGCTGGACGAGGAGAGCTGGCGCGCGTGGGTGGCGTGCAAGCGCGAGATCTCGGAGGTGACGCTGCGCCACGGCGGCTCGATCACCGCCTGCCACGGCGCCACGCGCGAAGGCGACGCGGAGCTCGTGCCGG
>DATAAR010000279.1:0-10296 GCA_036259975.1 Solirubrobacteraceae bacterium | reverse complement strand
CCGCGCCGGCCCCCAGCGCGCCGGCCACGCCGGCGGTTCCCGTCGCCGTGCCGGGCGTCACCTCGGTCGCCGCGCCCGCCGCGGCGCCGGCCCCCGCGCCGGCGGCCAGCCCGGTCAAGGCGCTGCGCCTGCGGGTCGCATCGGTCAACGTGGTGACCGGTGACGACGACGAGCCCGAGCTGCGTCTCGGCCTCGGCATCGCCCCGTCGCGCGCGACCGCCGCCGTCCCTGAGCAGGTGACCCTGCGCCTGCGTCCCAAGCTTCCGAGCAGCCCGCCCGCCGCCGGCGCGCCCCTGTCGCTGCGCGCGAACGTCGACGTGGTGAGCGCGGCGCCGTCCGCCGAGCGCTCCGCGTCGGCCGCGCCCGCGATGCAGATGCGCGTCCGGATGGACGTCGCGGCCGCGGGCTCGGCCTCGACCGCCACGACCGTCGCCGACACCGGCGAGGGCGACGGCGAGAGCAACGTCATCGCGGTGAACGTGCCGCTGTCCGCCTTCGAGGACCCCGCCGAGGAGCCGAAGCCCGGCGACGGCGAGCGTTCCGGCCCCGGCCACGGCGGCGACGACGACGAGGAAGGCTCGGCCCCGGCGCCGCAGCCCGAGACGCCGGAGACGCCCGCGCCCGAGGCGCCTGCGCCCGCGCCAGAGACGCCGGCTCCTGCGCCGGACACGCCCGGGCCCGGGCCGCAGACCGAGCTCCGGATCGACCTCACGCCGCCGGCGCACCCCGACGAGCACCCGGCCGAGGAGACCACGAAGGTCCCGCTGCCGGTCGATCCCGCGGCGCCTTCCGATGGTCCCGACGACGTGCCGGTGACCGTCGTCGTCGACACCTCCCCGCCGCCCGCCGAGCCGGTCGAGCCGGCGCCGGCGGCACCGGCCGAGCCGCCGGCCCCGGTCGCGCCCGCCGAGGTTCCGCCGACGCCGGCCGCCCAGCCCGAGCAGCCCGCCGACCCGGCCGATCCGGCCGCGGATGCGACGGATGGCTACGGCGAGGACCGCCCGGCGGACGCCGCCGTCGCCGCGGCCAAGGCCGACGCGAGCGCGGCGGCCGAGACCGTCACCCCGTGACGGTCAGCGTCCGCTCGACGGCCGTCGGGTCCCCCGCGGCCGCCGTCGCGGTGAGCTGAACCCGGGCCACCAGGCCACGCCGACCGCGCAGCGCGCGCCGCAGGCGCGCCGCGTTGCGGTCGGAGAGGACGAGGCGCACGACGCCGGACTCGCCCGCCGGGATCGCCCGCCTGACCGCGGCGAGCGCCACGGTCACCGCCCGGCGTCCCCGCGGCGGCCGCGCGCGCGGGGTCAGCGTGGCGGTCACCTCGAGGGCGCAGGCCGTGTCGCACCCGACCCGCAGCGGGAGGTTGCGCGCGGTGAGGACGCCGGCGGTGCGCAGCGCGCGCCATGTGACCTGCGGTCCGACCGGCTCGGGCAGCGTCGGGAGCTTCGGCGGCGGCGGGTTGCCGAGCGGGGGCAGCGGCGCGCACGGCGCGACCGCGGCCCCGGCGAGCGTGAACTGCTGGACGCGGTTGTTGGAGCTGTCGGTCACGGTCAGCGTGCCGCGGCAGTCGACGCTCACGCCGGTCGGGTGCACGAACTCGCCGGGAGCGATGCCCCGCCGCCCCATCGTCAGCAGCCGCTCGCCGGCGGGCCCGAACGCCTGCACGCGGTTGTTGCCGCGGTCGGCCACCCAGATGTTGCCGCCGGCGTCGAGCGTGATCTGCGCGGGCGCGTCGAGCTTGCCCAGCTTGCTCCCGCGGCCGCCGAACTCGTCGAGCAGGTCCCCGCCCGGGCTCCATGCGCGGATCAGGCTGGCCGAGTCGGTGGTGTAGATGCGGCTGCCGTCGGGCGTGACGGCGACGCCGCGCACGGCGCCCGCGTCGTCGACCGCGCCGAGGTAGTTGCCGCCGACGCCGAAGCGCGCGACGCGCCGGTTACCGGTGTCCGCCACCGAGATCACCCCGGCCCCGTCGATCGCCAGCGCCGACGGCGCCTGGAGCCGGCCGGGCCCGCGGCCCGGCGCCCCGATCGTGCGCACGAGCCGGCCGCTCGTGCGCTCGAACACGGCGATCCGGCTGCGGCGCTGGTCGAGCACGTACGCGTTGCCGGCCGGGTCGAAGGCCACCGCCACGGGGCGGGGGAGGAGCGTCGGACCCGGCGCGGGCGAGCCCCACACCGCGGCGATGGTCCCGTCCGGCGCGAGGAGCTGCACGCGGCCGTTGATCGAGTCCGTGACCGCGCGGAAGCCGCTCGCGTCGGCGGCGACGCCCATCGGGCCGTCGAACTGGCCGGGGGCGCGGCCCGACCGGCCGAAGCTGCGCAGCAGCGCGCCGCCGCGGTCGAAGACATCGATGCGGTCGTTGCCGGTGTTCGCGACGTAGATCTCGCCCTGCGGCCCGACCGCGATCCCGCGCGGGTACGCGAGCCGCCCCCCGCCGGTGCCGTACGCGCCCCACCGGCCCTTGTATGGGTAGCCGGGCGGGGCGCTGAAGCGCACGATGCGGTGGTTGAGGTCGTCGGCGACGAACAGCCGGCCGCCCGCGTCGGCGGCGACGTCGTACGGGTGCGAGAGCTGGCCGGGGCGCGCGCCGCGGCCGGCGCCGACGGTGCGCAGCATCCGGCCGCCCGTGTCGAAGACGACGAGCCTGTGGTTGCGGTCGTCGGCCACCGTCAGCCGCGAGCCGCGGACGGTCAGGCCCTGCGGCGTGTCCAGGACGCCCGGGGGCACGATCACCGCCGGGTGCTCGCCGGCGAGCGTGAAGCGCTGGATGCGGTGGTTGCCGGTGTCCGCGACGTAGAGGTACGGGCCCGCGACGGCCAGCCCGCCGCCCGCGCCGGCGTCGTTGCCGCCGCCCGCCCCGAAGCGCAGCTGCCCGGGCGCGGTGCCGCCGCCGCGGCCGAACGAGCCGAGGAGCTCGCCGTTCACGCCGAAGCGGTCGATCCGGTTCGTCCCGTCCGCGACGAACAGCGTCCCATCGGGCGCGACCGCGATCGCGCCGACCGAGGTGAGCCGGCCGGGGCCCGTGCCGGCGATGCCGACCTGGCGCAGGAACCGCCCGTCGGGGGCGAAGACCTGAACGACGTGCGAGGCCTGGTCCGCGACGTGCACCGAGCCGTCGGGACCGACCGCCACCGCCTGCGGGAAGCGCAGGACGCCCTCGCCGCGGGCGCCGATCTGGCTGGCGGCGGAGTACGGGCAGGCGGGCACGGCGCCGGGGCAGTCGGCGCGCGCGGCGGCCGGCGCGACTGCGACCGTCGCGGCGGAGGCGAGGGCGGCGGCGATCAGGGCGCGGATCTTCATCTTTCGTTGCAGACACGAGGAGGCCCGGAAGGTCGCGGCTTCGACGGGGGTGGGTGGGGTCCTGCGTGCCGCTCGTTGTGCGCGCCGTCGTGGGGCGACGACCGAAGTGGGCCGAAAGTGCCGGATAGACCGGCAGAGTTCGTCCCACCCAGGCGTGGACCGGGTCGTCGCCGGGTTCGTCGCGCGAGGCGGCGAGGCGGTGTTCGCCATCGTCGCGGGCGTGACGATCACGACGGTCCTCGCCGTGCTCGCCGGCCTGGCGATCGCGGCGTCCGGGGCGGTGATCCTTGTCGTGCTCGGTCCCGACGTGCTCGGCGAGGACCGCGCGATCTTCCCGCTGTCGATCCCGGCGATCGTGTCGGTGCCGGCGGGCTTCCTGTGCGCGTACCTCGGCAGCCTCGCCGGCCGCGGCCGCCAGGCGGCGACCGGCATGCCGTACGACGATTTCGTCCAGCGCGTTCCCGGCGCGCGGGGCGCGCGTCTGGGGAGGTGGCGATCGAGCAGCGACCGCTCCGGGCCGCCCGGGCGATCGGACGCCGGCCTTCGCCTGGCTGCCAGTGGGGAATAGAGCCGGGCGGCGCGCTGACGTCGCAGCAGTCAGCGGTGCACCGCCGCCAGCAGCGCCGCGTAGGAGCGCACGAGCAGCGCACGCTCCCGCTCCAGGCGGCCGTCCTCGGCGTCGCAGCCCGCGGCCACCCACTCGTCGGAGAGCGCCATCGCCTCCGCGCGCAGCGCGGCGGCCGCGCGCACGGAGTCCCGGTCGACGGCGTAGCAGTGCGCATAGAGGTCCTGCAGGGCGCGGACGAGCTCCTCGGCCGCGTCGGCTCCGCCGCCGTGCTGCGCGTGGCGGTGCGCGCGCCACCACTCGACCTCGAGCGCCGCTGCGCGGACCGGCTCGAACCCCGCGCCGGGCTCGCTCGCGGCGAGCAGCCGGTAGAAGCGCGTCATGTGCGCCCGCGCGGCGTGCGGGTCGTTGCGCGGGAACGGCGCCCACTTCTGGTTGGCGCGCAGCACGAGCCAGGCGCCCACGAGCGTTCGCGGCCAGCTCATCCGGAACGCGGCGCGAACGAGGCGCACCGAGGTGAGCAGGAACACGGCCCACCGCCGCTGGTAGTACGTCTCCCACGCGCGGCACTCGAGGCGCCCGACGGCGCGCGGGTCGAAGGACCGCATCGCCCTCACGGATGGCGCTCTAGCATCGGCGGCGTGCTGCGCCGCCTCCTCATCCGCTTCGCGGTCAACGCGGCGGCGCTGTACGCGGCCGCGTGGGCGCTGCCCGGGGTGACGTACGGCGACGAGTGGGAGACGGTGCTCGTCGCCGCCGCGGTGTTCACGCTCGTCAACGCCTGGGTCAAGCCGGTCGTGACCGTTCTGTCGATCCCGTTCATCGTGCTCACGCTGGGCCTCTTCTACTTCGTGGTCAACGTGCTCATGCTCTACGTCACCGACTGGCTCGTGGGCGATTTCGACATCGACACGTTCTGGGCGGGGGCACTGGCGGCGATCATCGTGAGCGTGGTGAACGCCGTGCTGCACCCGCTGCTGCCGGGACGGCGCTGACGACCCAGGTGCCGCACCGGCGCGGGGGGCGCGCTGGGATCATGCCGCGGATGAGCACCGCAGACATCGCGATCGGCGAGGCGGCCGACCCGGCCGAGCTCGGGTTCAGCGCCGAGCGCCTGGCCCGCCTCGACCGCCACCTCGAGCGCTACGTGGACGACGGCCGCCTGCCCGGGTGGCTCATGCTCGTCACGCGCCGCGGGCGGGTCGCGCACCTGTCGTCGTCCGGCCGGCGCGACCTGGAATCCGGCGCGCCGGTCGAGCCCGACACGCTGTGGCGGATCTACTCGATGACCAAGCCCGTCACCTCGGTCGCCGCGATGATGCTCTGGGAGGAGGGCGCATTCGAGCTCAAGGACCCGGTCGCGCGGTTCATCCCCGCCTTCGAGGCCGTGCGCGTGTACGTCCGCGGGTCGGCGCAGAAGCCGCTCACCGCGCCGGCCGGCGAGCCGATCCGCATCTGGCACCTGCTGACGCACACCTCGGGCCTGACCTACGGCTTCCACCACGCGCACGCCGTCGACGAGATGTACCGCGCCGGCGGCTTCGAGTGGAGCACGCCGCCGGGCCTCGACCTGGCGGGCTGCTGCGAGGCGTGGGCCCGGCTGCCGCTGCTGTTCCAGCCCGGCACCGAGTGGAACTACTCGGTCTCCACCGACGTCCTCGGGCGCGTCGTCGAGGTGGTGTCGGGCCGGTCGCTCGACGCGTTCTTCGCCGAGCGCATCTTCGCCCCGCTGGGCATGACGGAGACGACGTTCCACGCGGCCGAGGAGCTCGCGCCGCGGCTCGCTGCGCTGTACTCGCCCGATCCGTCGACCGGCCGCGCGACGCGCAACGACGCGATGGGCGCCGCAGCGTCGCGCCCGCCCGACGCGCTCTCCGGCGGCGGCGGGCTCGTGTCCACCGCCGCCGACTACCACCGCTTCACGCAGATGCTGCTCGGAGAGGGCCAGCTCGACGGCGTGCGGCTGCTCGGCCCGCGCACGGTCCGCTACATGGCCAAGAACCATCTGCCGGCCGACCTCGAGACGTTCGGCCGGCCGCTCTTCGCGGAGACGACGTTCGAGGGCGTCGGCTTCGGCCTCGGCTTCTCCGTCGTCGAGGACCCGGTGCAGGGGCGCTTCCCGTCCTCGCGCGGCGAGTTCGCCTGGGGCGGGGCGGCCAGCACCGCGTTCTGGGTCGACCCGGCCGAGGAGCTGACCGTGCTGTTCTTCACCCAGCTGCTGCCCTCGAGCACGTACTCGATCCGTCCGCAGCTGCACCAGCTCGTCCACCAGGCGCTCCTGGATTGATGGAGCCGCACTTCTTCGCCTCGCCGGAGGAGTGGCGCGCCTGGCTCGAGGAGCACCACGACAGCGAAAACGAGGTGCTGGTGGGCTACTGGAAGCGCGGCACCGGGAGGCCCAGCCTCACCTGGTCGGAGTCGGTCGACGAGGCGCTGTGCTTCGGCTGGATCGACGGCGTGCGTCGGCGCGTCGACGACGAGCGCTACTCGATCCGCTTCACGCCGCGCCGGCCGCGCAGCCGCTGGAGCCGGGTCAACGTAGAGCGGGTCGCCGAGCTGACGCGCGAGGGCCGCATGCGCCCGGCCGGGCTGGCCGCGTTCGAGGCCCGCACCGAGGAGGGCACGTACTCCTACGAGCAGCAGCGCGAGGTGGCGCTCGACGACGCGCGCGAGCGGCGCCTGCGCGCGGACGCGGCCGCGTGGGCGTTCTTCTCGGCGCAGCCGGCGTGGTACCGGCGCGCGACGATCCACTGGGTCATGAGCGCCAAGCGCGAGGCGACGCGCGACCGCCGCCTGGCGCAGCTCATCGAGCACTCGGCGAACGGGCGGACGGTGCCGCCGCTCAGCCGCCCGGCCTGACCGCGATCCCCGCGCTGGCGAGCTGGTCGAGGGCACGGCGGTAGACCGGCGGGTCGACGAACTCGCCGTCGACCACGGCGACCGCGCGGCCCTCGCGCTGGGCGGCCTCGAAGGCGGCGACGATCGCCCGCGCGCGGCGCACGCCGGCGTCGTCCAGCCCGCCGTAGGCCTCGCGCACCGCCGCGATCTGGCGCGGGTGGATGACCAGGCGCCCGCCGAATCCGAGGCGCCGTGAGCGCGCCGAGTCGTCGCGCAGGAGCGCCTCGTCACCGAGGGCGAGCACGGGGCCGTCCAGCGCGGGGGCGAGGCCGGCCGCGCGCGCCGCGAGCGCGACGCGCGCCCGGGCGTGGAGGAGCCCCTCGCCGCCGAGGTCGAACTCGATGCCGAGATCGGCGCAGTAGTCGACGCCGCCGAAGGCGAGCGTCCACGTCGACCGGGGCGCCTCGGCGGCGATCCGCTCGCAGGCCGCGACCCCGGCGGAGCTCTCGATCAGTGCGATGAGGCCGACAGGCTCGCCGGCGATCGCGCGCGCCGGGCGCAGCACCGCCAGCGCATCGGCCACGTCGGCAAGCGCGTCGGCGTCCTCCACCTTCGGCACCATGACCGCGGCGAGGTTCGGACGTGCGACCGCGGCCAGGTCCTCCACGAGCAGGCCGGTGGCGGCGGCGTTGACGCGCACGATCAGCGGCGGGCCGGTGTACTGCCGCCTGCTCAGCGCCTCGGCGACGAGCGCGCGCGAGGGCACCTTGCGCGGGTCGGCGACCGCGTCCTCGAGGTCGAAGATCACCGCGTCGGCGCCGGCCGCGACCGCCTTGGCCATCTTGTCGGGCGCGTCGCCGGGGGCGAACAGCGCGACGCGCAGCGGCGGCGGCATCAGTAGCTGCGCGGCATCCCGAGCACGCGCTGGCCGAGGTAGCTCAGGACGAGGTTGTTCGCGATCGGCGCGACGAGGTACACGCGCGTCTCGCGGAACTTGCGCTCGACGTCGTGGTCGCGACGGAAGCCGTTGCCGCCGTGGGTGTCCAGGCACGCGTTGGCCGCCTGCCACGACGCCTCGGAGGCGAGCAGCTTGGCCATGTTGGCCTCCGCGCCGCAGGGGCGCTCGCGCTCGAACAGCGACGCGGCGCGGTAGCGCACGAGGTCGGCGGCCTCGACGGCGGCGTGCGCGCGGGCGATCGGGAACTGGACGCCCTGATTGGCGCCGATGGGACGGCCGAAGACCTCGCGCGCGGAGGCGTAGCGGGCCGCGCGCTCGACGAACCAGCGCCCGTCGCCGATGCACTCGGCCGCGATCAGGATGCGCTCCGCGTTCCAGCCGTCGAGCACGTAGCGGAAGCCGTGGCCCTCCTCGCCGATCAGCGCGTCGGCCGGGATGCGGGCGCGATCGAAGAACACCTCGGCGGTGTGGTGGTTGACCATCGTCTCGGTGGCCCGGATCTCGACGCCCTCCGTGACCTCGCGCAGGTCGACGAGGAACACCGACAGCCCCTCGGTTCTCTTCGCCACTCGGTCGGCCGGAGTCGTGCGCGCGAGCAGCAGCAGGAGGTCGCTGTGCAGCGCGCGCGAGGTCCAGCCCTTGTGCCCCGTGACGACGTAGGCGTCGCCATCGCGGACCGCCTCCGTGCGGATCTGCGTCGTGTCGGAGCCCACCTCGCTTTCGGTGACGCTGAAGGCCTGCAGGCGCAGCTCGCCGGAGGCGATGCCGGGCAGGTACCGGCGCTTCTGCGCCTCGCTGCCGTGGCGCAGGAGCGTGCCCATCACGTACATCTGCGCGTGGCAGGCGGCCGCGCTGCCGCCGGAGCGGTTGACCTCCTCGAGGATGACGCTCGCCGCCGTCAGACCGAGCCCCGCGCCGCCGTACTCGGGCGGGATCAGCGCGGCGAGATGGCCGGCGCGCGTCATGGCCTCGACGTGCTCGGTCGGGTAGCCGTCGGGCTGCAGGTCGCGCCAGTACTGGTCGGGGAAGCGCGCGCACAGGTCGCGGACCTCGGCACGCAGCTCCTCGAGCTCGGCGGGCGGCTCGAAGGTCGCCGGTGGGGCGGCGTCGGTGCTCATCGTGCCCCCGCAGTGTGCCAGCCGCCGCGAGCGGTTGGCGCTTGAGCCGGACGGCCCGCGCGCGGTATCCATGCGCATCGCACTGGAGGCCCGCATATCGCCCGGCCCGGCGCCGCGCCGGATCACCGGCTGGGACGTCGCGGTGCTCGTGGCGGCCAACGCGGTGGCGGTCGCCGGGCTGTGGTGGCGCCAGGGCGGCGTCCGCGAGGTGCACGACCTCGCCGGGCTGCTCACGAGCCTCGGCCGCCTGACGGGGCTGCTCGGCGCGTTCCTCGCGCTCGTGCAGCTCCTGCTGCTCGCCCGCATCCCGGTGCTCGAGGCGGCCGGCCTGGAGCGCGTGTCGGCGTGGCACCGGCGCAACGGCATCGCCTGCCTGGCGCTGCTCGTCGCGCACACCGTCCTCATCACGGTCGGCTACGCGCTCGCCGACCGGGTGTCGCTCGTCCGCGAGAGCGCCAACCTGCTCGGCGACTACCCCGGCGTCGCGCTGGCGACGGTCGCGCTGGCGCTGCTCGTGGCGGCGGTGGTGACGTCGGTCGCGGCGGCGCGCCGGCGGCTCGGGCACCGGGCCTGGCACGCGATCCACGTGACCGTCTACGCGGCGGTCGCGCTCGCGTTCAGCCACCAGCTCGCCACCGGCCACGAGTTCGTCGACAGCCCTGTCGCGACCGCCTACTGGTGGGCGCTGTACGGCGCGACGGCCGCGGCGCTGCTCGGGTTCCGCGTCGTGCTGCCGGTCGTGCGGTCGGTGCGCCACCGGCTGCGCGTCGAGCGGGTCGTGCGCGAGGCGCCGGGCGTCGTGTCGATCGAGGTCGGCGGCGAGCGGCTCGACCGCCTGCGCGTACGCTCGGGGCAGTTCCTGCACTGGCGCTTCCTCGCGCGCGGGCACTGGCACCGCGCGCGCCCGTTCTCGCTCTCGGCCGCGCCCGACGGCCGCCGGCTGCGGATCACGGTCCGCGAGCGCGACGGCCAAACGGCCGGCCTGGCCGCGCTGCGCCCGGGCACGCGGGTCATGGTCGAGGGCCCGGCCGGCGGGCTGACGAGCGACGCGCGGCGGCGGCCGCGGGTGGCGCTGATCGCCGGCGGGGTCGGGATCGCGCCGATCCGCGCGCTGCTCGAGGACACGCCCGGCGCGCCGGGGGAGATCGCGGTGATCTACCGCGCCCGCACGGCCGGCGAGGTGCTGTTCCGGGCGGAGCTCGACGAGCTCGCGCGCCGGCGCGGCGCGGACGTGCACTACGTCCTCGGCGAGCGCGGCAACGGTGGACTGCTGTCGGCCGAGCACCTGCGGGCGCTCGTTCCCGACATCGCCGAGCGCGATGTCTACGTGTGCGGCCCGGACGGCATGACCGCCGCCACGCGCGCGAGCCTGCGGCGGGCGGGCGTGGCGCCGGCGCACATCGTCACGGAGGGCGTCGGGTGGTGAGCGCGCGCACCGCCGCGCGCCGCGCGGTCCCCGTCGCCGTCGCCGCCACGGCGGTCGCCGCGCTGCTCGCGAACGTGCGCCCGCGCCCGCGGCC
>DATAAR010000278.1:0-8715 GCA_036259975.1 Solirubrobacteraceae bacterium | reverse complement strand
CCGCGCCGGCCGCCCGAGCGGCGGCGCCCCGGTCGCCCGTCGCGACGAGCGCCTCGGCCTCGCGCCACCGCGCCATCGCCGCCGGGTACGGGCGCTCGACCGCCTCCCAGGCCGCGACTGCGCGTGCCCAAGCGGCGGGATGCGAGCGGCCCGCCGCGCGCACGGCCTCGGCCTCGGCCGTCGCCAGGTGCGCCGGCTCGACGCGCGCGAGCGGGCCCATGAGCGCGACGCCGCGCCGCACGTGCCCGAGCAGCGAACCGGCGCGTTCGAGCGCGGCCGCCTCGGCGTCGGCCTCGCCGAGGTCGCGCGCGCGCTCGGCCGCGTCCGCCTCGACGGTCACCCCCGCCGATCCGACCGAGGCGAGGCGCATCGGGTCCTGGTCGCCGGTCCGGCGGATCGCGTCGAGGGCGGTGTCGATCGCGGCGCGGGCGGCGTCGAGGTCGCCGGCGCGGCGGGCCAGTTCGGCGCGCAGCACGTGGATGATCCCGCTGAGCTGCGGCTCGGCGGTGGCGGAGTCGATGCCGAGCGCGTCGTCCACCAGCGCGGCCACCGGCCCCTCGTCGCCGCGCGCGAGCGCCATCTCGGCGCGAACGAGGTCGTGGTAGACGCGGGTGGTGCCGACGTACGCGTCGTCACTCGACGGGCACGCGGCCTCGGCGGCCTCCCACTCGCCGACCGCGAACAGCTCCTCGGCGATGAGCAGGTCGAGCCACTCGCACACGCGCCCGAGGCCGGACAGCTCGGCGCGCCCCTGTCGGGCCAGCGCGAGCGCGTCGCGCGTGTGGCCGCGCATGTGCAGAAGCTCGCTGAGGTTGGTGTAGGCGGACTCGAGGTCGCTGACGTGGTCGCTGCGGCGCGCCGCCTTGAGCGCCTCCTGCAGCGCCGCAGCCCCGCCCTCGGGGTCGCCCGACGCCGCGAGCGAGACCCCGAGCGCGTTGAGCATCCGGCTCAGCGCCGACGCGTCGCCCGTCGCGCGCACGTCCTCGAGCGACTCGCGGGCGACGGCGATCGCCTCGGCGAACCGCGACTGCAGCATCGAGAGCTTGGCCTGCCAGGCGAGCAGGCTGGCGCGCTCGGCACTGCGGTCGCCGGCGGGCAGCAGCGCCAGCGCGCTCGCCAAGCTCGCCTGGCTCTGCGCGCCCCGCCCGAGCCCCCACTGGGCCCGCGACATGCGCTCGAGCACGGCCGCGGTGCGGTGCGGGCGCGCCGTCGCGTCGACCTCCGAGAGCGCGGCGCGGAGGAGGTCCGCCGCGCGGTCGCTCTGGCCGTGCATCTGGCGCGCGTGAGCGGCGCGCATGAGCAGCTCCACGCGATCGGCGCCGGCGAGCTCCTCGGCGGCCGGCACGCGGTTCCAGAGCTCGAGCGCGCGCTCGAGCAGCGCCCCCGCCTCGCCGTAGGCGTGGACGCGGTCGGCCGCATGCGCCGCTCGCACCGCCGCGGCGAGCGCGGCGCGCTGGTCGCCGGCGGCGCTGTAGTGGTGGGCGATGCCGGCGGTGATGTGCGCGCCCGCGCGATCGCCGTCGCGGTCGGCGCGGCGCTCGAGGGCCGCGGCGAGCGCGAGGTGGAGCTCGGCGTGCTCGCCCGGGAGCAGGTCGTCGTGGACGACCTCGCGCAGCAGCGCGTGGCGGAACGCGTAGCGGCCCTCGCGATCGGCCACGAGCACGTGGCCCGCGACCGCCTCGCGCAAGGCGGCGCGCAGCGTGGCGGGGTCGAGGCCGCTCGCGTCGGCCAGCAGCTCATGGTCGAGACGCCGGCCGGCAGCCAGCAGGCGCAGCAGCTCCTGCGCGGGCTCGGGCAGGCGCTCGACGCGGAGCATCAGCGCGTCGCGCAGCGTGGGCGGAAGCTCGCCGCGGCCGTCGAGCCCGGCGGCGAGCAGCTCCTCGGCGAACAGCGGGTTGCCTTCGCTGCGCGCCCAGAGGCGCTCGAGCAGCGCGGCGTCGGGCGGGGCGCCGAGGATGTCCTGGAGCTGCTCGCGCAGCTCGTCGCGGCTGAGCCGCGGCAGCTCGATCCGCCGCGCGGCGGGCGCCCGCTCCAGCTCGGCGAGCAGCGGCCGCAGCGGGTGGCGGCGGTGCAGCTCGTCGGCACGGTAGGTGGCGACGACGAGCACGCGCTCGTGGCTCAGGCTGCGCGCGAGGAACACGAGGCAGGCGCGCGTGGAGGTGTCGGCCCAGTGCAGGTCCTCGATCGCGAGCAGCAGCGGCGCGTCGCGGCCGAGGTGGTGCAGGAGCGTGAGCAGCGCCTCGAACACGCGCGCCTGGGCGGGGCCGGTGCGCTCGTCCTCGACCGCGGCGCGGCCCGGGCCCAGCTCGGGCAGGAGCCCGGCGAGCTCGGCGCGGGTGGCCGGAGGGAGCCCGCCGAGCGCCGGATCGTCGTCGCGGGCCAACCGCCGCAGCGCCGCGACGATCGGCGCGTACGGCAGCTCGCCCTCGCCGAGCTCCACGCAGTCGCCGGACAGGACGCGCGCGCCGCGCTCGGTCGCGCGGCGCTCGAGCTCCGACAGCAGGCGGCTCTTGCCGACGCCGGACTCACCCGCCAGGAAGGCGAGGGACGGCCGCCCCGAGGCGGCGTCGGCGAGCGCGGCCTCGAGCTCCGCGAGCTCGGCCGTCCGGCCGATGAGCCGGCTCGAGGTCACCCGCGTGGACACGCCTCCAGTATCGCTCGACGTCGTCGGCGCGGGCGGCGGCGAGATGGGCGGAGAGGCCGCTGAAGACCATGACGGGGCTCCCGGGCTCGGTGGCACGACCCCATGGTGGGCTGCGCCCGCCTCGCGCACATCGGGCGGATGGAGCGACCTTGCGGCAGCGACCCCTTACGCGGCGCGCGCGCGACCTTACTCGCCTCGCGCCAGCCCGGACGGGCTCAGGCCGCGTGCAGCGCGTGGTGCACGGCGTCGCCGAGATCGAGCCCGGCGAACGCGCCCGCGCCGCGGCGCCGGGTCGGGCCGGCGGGCGCGGCTTCGGCGCCGGTCGCCCGCCCGTGACGGCGTCGAGCGGAACGTGCGCGCGGTACAGCGTCCCGGCCCGGGCGTGGAGCCGGGCGCGGCGGGCGTCATCGCGAGGGCGATCGCCGGCCGCGAGTCCCGCGGCTGTAGCGCAGGGCCGCCGGCGCGCGCGCCGCCGGCGCAGGAGCAGCCGCGAGCGCGAGCACCACGTCGACCTCCGCCCGCAGCAGCGCGCGCACGCGCGCGGGTGCATGACCAGGTCGCGCACGGCCTCGCCGCGCTCGCCGCCGAGCCGCCATGCGGTCACCGCGACGGCGAGCCCCAGCCCGAAGCGCACGGCGAGCACCAGCGCGCCAGCACGGCCGGCGCGCGGCCATTCTCAGGCCGGTCCGAGCCTCAGGTCCCGGGCGCGCCGTGCCCGCCGCCGCCGGGGGTCTCGACCCGCAGCCGGTCGCCGGCGCGGAGCGTCCCCGAGGCCTTCGGCGGCATCTCGTGGTCGCCGACGAGGTTGCGCCCGGGGGCGCCGTGCTCGCCGCCGGCGGCGCCCGGCGGCGCGTGACGGCGGCGCTCGGTCAGGAGCGAGAAGGTCATCCCCTCGAGCGCCTCAACCTCGCGGATCACGCCGTCGCCGCCGCGGTGGCGCCCGGCGCCGCCCGACCCGCGGCGCACCGCGTAGCGCGTCACGCGCAGCGGGAACTCGAGCTCGAGGGCCTCGACCGGCGTGTTCAGCGTGTTGCTCATCGCGACGTGCACGCCGCTCGGGCCGTCGGCGTCGGGGCACGCGCCCTGGCCGCCGCCCAGCGTCTCGTAGTACGTCCAGTCCTCCGTGCCGAGCGTGACGTTGTTCATGGTGCCCTGGCCGACGGCGCGGCCGAACGCGCGCAGCACCAGGTCCGCGACGCGGCTCGACGTCTCGACGTTCCCGCCCGCCACCGCCGCGGGCGAGCGCGCGTTGAGTAGCGAGGCCTCGGGTGCCGTGACGGTGATCGGCCGGTAGGCGCCGGCGCTCGGCGGGATGTCGGGATCGGTCAGCACCCGAACGGCGAACAGGCAGGCGCTGCGGGTCACGGCCAGCGGGCAGTTCAGGTTCCCGTCGTACTGCCCGGCGCTGCCGTCGAAGTCGAGGACGAGCTCGTCGCCGTCCACCGTCGCGGTCAGCTTCAGCTCGAGGTCGTGCTCGGCGGCCTCCAGGACGTCGACCGCCTCGCGCGCCCCGTCCTCGAGCTCCTCGATGCACGCGCGCGTGCGCCGCTCGGCGTAGTCGAGGACGGCGGCGGTCGCCTCGCGCAGCGCGTCGAGCCCGACACGATCGGCGAGCTCGCGCAGCCGCAGGCCGCCGACGCGGTTGGCGGCGAGCTGGGCGCGCAGGTCCGCGCGCCGCTGTGCGGGCTGGCGCATCTGACCGGCCAGCTCCGCGATCGCGTCGTCGTCGAGGACGCGCGGGGAGATCACCACGCCCTCCTCGTCGAGCGTGGCGGAGTCGGCCGGCATCGAGCCGGGCACGCGGCCGCCGACGTCGGCGTGGTGCGCGCGCGAGGCGGCGAAGCCGAGCAGCTCCTCGCGATCGGTGAACGCGGGCGTCACGACGGTGATGTCGGGCAGGTGCGTGCCGCCGGCGTAGGGGTCGTTCAGCACCCACGACACGCCGGGGGCGTGGTCGCGGTCGAGCACCGCCTCGACGGCGGCCGGCATCGCGCCGAGGTGGACCGGGATGTGCTCGGCCTGCATGACCATCTCGCCCGACGGGTCGAAGAGCGCGGTCGAGCAGTCGCGGCGCTCCTTGATGTTCGCCGAGTGCGCGGAGCGCACGAGCACGGCGCCCATCTCCTCGCACGCGGCGCGCAGGGCGCCCGTGATCACCTGCAGCGCGACGGGGTCGAGACCGCTCATGAGGACCCTCGCTCCAGGACGATCGTGCCCGTGCGATCGGTTGTCCCGCGCCAGCCCTCGGGCACGACGAGCGTCGCCTCCGGCAGCCGGACCACGGTCGGCCCGGCGATGTTGCCCGCGTCCTCGCCCTCGAACTCGACCTCGGGGCCGGGCTCGCTGTGGCGCTCGCGGATCGTCACCACCTCGATCGCGCCCTCCGGGTCGCGGTATCCGTAGCGCTCCTCGTGGATCGACTCGAACGCCTCGCGCAGGGCCCGCGGGTCGGGCTCCACGTCGCGGACGGTGAGCTCGAACGACTGGCCGCGGTAGCGCACGTCGTAGGCGGCGTCGCCGTCCTGCACGGCGAGGGCCTCGGCGTTCAGCTCGTCGCCGTGCAGGAACACGGTGGTCGCGTGGTCGCGGCGGCGGTCGGCGGCGGCGAGCCCGAGCGCGCTCAGCACGCCGGAGGCGCGCGGGATCAGGATCTTGCGCATGCCCAGCTCGTCGGCCATCGCGGCGGCGTGGAGCGGGCCGGCGCCGCCGAACGCCAGCAGCGCGAAGTCGCGCGGGTCCACGCCGCGCTCGACGGTCATCACGCGCATCGCCCGCACCATCTCCGCGTTCGCGACGCGCACGATGCCGGCCGCGCAGTCCTCGGTCGACAGCCCCAGGTCGCCCGCGAGGCGGCCGACCGCTGCGTGCGCCACGTCCGCGTCGAGCTCCACGCCGCCGGCGAGCGGTTCCCCCGGGTCGAGGTGGCCGAGCACGAGGTTGGCGTCCGTGACGGTCGGCTCGGTGCCGCCGCGGCCGTAGCACGCGGGCCCCGGCTCGGCCCCGGCCGAGCGCGGGCCGACGCGCAGCGCGCCGCCCGCGTCGCGCCAGCCGATCGAGCCCCCGCCGGCGCCGACGGTGTGGATGTCGACCATCGGCAGCGCGAGCGGGCGGCCGCCGACCTCCCGGCCCGCGCTCTCGCGCACGGCCCCGCCCTCGACGACGCACACGTCGCACGACGTGCCGCCCATGTCGAAGCACAGCAGGTCGGGCTCGCCGCAGCGCTCCGCGAGCAGCGCGGCGGCCGCGGCGCCGCCCGCCGGGCCGCTCAGGACGGTGAGGGCGGCGTGGTCGGCCGCGACGCCGATGTCGGCGAGGCCGCCGCTCGACTGCATGATCGCCGGCGTCGGCAGGCCATCGTCCTGCGTGCGCTCGACGAGGCGGCGCAGGTATGCGGTGAGCAGCGGCGAGAGCGCGGCGTCGACCTCGGTGGTGGCCGCGCGCTCGTACTCGCGAAAGGTGCCGACGGTCTCGTGCGAGAGTGACACGTGCACGCCCTCGCCGAGGCGCTCGACCAGGGCGTCGCGGAGCAGCCGCTCGTGTTCCGGGTGGCGGTAGGCGTGCAGCAGGCACACGGCGACGGCCTCCGGCTCGCAGCCGGCGACGTCCGCGGCGAGCCGCTTCGCCCCGTCGGGCTCGAGCGCGCGCAGGACGCCGTCGGGTCCCATGCGCTCGGGAGCCGCGAAGCGCCGCTCCGGCGGCACGAGCGGCGCGGGGTGCGCCGCGCACAGGCGATAGAGCTCGCGCCGGGCCTGGCGGCCGAGCTCGACGATGTCGGTGAACCCGTCGGTCGCGACGAGCGCGGTGCGCGCCCCCTTGCCCTCGAGGAGCGCGT
Organism: Solirubrobacteraceae bacterium; assembly: GCA_036259975.1. Lineage (GTDB taxonomy): Bacteria > Actinomycetota > Thermoleophilia > Solirubrobacterales > Solirubrobacteraceae > JAOPZW01. Next base: position 2,239 of record DATAAR010000278.1, on the reverse strand, counting down.
TGGTCGCGACGGTCATGCCGTGCGCGAACATCTCGACGTCGCCCGGGTTCGCGCCGGCGGCCTCGAGCGCGCCCCGCACGGCGTGCATCACGCCTTCGGACTGGTCGCGCGGGGTGCTCGGAGCCTTGGCGGTGTGCAGGCGCTCTCCGGCCACGAGCACCGCGTCGGTGAAGGTCCCGCCGACGTCGACTCCGAGCAGCATGGCCCCGGAACGTACAGCGGCCGCGCCCGAGGACGCGGCCGCGCGGTCACGGTGAGCCGCCGGGGGGACCAGCTACGCCGCGATCGGCTGGGACACCGTCAGGATCTCGACCTCCTCGGTCTCGGCGAGGTGCTGGTGCGACGGGCAGTAGCCGTTCGTGTGGAGCGGCACGCGCTGGCATGGGGTGCCGCGGCGGGTGGTCGCCCTGCACTGCAGCGGGTTGCCGTTGGCGTCCAGGCCGGTGCGCGGCAGGCGCTCGAGCGCGTGCTGCGTGGCGGAAACGTAGCGGTGCACGACGTGCCAGACCCGCGGCCAGTCGGCGATGTCGAAATGGGGACGCAGGTCGCGGAACAGCGTCCGGGCGGGCCGCGCGAAGTAGTGGGCGTCGGCCACCATGCGCTCGATCGTCGCCTCGCACGTGCGCAGGACGGCCTCGTGCTCGTCTCGACCCCCGGCGATGTCCCGCGCGAGCTCGCGGTAGATCGCTCTGCTGACCTGATACATGAGCCTCTCTCGTTCTCCTCGAGCGTTGGCTCCCGACCCCTCGGGGCGCGGAGTATGGGGTGCCTCTGTGAAGGCGGAAACGGCCGCAGTGTTGAGTTCGCGTTAAGTGCATATGCGCCCTGCCACGGGAATCGCGGCCGGGCGGGGGCTTGCAGCGGGCGCAGGTCGGGCGCGGGCGACTGACCGATTGGTCGCGCTCGGGGGTGTGATCCGGCTCGGCGAGGGTCCGGGCGCGGGGCCGCGAGATCGCCCTGCAGGCGCTCGGGCGGCATCGCCGGGTACCGTACGCGCCGTGTCCCGCGTCCTCTTCCAGCATCCCGCGTCGCACGACCACGAGACCGGCCAGCACCCCGAGCGCGTGGAGCGGATCGAGGCGATCGAGCGCGAGCTGGGCGCGCGCGACTGGCTCGGCTGGGAGGTGCGCGAGTCGCCGCCCGTGCCGCGCGCCGTGCTCGAGGCCGTCCATCCCGGCGCCTACGTGCAGCGGATCGAGTCGATCAGCCTGAGCGGCGGCGGCTACCTCGACATGGACACGGTCCTGTCGCGCGGATCCTGGGAGTGCGCGCTGCACTCGACGGGCGGGGCCGTCGCGATGGTCGACGCGCTGCTCGGCGGCGAGGCGCGCTACGGCGCGTCGGTGCACCGGCCGCCCGGCCACCACGCCGAGGCCTCGCGCGGGATGGGCTTCTGCCTGTTCAACCACGTCGCCGTCGCGGCGCGGCACGCGCTCGACGCGCACGGGGCCGGGCGCGTGCTCATCGTCGACTGGGACGTCCATCACGGCAACGGCACGAACGACATCTTCCACGCGACGGACGAGGTGCTGTTCTGCTCGGTCCACCAGTCGCCGCTCTATCCCGGGACGGGCCCGGCATCGGACGTCGGCTCGGGCGCCGGCACCGGCTACACGGTGAACATGCCGGTGCCGTCCGGCTCCGGCGACGAGGTGTACTGCTCGCTCGTCGAGCACGTCGCGGTGCCGCTCGGACGCGAGTACGCGCCGAAGCTCGTGCTCGTGTCGGCCGGCTTCGACGCGCACCGCAACGACCCGCTGGCGAGCTGCGCGTGCACGGCGGAAGGCTTCGGCGCGATGGCGGGCAGCGTGCGCCGGCTGGCGGACGAGCTCGACGTGCCCGTCGGGCTCGTCCTCGAGGGCGGCTATGACCTGGGCGGCCTGACGTCGTCGCTGGTGGCCGCGCTCGAGGCGCTGGGCGCGGCCGAGGCCCCGGCGGCCGATCCGGGCCTGGCGGTGCACCCGCTCGCGGCGGCGGCGGCCGACCGGCTGGCCGAGCGCTGGCCGGCGCTCGCGCGGTAGCCGCCCGCGTCCGCGGCGGTCAGGGCGTCGTCGGCGTCGTCGGCGCCGTGCCGGGCACGGTCGTCGTAGGCGCGCTGGTCGGCGGGGTCGTCGCGGTCACGCCGGGCGGTGGCGAAGTGCTCGATGTCGACGCTCGACGGGAACAGGTGCACGTCCCGGTGCCGCGCCGACTTGGCCTCGTACAGGCTCCGCCCGCCGGCGAAGACCAGATCGGCGCG
>DATAAR010000277.1:0-2641 GCA_036259975.1 Solirubrobacteraceae bacterium | reverse complement strand
CGCGTTGATCCCGCCGGCGGCGGCGACCGAGTGCGAGCGCACGGGGTGCACCTTGCTCATGATCGCGACGGTCGCGCCCGCGTCGGCGGCGGCGAGGGCGGCGCGCTGGCCGGCCAGGCCGGCACCGATGATGAGGACGTCGTGCGCGGGCATCGGCCTGGACGATATACGGGGGAGGCCGCCGCGCGGCCTGCGGTCTACCCCCGCGTCGGCGCGGTCGCGGTGAGCGCCCGCTGGACCTGATCGCGCGTGAGGACGCCGCGCAGGCGGCCCTCCGCGTCGACCGCCATGACCGCGCCCAGGCGGCGCAGCGGCTCGGTGCCGATCGCGGCCTGGAGCGGCTCGTCCGCCCCGATCGACTGCCCGGCCGGCGCGCGGTCGTCGAGCAGCTCGCGGACCTCGAGCGCGGGGCGGCCGGCGGCGATCGCCGCCTCGACCGCCTCCTTCTCGGCGATGCCGAGGAAGCGCCCGCCCTCGTCGACCACGGGGTACCACGGCCAGCCGCCGTCGCCGCCGAACCAGCGCTCCTCGGCCTCGAGGACCGTGGTCGCGGCCGGCATCGTCAGCGGCTCGCGGTCCATGATGTCCTCGACGCGGATGCCCTCCAGGCGGTCGGTCACGCGCGCGGTGACGACCGCGCTGCGGGCCGAGCCGGCGATGAGGTAGCCGAGCACCATCCACCAGATCGCGCCGATGGCGCCGCCCTCGTCGGTGGCGAGCTGGAAGGCGCCGAAGCCCATGAGCAGATAGCCGAAGCCCTGGCCGAGGCGCGCCGCGAAGACCGTGCCCTTCGCCCGGTCGCCGGTGACCCGCCACGCGAGGGCCCGGGCGATCCGCCCCCCGTCGAGCGGGAACGCCGGCACGAGGTTGAAGGCCAGCAGGAAGACGTTCATCGAGCCGACGAAGGCGACGAGCAGCTCGACCGGGGAGGTCGCGGACCGGTCGGTGAGCGTCGCGGCATCGACCGCGTCGGCCGCGCCCTGGAGCATTGCCGCGATGCCGAAGAAGATCGCGACGATGACGAGCGTGACCAGCGGCCCGGCCGCCGCGACGCGGAACTCCTCGCCTGGGGTCTGGCTGTCGCGGTCGAGCTTGGCCAGGCCGCCGAACAGCCACAGGTCGACGCCGAGCACCTTGATCCCCTCGCGCCGCGCGGCGAAGGCGTGCCCCAGCTCGTGCAGCACGATCGAGACGAAGAAGAGCACCGCCGAGGCGACAGCGACCACGTAGGCCTCGGTGTTCGACCCGCCGAGGGCGTCCTGGAAGGACCCCGACAGCAGGTAGATGACGAGGAACAGGATGACGAACCAGCTCGGGCTGGCCCCGATGCGGATCCCGAAGATCCGGACGAGCTGGATCGAGCCGCCCTCGCCGAGCACGGGTCCAGTCTACGGCCGGGCGCTCAGGCGACCTGCGGCATGTGCCGCTCGACGATGGAGCGGAAGTCCGTCGTCGCCGGCAGCGTCCCGTACGCGAGCCCCCCGTCGCCGGCCAGCCGCGAGGCGCAGAACGCGTCGGCCACCGCCGCCGGCGCATGTCGCACCAGCAGCGAGCCCTGGAGCGCGAGCGCGAGGTGCTCGACGACGCGGCGGGCGCGCACCTCGAGCGTCTCCGGCTCGGCGAACGCGTCGCGCAGCCGGCGGACGAACGCGTCGAGGCGCTCGTCGGCGCCCTCGGCCTCGCCCACCTCCGCCAGGTACCGGTCCAGCGCCTCGGGCTGCTTGACCAGCGCGCGCAGGACGTCGAGCGCGTTGACGTTCCCCGCGCCCTCCCAGATCGAGTTCAGCGGCGCCTCGCGATACAGGCGCGGCATCCCCGACTCCTCGACGTAGCCGTTGCCGCCCAGGCACTCCATCGCCTCGAACGCGTGGCCCGGCAGCCGCTTGCACACCCAGTACTTGCCGATCGCGGTCGCGAGGCGCTTGAACGCGGTGTCCTCCTCGTCGTACGCGCGCGCGAGGCGCAGCGCCAGCGCGGTCGCCGCCTCGCTCTCGACGCACAGGTCGGCGAGGACGTTCTGCATGAGCGGCTGGTCGGCCAGCAGCTTCCCGAACGCGCTGCGGTGCGCGGTGTGCCACGTGGCGGCGGCGACGCCGGCGCGCATCCCCGTCGCGCTGCCGATCACGCAGTCCAGCCGCGTGTGGGCGACCATCTCGATGATCGTCGGGACGCCGCGGCCCGGCTCGCCCACCAGCCGGCCCCACGTCTGGTCGAACTCGACCTCGCTCGACGCGTTGGACCGGTTGCCGAGCTTGTCCTTCAGCCGCTGGAGCCGGAACGGGTTGCGGGTGCCGTCGGGCAGCACGCGCGGCACGGCGAAGCAGGAGGGGTGGGCGGGATCGTCGTCGATCTTGGCCAGGACGAGGAAGAGGTCGCACATCGGGGCGCTGCAGAACCACTTGTGGCCTGTGAGCAGGTACTCGTCGCCGCCCGCCGGCCGCGCGGACGTCGAGTTCGCGCGCACGTCCGAGCCGCCCTGCTTCTCGGTCATCGCCATACCGCACTTCGCGCTGCGCTTGCCGGCGCCCAGCTCCGGCTCGTACAGCGGCGCGGTGAGCCTCGGCACCCACTCGTCGTAGAGCTCCGGCGCGTGGCGCAGCGCGGGCACCGCCGCGAAGGTCATCGTGATCGGGCAGCCGTG
>DATAAR010000276.1:0-9575 GCA_036259975.1 Solirubrobacteraceae bacterium | reverse complement strand
GCCAGGTTGATCGCGTTCACGTCCGCGCCAGGACGGGCGCCGCCTGCGCGGCGCACCGCGTCCTGGACCCGCGCGCCGCCGGCGAGGCGGTACACGCCGGGACGCCGCACCGCGCCCGCGACATGGACCGTGGCGGCGTCGCCGGCCGGTCGCCCGATCCGCACCGCCCCCTCGCCCGCCGCGCGCGTCGCGCCGCCGGACGCGCGCGGCGGCGGCGTCGCGGGCGTCGCCTGCCGGGCGTGCATGAACCGCCACCCGAGCGCGACCACGACGAGCGCGAGCACCGCGTACGTGGCGAGCGAGGAGCGGCTGATCTCGGGCATGGCCCGAGGCTAGGCAGGAAGGCGTTACAGCGGACACGCGGTCTGCACCAATTCTGCGCAGCTACGCGCGCAGCGCTCGCTTGATCCGGTCGAGCGCCTCGGCGGGCGTGGAAACCTGCTCCACGCCATGCACCTCCCACGTCCCCAGGCCGACGACCGGCCGGCCGATCCGCAGCGCCAGCGCCACCTCCGACAGCGTGCCGTGGCCGCCGCCGATCGCCACGAGCGCGTCGGCCGCGCGCACGACGAGGCCGTTGCGCAGCTCGCCCAGGCCGGTGGCGATCGCGATCTGCACCCACCCGTTCGCCGCCTCGCGGTCCTCGCCCGGCAGGATTCCGAGCGTCGTGCCGTCGCGCGAACGTGCGCCGCGGCAGGCGGCCTCCATCACACCGCCGAGCCCGCCGGTCACGACCACCGCGCCTGCGGCGGCCAGCCCGGCGCCCACCTCCTCCGCCGCCTGGAGCTCCGCCGGTGAGGCGTCGCCCGGACCCACGACCGCCACGTACGCCGTGCGCGGCACCGGGGCCCGCGCGGTCCTCAGCGGACGACGACGTTGACGAGCTTGTCCGGCACCACGACGACCTTTACGACCTGCTTGCCGTCGATGTGCGCCTGGACATTGGGCGCGCGCAGCGCGAGCGCCTCGAGCTGGTCGCGCGACGCGCCGGACGGCGCCTCCACGCGGTCGCGCACCTTGCCGTTCACCTGGCACACGAGCTGGTAGGTGTCGTGCTCGAGGTAGCGGTGGTCGGCCGACGGCCATGGCTCCTCCCACACGCGGCGGCCGGTCAGGCGCTCGTATCCGTCGGCGGCTGCGTGCGGCGCGAACGGGAAGAGCAGCGAGTTCGCCGTGGCCAGCGCGAAGCGCATCGCGCCGGAGCCGACCTCGTCGCGCAGACGCGACACCTCGTTCGTCAGCTCCATGATCGCCGCGATCGCGGTGTTGAACGCGAAGCGGCCGGACATGTCGTTCGTGACCTTCTCGATCGCCCAGTGCGCCTTGCGCAGGAGGGCGAGCTCGGCCGGCGTGAGCTCGTGCGGGACCGGTCCGTCCGCGGTCGTGTCGGCGGTCTCCGCGCTCAGGCGCCACAGGCGGCTCAGGAAGCGGTGCACGCCCTCGACGCCCTCGTCGGACCAGTCCGCGTCCTGGTCCGGCGGCCCGATGAACAGGATGTACGCGCGGGCGGTGTCGGCCCCGTGGCGCTCGACGATCGACTGCGGCGAGACGACGTTCCCGCGCGACTTGGACATCTTCGCCCCCTCGCGCGTGATCATGCCCTGCGTGAACAGCTTCGCGAACGGCTCCTGGACGTTCAGATATCCGAGGTCGGACAGCGCCTTCGTGAAGAAGCGCGCGTACATCAGGTGCAGGATCGCGTGTTCCACGCCGCCGATGTACTGGTCGACCGGCATCCAGTAGTCGACGACGGCCGGGTCCCACGCGGCGTTGTCGTTGTGCGGGTCGCAGTAGCGCAGGAAGTACCACGACGAGTCGACGAACGTGTCCATCGTGTCCGTCTCGCGGCGGGCCGGCCCGCCGCATGCGGGGCAGCGGACGTTGACCCAGTCCTCGGCGGCCGCCAGCGGCGAGCGTCCGCGGGGCGCGTAGTCGGCGATGTCCGGCAGGACGACGGGCAGCTCGGACTCGGGCACCGGCACGATCCCGTCGCGCTCGCAGTGGACGACCGGGATGGGGCAGCCCCAGTAGCGCTGGCGCGACAGCAGCCAGTCGCGCAGCCGGTAGTTGACCGACCCGTGGCCCTTGCCCTCGCGATCGAGCCAGTCGACGATCCGCTGCATCGCCTCGCGGTTCGGCATGCCGTCGAACTCGGGGGCGGAGTTCACGAGCACGCCGTCGGCGGTGTAGGGCAGCTCGTCGTCGCCGTCCGGCGCCTGGATCACCCGCCGGATGGGCAGCTCGAACTTGGTCGCGAAGGCGTAGTCGCGCTCGTCATGGGCCGGCACGGCCATGATCGCGCCGGTGCCGTACTCCATCAGCACGTAGTCGGCGACGTACATGGGCAGGCGCTCGCCGTTGACCGGGTTGACGACGTGGCGGCCGAGGAAGACGCCGGTCTTCTCCTTGTCCGCCGCGCCGCGCTCCTCGGTGGACTCGGTCAGTGCGTGGTTGACGTAGTGGCGGACCTCCTCCTCGTGGCCCGTCCCGCGCGCCAGCCGCTCGATGTCGGGGTGCTCCGGCGCCATCACGAAGAACGTCGCGCCGAACAGCGTGTCGGGGCGCGTCGTGAAGACCGGGTAGTCGATGCCGAGCTCCTCGCAGCGGAAGACGACCTCGGCGCCCTCGGAGCGGCCGATCCAGTTGCGCTGCATCGTCTTGACGTGCTCAGGCCACTGGATGGTGTCGAGGTCGTCGAGCAGGCGGTCGGCGTAGTCGGTGATGCGGAAGAACCACTGCTCGAGCTGCTTGGCTTCGACCTCGGCGCCGCAGCGCTCGCAGCGCCCGTCGATGACCTGCTCGTTCGCCAGGACGGTCTGGTCGTTCGGGCACCACTTGACCGCGGCCTCCTTGCGGTACGCCAGGCCGCGGTCGTAGAGCTTCAGGAAGATCCACTGCGTCCAGCGGTAGTAGCGCGGCTCGTGCGTGCCGAACTCGCGCGACCAGTCGATGGACATGCCCCAGCGGCGGAACTGGCGGCGGAATGCGGCGATCGCGGCGTCGGTCGACTCGCGCGGGTGCTGGCCCGTCGAGATCGCGTGGTTCTCCGCTGGCAGCCCGAACGCGTCGTAGCCCATCGGGTTGACGACGCGCCGCCCGGAGCGGCGGTGGAAGTGCGCGACGGCGTCGCCGACCGAGTAGACCTTCAAGTGGCCGATGTGCGGTTCGCCGCTCGGGTACGGGAGCATGATCAGCACGTAGGACTTGGGGCGGTCGTCGGCCCGGGCGGCGCTGCCGGGCGCGGGGTTGTCGACCTCCCAGGTGCGCTCGTCGGCCCACGCCTTCTGCCAGCGGGGCTCGATCTGCTTGGGGTCGTAGCGGTAGTCGGCCATCTGGAGCAGCCAAGAATAGAGTCAGCCGCCTCGACCCCTCTGCGCCGCCCGGCACGCGACCTCCCCGAAACGGTCGATACAATCCCGGGACAGCAGCGGCTTGGGGCTATAGCTCAGCTGGGAGAGCGCCGCCATGGCATGGCGGAGGTCGTCGGTTCGAGCCCGACTAGCTCCACTCCTACGAGGCCACCCGAGCGGGTGGCCTCCGTCGTCGGGGGCGCCCGCGCGGCGGATCAGCCCGCGGCGCGCTCGGCCTCTGGCAGCTCGTCGAGCAGCTGCACGGGGTCGAACTCGCGCCGGGGCACGTCGCCCCAGAGCGACTCCAGGCGGTAGAAGTCGCGCGTCTCGGGCGTGAACACGTGGACGACCACGTCGAGGTAGTCCATGAGGATCCAGCGCGCCTCGCCGATCCCCTCCACGCGGCGCGGCAGGAGGCCGTGGTGCTTCTTGAGGCCCATGTGGATCGCATCGTGGATCGCCTTCGTCTGGCGGTCGGAGTTGCCCGACGCGATCACGAAGAAGTCGGTGTAGCCGGCGACCTCGCGCAGATCCAGCGAGACGATGTCGATCGCCTTGCGGTCCGCGGCGTGCGCGGCGATGGTGGTTGCGAGCCGCTCCGGGCTCAGGTTCATGCGGCAGGCCTCCCCGCTGCTCGTGGATACAGACGTCGGTCCCGGATGACATCGGCCACCGCGTCGGGGACCAGGTACCGGATCGGGCGGCCGGTCGCGACGCGCCCGCGGATGGCGGACGACGAGATGTCGATACGCGGCATGTCGAAGAACACGACGCGGTCGCCGGCGTGCAGCGGCTCGAGCCGGTTCGCGATGTCCTCACGCCGCAGGTCCTCGCGCTCGGCGACGGCCAGCCGGGCGAGCTCGAGGATGGCCTCAGGCTCCCGCCAGGACGGGAGGCTGTAGGCCATGTCGCCGCCGACGATGAACGTCAGCGAGTGCTCCGGATCGCGGTCATGCAGTGCCCTCAGGGTATCGACCGTGTACGACGCCCCCCCGCGCTCGATCTCGAGGTCCGACACGCCGAGCCGGTCGTTGCCCGCCGTCGCGAGGCGGCACAGCTCGAGCCTCACGTCGGCCCCAGGGTCCGCGAGGGCCTCCTTGTGCGGCGGCCGGGCGACCGGCATGAGCATGACGCGGTCCAGCTCGAGCTGGCTCAGCGCCTCCTCGACCATCACGAGGTGCCCGACGTGGGGCGGGTTGAACGTGCCGCCCAGGATGCCGAGCTCAGCCACCCGGTCGGCCGCTCGTCACGGGCGGATGTGCCCGTCGCCCTGCACGACGTACTTGAACGTGCACAGCTCGCGGAGCGCGATCGGCCCGCGCGCGTGGAGCTTCTGCGTGGAGTTGCCGATCTCGGCGCCCATGCCGAACTCGCCGCCGTCGGTGAACCGCGTGGACGCGTTGATGTACACGCAGGCCGCGTCGACGCCCTTCTCGAACGCGCGCGCGGCCGCGACGTCGGCGGTGACGATCGCCTCCGAGTGCCCCGAGCCGTGGGCGTTGATGTGCTCGATCGCCTCCTCGACGGAGTCGACGATCTTCACCGCGAGGATCAGCGCGAGGAACTCCGTGTCCCAATCCTCGTCGCCGGCGTCCTCGAGCCGGGGCGCCAGGTCCTCGCCCGCGGCGGCGTGGCTGCGACCGTCGACGCGCAGCTCCACCCCCGCGTCGAGCAGCGCGCGCAACGCGCGGGGCAGGAACGCGGGCGCGGCGTCGACGTGCACGAGCAGCGTCTCGGCGGCGTTGCACACGCCGGGGCGTTGGGTCTTGGCGTTGACGATGATGCCCTCGGCCGCGGTGAGGTCGGCGCTCGCATCCACGTAGACATGGCAGTTGCCCGACGCCGCATAGATCACCGGGACGGTCGCGACGCCCTTGAGCGCGGCCTTCAGGCCCTCGCCGCCGCGCGGGATGATGAGGTCGACCACGCCGGCCTGGGTGGCCAGCTCCGCGAGCTCCTCACGCCCGCCGCCGGCGACGAGCACGATCGCGCCCTCGGGCACGCCGGCGGCCTCGGCGGCCTCGGCCGCCACGGAGGCGAGGACAGCGTTGGAGTTCGCGGCCGACGACGACCCGCGCAGGACGATCGCGTTGCCGGACTTGAGGCACAGCGCCGCGGCGTCGATCGTGACGTTCGGCCGCGCCTCGTAGACGACCGCCACCACGCCGAGCGGCACGCGGACCTTGCGCACATCGAGCCCGTTGGGCAGCCGGAAGCCGTCGACGACCTCGCCCACGGGGTCGGGCAGGCCGGCGATCGAGCGAACGCCGTCGGCGATGCCGCGCACCCGCGCCTCGTCGAGCGCGAGGCGATCCAGCAGCGCGGCGGACAGGTCGTTCTCCCGACCGGCCTCCATGTCGCGGGCGTTGGCCTCGAGGATCTCCGCCGTCCGCGCCTCGAGGGCGTCGGCGATGGCGTGCAGGGCGGCGTTCTTCGTGTCGCTGTCGAGCGTGGCGAGGGTCCGCGAGGCGTCGCGGGCCAGACGGCACAGCTCGGCGACCGATTGGGCGGTGACGGCCATGCCGAAAGAGTAAGCGCTCGGCGCAAGCGCGCCCGGCGCGCACGCTGCGCCCGCGCGCGCTCAGAGCCTGCGGCGGCGCGCGTCCCAGTTGCGCTCGAGGTTGTCGATCAGCGCCGGGCTGTAGAAGCAGTACGCCTGCTCGCGGGCGTAGCCGGCCATGTAGCGGCGGAAGAGGTCGAGCGGCTCCTGCGCGACTCGCAGCTGGCGGCGGTTGGCGACAAGGCTCGTCCGCCCGGCGCTCATGACGTCGCGCGCCGACCGCGCGATCGCGTCGTCGAGCTGATCGGCGGGCAGCACCTCGTCGGCCAGCAGCCGTCCCTCCGGGCTCTCGGCGGCGAAGTCGCGGTTGAAGAAGATCGCCTGGCGCGTCGGGCGCTCGCCGACGAACCGCGGGAGGCGGAGGTTCGCCGCGGCGCCCGGCACGATCCCCTCCTCGCGCGCCGGCAGGTTGAAGTAGGACCCCGCCTCCGCGAGCACGCGGTCCATCACCAGCAGGATCTGTCGAATACACGTTCTCGCCACCGGTCACGATCATGTCCTTCGCCCGGTCGATGAGGTAGAGGTACGCGCGCGCTCGTCCATGTAGCCGAAGGTCGCCGGTCGAGTACCAGCCGTCGCGCAGCACCGCCGCCGTCTGGTCGGGCTTGTTCCAGTAGGCGCCCATCACGTTCGGCCCGCGTACGACCACCTCGCCGACCTCCCCGGTCGCGCAGCGCGTGCCGTCCGCGCCGCGCACCTCGACGTCGACGCCGACCGCGGGCTGACCGCACGAGCGCGCCTGCGGTGCGTCGACCGCGTCCTCGACGCCGAGGAGCGTCGTCGCGATCGGCGCGGTCTCCGTCGCGCCGTAGATGTGCAGCAGCCGCGCGCGCGGGAACGCCGCGTGCGCGCGGCGCAGGGTCTCCGTCGCGCTCGGCGCGCCGCCGAAGGCGATGGGCTCGAGCGCGGACACGTCGCGCGGGCACGCGAGCTGCTCGTCGTTCATCGCCGCGCGCATGCTCGGCAGAACGAGCGTCGCGGTGACCCGCTCGCGCTCGATCAGGTCGAGCACCGCGGCCGGTCGAAGGTCGACAGCACGACGTGGCGGCCGGCGTTCCACACCGTCGAGAGCACCGCGATCGACCCGGCCAGGTGGAACAAGGGCGCCGTGACGAGCCGGCACGTCTCCGGCCCGAACGGCCAGCACAGCTGCAGGTGCGTGGCGTTCGCGACGAGGTTGCGGCGGGTGAGCATCACGCCCTTCGAGCCGCCGGTCGTTCCGCCCGTGTAGAAGAGCCCGGCCAGGTCGTCCTCGCCCACGCCGTCGCCGAGGCCGTCGGCCGGCGCGGCGCCGGTGAGCAGCTCCTCGTAGCCCGAGCCGAGACGATCACGTGGCGGACGCCGGCGGCAGTCCGGCGGCCGGCCGGCCAGCGAACATCGCCTTGGCGCCCGAGTCCTCGAGCGCGTAGCGCAGCTCGGCGTCGGTGTGGCGCTGGTTGAGCGGGACGAGCACCATCCCGGCGCCGGGCACCGCCTGGTAGAGCTCGAGGTAGCGGTGGCAGTTGGGGCTCACGATGCCGACGCGGTCGCCGTCGTACAGGCGAGGTCGCGCAGCGCGCCGGCCACCCGCCGGCACCGCTCCCACATCTCGGCGTAGGTCAGCTCGACGCCTCCGCAGCGCACCGCCGGGCGGCTCGCGCCGACGAGCGCGGCGCGCCGCAGGGGCGAGATCATCGTGGCCATGTCGACCTCCGCGAGCGACTGCGACGGTAACGGCGCGACGCTACACCAGCACGAAGTAGTCGCGGTGGACCGCTTCCTCGCTGGCCCGCGGCAGCACCTCACGGACCTCGCCGCTCTTCATGCCCATCACGCGCCGGAGCTCGGGCGCGGAGTAGTTCGTGATCCCCTTGCCGATCACCGACGCGCCCTCGGTCACGTGCACGGCGTCGCCCGCGTCGAACCCGCCGCGCACGTCGACGATGCCGACCGGCAGCAGCGACGTGCCGCCCTCGCGCAGCGCTCGCGCCGCGCCCGCGTCGACGACGATCGTGCCGTGCGACGGCTTGGCGTAGCGCAGCCACAGCTTGAAGCTCGAGTAGCGCGCCTCCTGGGCCGGGAAGCGCGTCCCCTCCTTCAGCGACTCGAACGGCCCGGTCAGCACAGCCTCGAGCGCGCCCGGCCGCAGGCCGTTGCAGATGACGGCGGGGATCCCGGCCGCTGTCGCCATCTCCGACGCGACCACCTTCGACCGCATCCCGCCCGAGCCCAGCGGCGACGTGCTGTGGCCGATCTCGAGCGCGCCGAGCAACTCGAAGTCGCGGACCTCGCCGAGCAGGCGGGCGGACGGGTCGGTGCGCGGATCGGCGGTGTAGAGGCCGTCGGTGTCGGTGAGCAGCACGAGCCGGTCGGCGCCGATGAGGATCGCGACCTGGGCGGCGAGGAAGTCGTTGTCGCCGAAGGAGATCTCGTCGGTCGTCGTCGTGTCGTTCTCGTTGATGACCGGCACGACGCGCCACTCGAGCAGGCGCCGCAGCGTCTGGCGCGCGTTGAGGTAGTGCGTGCGCGCGCTCATGTCGAAGAACGTCAGCAGCACCTGCGCCGACGTCACGCCGCGCTCGCGCAGCAGCTCGTCGTAGACCCGATAGAGCTTGCCCTGGCCGACCGCGCTGGCGGCCTGGAGGTCCTCGATCGCGCGCGGGCGCATCGGCAGCTCCATGATCCGCATACCGCGCGCGATCGCCCCGCTCGTCACGACCACGACCTCGTCCCCGTCGGCGTGGCGCGCGGCGACCTCGTCGCAGACGCGGGCGAGCACCTCCGCGCGCAGCTCCCCCGAGTCCTCCGCGACGATGCTCGATCCGAGCTTGACGACGTAGCGGGCCACGACGGCGGACTATCCAGGATCGAGCTCGAACACGACGCCCGCGATCTCGACGTCGTCGCCGGGCTCGAACCCGGCCGCCTCGAGCGCGCGCACGACGCCCATGCGGTGCAGGCGGCGCTCGACGTGGGCCATCGCCTCGTCGTTGTCGACGTCGAAGCGCAGCAGCAGCCGCTCCACCGGCTCCCCCGAGACGGCGAAGCCGCCCTCGGGCCGCCGTTCCACGCGCCAGCCGGTGTCGGCGCCGGGGCGGAACACGCGGTGCTCGGCGAGGTCCTCCTCGGCGGCGAGCCGGTCGGCCGCCGGCGCACGCTCGAGCGGCACGCGGTGCAGCAGCTCGGCGGCGAGCGCGTCGAGCCCCTGCCGCGTCGCCGACGACGTGACGATCACCGGCACGTCGTCGCCCAGGCGCGCGCGCCACGCCGCGGCCGCGCGCTCGGCCTCCTCCGGCGGGACGAGGTCGGCCTTCGACAGCGCCAGGATGCGCGGCAGCCGGGCCAGGCGGGGGTCGTGGCGCTCGATCTCGGTCTCGATCGTGCGCCAGTTGGCCTCCGGGTCCGAGCCGTCCAGCGGCGCGAGGTCGAGCACATGCACGAGCAGGCGCGTGCGCTCGACGTGCGCGAGGAAGTCGTGGCCGAGCCCGGCGCCCTCGCTGGCGCCCTCGATCAGGCCGGGGATGTCGGCGATGACGAGCTGGCGATCGTCGGACTCGAGCGTGCCGAGGACCGGCTCGAGCGTCGTGAACGGGTAGTCGGCGATCTTCGGGGCGGCACGCGTCATCCGCGCCAGCAGCGACGACTTGCCCGCGTTGGGCAGGCCGACCAGGCCGACGTCGGCGAGC
>DATAAR010000275.1:0-10584 GCA_036259975.1 Solirubrobacteraceae bacterium | reverse complement strand
GATGGTGGCGCTGCTCGGCGCCCACGGCGCGAGCACCTGCTCGATCCGGTCGGCGCGCAGCGACTGGGAGGCGCGGATCACCACGCCGTTGAGCCAGGGGTCGTCGGCCGAGGTCTCGAACCGCACCGACATATGGGTTCGCAGCGACTCGATCGCCTGCTCCTTCTTGACGCCGATCACCCCGCCGCGCGGGCCCGTCATCCCGACGTCGGTGATGTAGGCGGTCCCGCCGGGCAGGACCCGTGCGTCGGCCGTGGGCACGTGGGTGTGCGTGCCGACGACCGCCGTCACGCGGCCATCGAGGTGCCAGCCCAGGCCGACCTTCTCGCTCGTCGCCTCGGCGTGCATGTCGACGAGCACGTGGTCCACCTTGCCCTCGAGCTGGGCGAGCACGTTCTCGATCTCGACGAACGCCGGGCGGCCCGCCCGGAGGAAGAGGTTGCCCGACAGGTTCACGACCCCGAGGCGGACCCCATCGGCCTCGACCACCGTGTGGCCGCGCCCGGGCTGCGAGCGCAGGTAGTTCGCCGGGCGCACGATCCGCGGCTCGTCGTCGAGATAGCCGTAGATCTCCTTGCGGTGGTAGGCGTGGTTGCCGAGCGTGATCGCGTCGACGCCGGCGTCGAGCAGCTCGTCGGCGATCTTCGGCGTGATCCCGAGCCCGCCGGCGACGTTCTCGGCGTTGACCACCACGAACGTCGGGTCGTAGCGCTCGCGCAGGTCGGGCAGCAGCCCGAGGAACGTCCGCCGCCCCAGGCCGCCGACGAGATCGCCGACGAAGAGGATGGTCGCGGGGCGGTCTGGCACGGCGCATACTCTGGCGCACGGGCCGCATGAGCGAATCCGAGAACAACGACGAGCTGCTGCCGGAGGCGCCCCCGGAGGCGAAGGAGGCCGAGCGGCCGGAGCGGCCGCGGCCCGGGCCGGTGGTCGTGCCGCGGTGGGTGCAGATGGTGGCCGTGCTGCTCGGCGGCCTCGCGCTCTTCGCGGTCGCCAAGGCGGCCGGTGTGGTGCTGCTGCTGTTCATCACCGCGGCGGTCATCGCGCTGATCCTCAACCCGCTCGTGGCGGCCGTGCAGCGCGGCCGCGTGCCGCGCGGCCTCGCGATCCTCGTCGTCTATGCCGGCTTCTTCCTCACGCTCGCCGCGGCGGGCATGCTGCTCGCCAACCCGATCGCGGACCAGTTCTCGAGCTTCCGCGCCGACGTGCCGTCGATCGTGGACTCGGCCAACGAGAGCCTGGCCGACGTCCAGGCCTACTTCGACGACAAGGGGATCGACGTCGAGGTCAAGCGTCAGGGCGAGAGCGCGCTCACGACCCTGCAGGACCGCGTCGTGGGCGGCGCCGGCGAGGTGGTCTCGTTCGGTACCGACCTCGTCGAGCGGCTGATCACCGCCGGCTTCGGGGTGATCCTCGTCTTCGTCCTGTCGATCTACATGCTCATCTACGGCCAGCGCATCGGCGACCTGGCGCGCTCCGTGATGCCGCCGGGCGACGGCACGCGGCAGGACGACTTCCCGACGCGGGTCGTGCGTGCCGTGGCGGGCTACGTGCGCGGCCAGCTGCTCTTCAGCCTGGCGATGGGCTTCGGCGCGGGCGTCGGCCTGTACCTGTTCGGCGTGCTCGGCATCTTCCCCGACGGCAAGACGTACGCCCTCGGCTTCGGCGCGTTCTTCGGGCTCATGGAGCTCATCCCGTACCTCGGGCCGTTCCTAGGCGCCGCCCCGCCGGTCATCGTGGCGCTCTTCCAGGACCCGCTGACGGCCGTCTGGGTCGCCCTGCTGTTCGTCGCCCTCCAGCAGATCGAAGGCCACATCGTCGCCCCGACGGTGTTCGGGCACGCACTGCGGATCAACCCGCTGCTCGTCATCTTCGCCCTGCTGTTCGGTGGCGAGCTCTACGGGATCATCGGCGCGCTGGTCGCCCTGCCGACCGCCGCCGTGCTGCGCGAGACCGTCGTCTACCTGCGCCAGCACACCGTCCTCGAGCCGTGGGGGACGGCGAGCCCGCTCGCGGTCGCGGGCCTCGAGGACCTGCCGCCGCGCCGCCGTGCCTGCCCGGAGTGCGGTGCGGCCGCGCGGGCCGACGACGCGTTCTGCCGGCGCTGCGGCGGTGAGCTCTACGAGCGCGAGCCGGCCCGGGGAGCGCACGGGCGGTGAGCGCCGCCCCGGCCGTGGCGTCGCCCGCCATCGCCGCCGCGGGGATCGCGAAGCGCTACGGGCGCCGCGAGGCGCTGCGCGACGTGAGCTTCGAGGCGGCGGCGGGCGAGGTCGTCGCGGTGATCGGGCCCAACGGCGCCGGCAAGACCACGCTGCTGTCCATCCTCGCGGGAATCCAGCCGCCGACCGCGGGCACCGTCAGCCGCCCGCCGCGCGAGGTGGGCTGGGTCCCGCAGCACCCGGCGGTGTACGGGAAGCTGTCCGTGGCCGAGAACCTACGCCTGTTCGCGCGGCTCGAGCGCGTCGCCGACCCCGACGCCGCCGTGGGCGAGATGCTCGAGCGCACCGGCCTCGCCGACCGGGCCGGGGAGGAGCTCCTGCGGCTCTCGGGCGGCAACCGCCAGCGGGTGAACATCGCGGTCGGCCTGCTTGCCGACCCGCCCGTGCTGCTGCTCGACGAGCCCTCCTCCTCGCTGGACCCGCGCCAGCGCGAGCGCCTGTGGGAGTTCATCGGCGGGCTGGCCGCCCGCGGCCGGGCCGTCGTCTTCTCCACCCACAACGTCGGCGAGGCCGAGCGCTACGCCGATCGCGTGCTCGTCCTCGCCGACGGCGAGGTGCTGTTCACGGGCACGCCCGCCGCGCTCGACAGGCTCGTCGGCGGCGACCAGCGCGACTTCGAGGCCGCCTTCGTGCGCTTCCTGCACGCCCACGGCCACTGACCGAGACCGATCCACCCTATGCGCTGGCTGCTGCTCAAGGACCTGCAGATCCTGCGGCGCTCGCCGATGCTCGTCGCGATCCTGATCGCCTACCCGGCGATCATCAGCGTGCTGATCGGGCTGGCCCTCTCGCGCGAGCCCGACAAGCCGAGGGTCGCCTTCGTCAACGAGGTGCCGGCAGGGGAGCGGACGTTCCAGGTCGGCAGCCAGCGGATCGACGCCACCCGGTACGCCGGCCGGCTGTTCGAGGCGATCGAGCCGGTGCGGGTGGACACGCGCGCGGCGGCGGTCGCCCGGGTCCGCGACGGCGACGTGCTCGGCGCGCTGATCGTGCCCGCGGACGTGACCCGCCGCCTGCAGGACGCGATCAACCTCACGGGCTCGTCGCGCCGCCCGACGCTCGAGGTCGTCTACAACATCGAGGACCCGATCAAGGCCCAGATCGTCGAGTCGACCATCAAGTCGCGCCTGGCCGACGCCAACCAGGCGCTGTCCGAGCAGCTCACCACGCTGGCCGCTCGCTACCTGGACATCATCACCCGCGGCGGCGACTTCTCGATCCTCGGCCGTCGCTTCGACGTGCTCGGCCTCGAGCGCTCGCGGGCGATGCTCGGGCAGGCGCTGCGCCGCCTGCCGCCGGGCTCGCGCGAGGCCGACGGCGTGCGCCGCGTGATGGACTTCGCGCAGGTGGCGATCGCGAACCTCGACCTGTCGCGCCCGGTCCTCGCCTCGGTCGGGCAGCCGATCGCGGTCCGGCGCACCGTCCTCGAGGGCCGCAACACGCCACTGGACGCGTTCGCGGTCGCCGTGTCGGTGACGATCTCGCTCATGTTCGTCACGGTGCTGCTGGCGGCAGGGATGCTCGCGCTGGAGCGCGAGGACCACGCGTTCGCGCGCCTCGTGCGGGGGCTGGTGTCGCGCCTCGGCCTGCTCGTCGAGAAGATCGCGCTGAGCGCCGGCTGCGCGTTCGCCGCGACGCTGCTGATGCTGTGCGGCATCGGGCTGTTCGTCGACCTCGACTGGGGGCGGTTCGCGCTTTGGATCGCCGCGCTGGCGGCCGGCGCGATCGCCTTCGGCGCGATGGGCGTCGCCGTGGGCGCGGTCGCCCGCGAGGTGCGCGCCGCGTCGCTGCTGGCGTTCCTGCTCGCGCTGCCGGTGGCGTTCCTGGCGCTCGTGCCCGCCGGCGCCGTGGCAGGCTCGCTCTACGACGCGATGCGCGTGGTGTCGGCGCTGTTCCCGTTCCGCCCGGCCCTCGAGGCGGTCGACGCCGCGCTGAACGGCGCCGAGCCCGGATTCGGCCCGGCGCTGGCGCACCTCGCGATCCTCGCCGCCGCCTACCTGGCGATCGCCCGCGCGGCGCTCGCGCGCTTCGCATGAGTCCGCCGCGCCTGCGCCTCGAGGCGGCGCCGACGGCGATCCGACCCACCGCACCCGAGGACGTCGACGAGCAACTCGCGCTGCGCCTGGTCAACCGCGACCACACGGGCCCGTGGGACCCGACGCGCGACGAGAGCTTCTACACGACCGCGGGCCAGCGCCTCGAGCTCGAGCTCGACCAGCGCGCGTGGGCGGCGGGCACCGCGTTCGCATTCGCGGTCCTCGCGATGGACGAGGGCGACCGGATCATCGGCCGCGTCGCGCTCGCCAACGTCGTGCGCGGCCCGTGGCAGAACGCGACGCTCGGCTACTGGATCGACCACCGCGTGGGCGGCCGCGGCCACGCCAGCCGCGCCGTCCGGCTGGCGCTCGCCTACGCGTTCGAGCATGTGGGGCTGCACCGGGTGCAGCCGGCGATCATCCCGCGCAATGCGGCCTCGCGCCGGGTGGCGGAGAAGGTCGGCTTCCGGCACGAGGGCCGCGCTCTGCGCTACCTCAAGATCAACGGCGTGTGGGAGGACCACGACATCTTCGCGCTGACCGTCGAGGACTGGCACGCGATGCGGGCGCGCTGATCGCGGTCTTGCGCGGTTCTGCAGGATTCGCCGCGCGTTCGCGACGACCCGGCGCCAAGCGCCGAGCAGCGGCGACGCCCGGGGCTACCATGCGACCGTGTCCTTCCCACAGACCCGGCTGCGCCGGCTGCGCCGCACCCCCGTCTTGCGCGACCTCGTCCGCGAGACGCGCCTCGACGCGCGCGCGCTGGTCCTGCCGCTGTTCGTCGAGGACGGCCTCGACCGGCGGGGTGGCCGGGATCCGATTCCCGCGATGCCGGGCGTCGACCGGCTCTCGATCTCGCAGGCCGTGGCCGAGGCCGGCGAGTCGGCCGCCCTCGGGCTCCCCGCCGTGCTCCTGTTCGGCATCCCCGCGGAGAAGGACGTGGAGGGCTCCGGCGCGTGGGACGACGAGGGCGTCGTCCAGCTCGCCACGCGCGCGATCAAGGACGCCCACCCCGACCTCCTGGTGATCGCCGACCTGTGCCTGTGCGAGTACACGAGCCACGGCCACTGCGGGCTGCTGCGCGCCGACGGCAGCGTCGACAACGACGCCTCGGTCGAGCTGCTCGCGCGCACCGCGATCAGCCAGGCGCGGGCGGGCGCCGACATCATCGCCCCGAGCGACATGATGGACGGCCGCGTGGGCGCGATCCGGGCCGCGCTCGACGAGGACGGCCTCAGCGACACGCCGATCATGGCCTACAGCGCGAAGTTCGCCTCGGCGTTCTACGGCCCGTTCCGCGAGGCGGCGGGCTCGACGCCCGCGTTCGGCGACCGCCGCGGCTACCAGATGGACCCGGCCAACGGCGACGAGGCGCTGCGCGAGGTGCGTCTCGACGTCGAGGAGGGCGCCGACGTCGTCATGGTCAAGCCCGCGCTGCCCTACCTCGACGTCATCCGCCGGGTCAAGGACGCGACCGGCATGCCCGTCGCCGCGTACAACGTCAGCGGCGAGTATGCGATGGTGAAGGCGGCGGCCGCCGCCGGCCACATCGACGAGCGCGCCGTCGTCCTCGAGTCACTGACGTCGATCCGGCGGGCCGGCGCCGACATCGTCATCACCTACCACGCCAAGGACGCCGCCCGATGGCTTCAGACCTGACCGCCACGCCGAAGATCCGCAGCCGCAAGGGCGGCGCGGCCGTGCCGCTCGACGACTTCGACCGCCGGCTCCTGAACGCCATGCAGGGCGCGTTCCCGATCGAGCCGCGCCCGTACGCGGCGGTCGCGAAGGGGCTCGGGGTGCCGGAGGAGCGGGTGCTCGGGCGCGTGCGCGAGCTCATCGGCGACCGCATCATCCGCCAGGTCACGCCCATCTACGACACGCGCGCGCTCGGGTACGGGTCGATGCTCGTCGCCGCGCGCGTCGACCCCGAGCACCCCTGGCGCGCGGCCAAGGTCATCAACTCGCACCCGGGCGTCTCGCACAACTACCTGCGCAACCATGCCTTCAACATGTGGTTCACGATCGCGGTGGAGGAGGACTCGAAGCTCGGCCTCCAGGGGACGCTCGACGTCCTGCAGGAGCTGACCGGCGCCGACTCGATCCGCCAGCTGCCGACGCTCAAGCTCTTCAAGATCCGCATGGACCTCGAGATGGAGGGCGGCACGGACCAGCTCGCGAGCGCCGGCGTCGCCGAGGAGCCGGCCGAGCTCGAGAAGCAGCCCTACGACGAGCTCGACCGCGAGGTCATCCGCGCCACGCAGGGCGACATGCCGGTCGTGCCCGAGCCCTACGCCGACGCCGCCGCGCAGCTGGGGATGTCCGTCGACGCGCTCGTCGAGCACATGCAGGGGATGGTCGAGCGCGGGCTGCTGCGCCGCGTGGCCGCGATCCTGTTCCACCGCCGCGCCGGCTTCAGCGCGAACGGCATGGGCGTCTGGAAGGTGCCCGAGGACAAGGTCCTCGAGATCGGGCCCAAGATGGCCGCGTTCCGCGGCATCAGCCACTGCTACCAGCGCCCGACGTACGAGGACTGGCCGTACCAGCTCTTCACCATGGCCCACGGCCGCTCCAAGGAGGAGTGCGACGCCGTGCTCGACGCCGTCGCCGAGGCGACGCCGGACCTCCAGGACCGCGCGATCCTCTACAGCTCGACCGAGTTCAAGAAGATCCGGCTGCTGTACTTCACCGACGACTTCCGCGCCTGGGAGCGGGAGCACGCCGGCGTCTGACGCTGCGATGAGCTCCGGCACCGTCTCGCTGCGCGACGCGCGCTCGGCGGAGATCCACGGGCGGGCCCTCGCGCGCCTGCCGGGCGGCGTGAACTCGCCCGTGCGCGCGATGCGCGCGATCGGTCGCGACCCGATCTTCGTGCAGCGCGGCAGCGGCGCCGAGCTCGTCGATGTCGACGGCAACCGCTTCGTCGACTGGGTGTGCTCGTGGGGGCCCCTCATCCACGGCCACGCGCATCCCGACGTCGTCGCCGCGGTGGTCGCGGCGGCCCAGTCGGGCACCTCGTTCGGCGCGCCGACCGCGGCCGAGGTCGAGCTGGCCGACGAGGTCGCGCTCCGCATGCCGGCGGTGCAGATGCTGCGCATGACCTCCTCGGGGACCGAGGCCAGCATGAGCGCCGTCCGCCTCGCCCGCGCGGCCACCGGCCGCGAGAAGGTCCTCAAGTTCGCGGGCGCCTACCACGGTCACGTCGACGGCCTGCTCGCCGAGGCCGGCAGCGGCCTGGCCACGCAGGCGCTCCCCGCCAGCCCGGGCGTCACTGCGGCGGCTACCGCCGCCACGGTCATCGTCCCGTGGAACGACGCGGACGCGCTCCGCGCCGCCGTGGCCGAGCACGAGCTCGCCGCGATCCTTTGCGAGCCGTTCGCGGCGAACATGGGCCTCGTCCCGCCGGCCGACGGGTTCCTCGAGCTGCTCCGCGAGCTGGCCACCGCGAACGGCGCGCTGCTGGTCTTCGACGAGGTCATCACGGGCTTTCGCGTCGCGCGCGGTGGCGCGCAGGAGCTCACCGGCGTCGTCCCCGACCTCGTGGTCATGGGCAAGGTGATCGGCGGCGGCCTGCCGGCCGCGGCCTACGGCGGCCCGCGCGAGCTCATGGAGCGCATCGCGCCGGCCGGCGACGTCTACCAGGCCGGCACGCTGAGCGGCAACCCGCTCGCGGTGGCGGCCGGCCTGGCCGCGCTGCGGCTGCTCGACGAGCCGGCGTACACGCGCCTCGCCGCGACGACGGAGGCGCTCGCCGACGGCCTGCGGGAGGCGGCGGCCTCCGCGTCCGTGCCGGTCCAGGTCGCGACCGTCCCCGGGCTGCTCACCGTCTTCTTCTCGGCCGAGCCGGTGCGCGATCTCGCCGGTGCGCAGGCCTGCGACCTCGACGCGTACGCGGCCTGGTGCCGCGCTCTGCTCGCGCGCGGCGTGTATCCGCCGCCGTCGCAGTTCGAGGCCTGGTTCCCGTCGCTCGCGCACGGGCCCGAGCACGTCGAGCGGACGGTCGAGGCGGCGGCGGCGGCGTTCGGGTCGCTCGCGGCGTGACCGCTCGCACCGACGCGACGCTGCGCCGGCTGGCGGAGGCGCTGCGCGAGCAGGGCCGCCTGCTGGCGGACGCGCTCGACGGCGCCCGGCCGGAGGCGCCCGCGGGCGATCCCGGGCTCGGCGCGCTCGCCGCGTCCGGCCCCCGGGCGGACGGCCGCCGCGACGACCTCGCCTTCGTGGTCGAGGCCGTGCGCGAGGGCTACCTCCTCCACTACGGCGCGGGGCGGCTGCTGCGCGACGACGACCGCGACCTGATGCTGCTCGCCGGCGACCACCTGTACGCACTCGGGCTGGCGCAACTCGCGGCGCTCGGGGACCTCGACGCCGTGGCCGAGCTGGCGGACGTGATCTCGCTCAGCGCGCAGGCCCATGCCGAGGGCCGCCCCGACGTCGCCGAGGCCGCGTGGGCGGGGGGCGCGGCGGCGATCGGCTGGGGCGCGGACGACGCGCTGCGGGCCGCCAAGGCCGCCGCCCGGGCGGGCGATCCGCGGGCGGCCGGCGCGCTGCGCGCGGCGGCGCGCCGACTCGCCGACGGTGGCGCGTCAGGCCGCTGACCGCGAGCCGCCCGGGGCCAGGCGCTACGTACACTTACGGGGCGCTAAGGTTCGCGCCCCCGCCATGGCCGATCGCCGTCAAGCCAAGTCGAAGTACACCGCCGACCGCCAGATCCCGGGCGCGTTCGAGGGCGAGACCGTCACGCGCCGCCGGTTCATGACCGGGACGGCCCATGTCGCGGGTGCGGTCGCCACCTCGGCGTTCCTGCTCCCGGCCGTCGGCTTCGCGCTCGGCCCGGTGTTCGAGAAGCACGAGACCTCCTGGCAGGCGGTCGGCGCGCCGGACGACTTCAACGCCGACACGTACATCCCGAAGGTCATCACCGCCGTCGCCGGCATCGGGCAGGCCGGCAAGACCACGGTCTACGTCCGCCGGCGCAACCCGCAGATCGACACCGAGCCGGAGGACGAGTACAACCGGTTCGTCGCGATCTCGACCCGGTGCATGCACCTCGGCTGCCCGGTCCGCTTCGTGGAGGCCGCCGGGCGCTTCATCTGCCCGTGCCACGGCGGCGTCTACAACTTCCGCGGCGAGGTCGACGGCGGCCCGCCGGTGCGCCCGCTCGACCGCTTCTACACGCGCGAGCGCGGTGGCCGGCTCGAGATCGGCCCTCGCTACTCGGTGAACCGCGAGCTCAAGCGCTTCTCGCCGCGCGACCCCGGTGAGCCGCTCGACGGCATCGGGCAGTACCTCTACCCCTCGCGCCCGACGGCGCGAAAGCTCCCAGACACCTAGGCCATGCCGAAGCTCAAGCTCCCCGCGCCACCGGTCCCCCGCAAGCTCACCCCCGCCCCGAAGCGCCCCGGGCAGGGCAACGGGAGGGTCAAGCCGAGCGACGTCGCCAAGGAGGCCGGGACCACCGTCGTCGACTGGGTCGACGAGCGCACGTCGCTGTCGGGCGGCGCGCGCTGGATGATGTTCCGGAAGGTCCCCAAGGGGACCAACTGGTTCTACACGCTGGGCTCGGCGACGATGTTCGCCTTCCTCAACCAGGCGGTCACCGGCGTCTTCCTGGCGATGTACTACGACCCGTCGGCCACCCGCGCCTACGAGTCGACGCGCTTCATCACGAACGAGGCGTTCCTCGGCGAGTTCGTGCGCGGCATGCACAAGTGGGGATCGACCGTCATGGTCGTCCTCATCTTCCTGCACATGGCGAGGACGTTCTTCTTCGGCGCCTACAAGTACCCGCGCGAGCTGAACTGGGTGATCGGCGTCGTCCTGCTGATCCTCACGATGACGATGTCGTTCACCGGCTACCTGCTGCCGTTCGACCAGCGCTCGTACTGGGCGACGATCGTGGGCGTGAACATCAACGGCACCGGCCCGCTCGTCGGTCCGTACCTCAACGACTTCCTGCGCGGCGGGCCCGACTTCGGGGCCACCACGCTGTCGCGGTTCTACGCGATCCACATGCTGCTCGTCCCCGGGGCCATCGCGGCGATGATCGGCGCGCACCTGTACCTCGTGGCCAAGCTCGGCACCACGGCGCCGCCGTGGCAGAAGGTCGAGCAGACCGCCGGCGTCACGGAGGAGCGCGCGTGAACCGCGCCCAGAAGGAGCAGTACCTCCGGGAGTATTCGATCCTCAAGTCGCAGGGGAAGCCGTTCTTCCCCTACGCGGTGGCGAAGGACGGGGCCATGGCCTGCGTGGTCATGCTCTCGATCATCGTCATGTCGATCGTGCTCGGCGCCGAGCTCGGGCCCAAGGCGGACCCGACGACGACGACCTAC
>DATAAR010000274.1:0-3147 GCA_036259975.1 Solirubrobacteraceae bacterium | reverse complement strand
GCGCCTCCTTCCAGTAGCGGTAGGCCACGGCGCCGGTCGAGTCCGGGTCGGCGCGGCGGTTCCAGCGGACGATCAGCTCGTACGCCTTGGCCGCGCGGCCGCCCTGGCGTAGCCTGTGCAGGGATGCTGCCGCTCCTGCTGGTGCTCTTCATCGTCGTGCCGATCGTGGAGCTGTACGTCATCCTCCAGGTCGGCCAGGCGATCGGCGTGGTCCCCACCATCGCGCTGCTGATCGCCGACTCGATCCTCGGCTCGGTGCTCATGCGCTCGCAGGGCCGCGCGGCATGGCGCCGGTTCAACGCGGCGGTCGCCGAGGGCCGCGTGCCGCATCGCGAGGTCCTCGACGCCGTGCTCGTGATCTTCGGCGGCGCGCTGCTCCTGACGCCCGGCTTCGCCACCGACCTGCTCGGCGTGCTGCTGCTCCTGCCGCCCACGCGCGCGGTGATCCGCGGCGTGCTGGTGCGGCGCCTGCTGCCACGCATGGTGGTCAGCGGGCTCGGCGGGATGCGGCGCGCGCCGCGCGCCGGCTCCCGCGACGGCTTCGACCGGCGCGCCCGCCCCACCGCGCGGCCGCGCGACGCGGACGTCGAGGGCAGCGCGGCGGAGGTCGACGACCCGCGCCGGCTGCCGTGACGGTCGGCCCCGAGCACGACGCTCCGCGCCCGCGGACCGGCGCGGGCTTCTCCGACGCCGTGACGGTCGCCTTCGGCGACGCGCGCGCGGACCTCTACGGCATCGCCCGGCTGGGGCTCGCCGACAACGGCGCGAGCGGCCTGGCGATCCTGTTCTACGGCGGCGAGCCGGTGGCGGTGAACGCCGAGGGCGGCGTGGACGCGGGCGAGCCCGAGTCGTGGGACGAGGTCTCTGCCGCCGGGCTCGACACGCAGGTAGTCGAGCCGCTGCGCGCCTGGCGGCTGCAGTTCGCCTCCGACGAGGCCAGCCTCGACCTCGACCTGCGCGCGCTCGGCGCCGTGGCCGAGCTCGACCCCGACCACCCGGTGGCGCGCGCCGGCGGCATGACCGGGTTCGAACAGACGTGCCGGGTGACGGGCGCCGCAACCGTCGGCGGCCGGCGGATCGACGTTGACGGGCTCGGCCAGCGCGGCCATTCGTGGGGCGCCCCGGACTGGGACCGCATCGCGCTGGCGCGGACCGTCGCGGCGTGGCTCGGCGACGAGCTGGCGGTGTCGCTCACCGCGATCCGTCCCGCGGGCGCCAAGCACCACGAGGACGAGCGCGTCGCCGCGACGATCCTCGACCGTGACCCGGAGTCCGGCGCCGACCGCGCCACCCCGGTGCTCGACGCGCGGCTCAGCACCACCTACGACGGCGACGGGCGCCAGCGCGCGGCGGGCCTCGAGCTGTACGTCGACGGCGAGGGCTTCCCCCGCCGCGCCGCCGGCGAGGTCGTGTGCGGCACGACCCTCGACCTCGGCCGGCTGCGGCTGGACTGCGCGTTCCTGCGCTGGCGCATGGAGGGCCGCGCCGGCGTGGGGCGCTACGACGTGCTGCGCCGCGCGTGAGCAGCGTCGAGGTCGTCATCAGCGACTTCGGCGGCGTGCTGACCACGCCGCTCCTCGACACGTTCGCCGCCATCCAGGAGGAGGACGCCCTCGACGCCGGCGATCTCGGCCGCGCGCTGCGCCGGATCGCCGAGCGCGACGGCGCGCACCCGCTCTACGAGCTCGAGTGCGGGCGGATGACCGAGCGCGACTTCATGGCCCGGCTGCGCGCGCAGCTGCGCGAGGACCTCGGCCGCGAGGTCGCCCTCCGCGAGTTCGCTGAGCGCTACTTCGCCGGCCTGCAGCCGAACGAGCCGATGATCGCGTTCCTCTCCGAGCTGCGCGAGCGCGGCTACCGGCTCGCGATGCTGACGAACAACGTCCGCGAGTGGGAGGCCCGCTGGCGCGCGATGCTGCCGGTCGACGAGCTGTTCGAGGTCGTCGTCGACTCGGCGTTCGTCGGTGTCCGCAAGCCCGACCCGGCGATCTACCGGCTGACGTGCGAGCGCCTCGGCGTCGCGCCGGAGCGCTGCCTGTTCGTCGATGACGTGGAGGTCAACTGCGCCGCGGCGGCCGACCTGGGCATGGCCGCCGTCTGGTTCCGCGACACCGAGCAGGCGATCGCGGACATGCGCGCCGCGCTGGACGGCGCTCAGTTGTCGCAGCCCAGCCGGTCCCAGAGGTAGAGGTCGAGGCACTCGGTCGCGAGCGCGATCGAGCGCTCGCGCGAGAGGTACGGCAGCACCGTGTCGAGCGCCTCCTCCTCGGCCACGCCGGCGTCGAACGCCTCCTCGCCGCGGAAGCCGGCGGCGATCTTGAGCGCCTCGCGCCGGTTGTCGCCCAGCGAGGGGAACACGTTCACGAGGAACTCGCGGTTGGCGATCGGATGCCCGACCTCCAGCGAGGCATGCCAGGCGGCGAGCATCGACAGGTCGTGCTCGTCGAGGTCGGCCACCGCCTTCGCGTAGTGGGACGCGAGTTCCTGCTCGGGGATCTCATCGACCCACGCGCGGACGAGCTCGCCGAGCAGCTGCCGGCGCGCCTCGCGGCCGACGGACTCGGCGATCACGCGGATCGCGTCCTGGGGTTCGATGAAGCAGAGGGCCATTCGCAACGCTCCCTGACACTCAGAGGGAAGGGTCGCGCTGGAAGGTAGGAGGCGCATCGGACGGCATCCGGCCGCGGCGCACGCGCGAATCACGCAGGTCGGGCGCGACGGCGGCGGCGCGCGGGCCCGGCCGGAGGCAGAGAGCCGCGGGGCTTCGCCGACGCCACCGGCGTGCCGCGCGCACCTGCGAGTACGGCGGGTAGCGGTCCGCGATCGCCATGACGCGCTCGGCGAGCTTGTCACCCGGCGCCGTCGAACGACGGTGTCAGCGCGGTCGCGAGGATCTGGCCGATCTCGTGGAAGTCGTCGACCTGCAGACCACGCGTGGCCAGGGCGGGGCTGCGGAGGCCGTGCCGGGCTGAAGGTGGCTGATGCGCTTTCTGCCCGCATAAGGTGGCAGAAGGCGCATCACCCCCGGGCTCGCGGCGCGCTGGTCGTCGCCCCCCGCGCCGATCAGCGCGTCTCGATCGCGAACTCGCCGCTCGCGCCGCCGCTCACCGGCCGGCGCGGCGCGGTGGCGCGCGCGGGCGCCCGCAC
>DATAAR010000273.1:0-4720 GCA_036259975.1 Solirubrobacteraceae bacterium | reverse complement strand
CGTCGGGGTCGGCGCCGGGCTCGGTGTGGGCGCGGGCGCCGGGGCGGGCGTGGTGGGCTGCGGCGCGGGCGCCGCGGGGGGCGCCGGGTTGCTCGGCGGCGGCGCGGTCGTGCCGCCGCCGCTGGGGCTGACCGGCCTGCTCGGCGGCGGCGGGACGTCGCCGCCCTCGGCCGGTGCGGCCGGGGCCACGGCGGGCGGCGGCGCCGGCGCGGTCGTCGTCGTGCGCTCGCTCTCGGGCGGCTCGGGCGGCAGCCCCCGGCGGATGCGCGCGCGGCGGTTGCGGTCGTCGATGATCCTGTTCGCGCCGGTCATGAAGTCGTGCCAGATCAGCGCCGGGAACGTGCCGCCCTCGACCGGCTTGCCGCCGAACTCGGTCAGCATCGGCTTCAGCTTGTCCGGATAGCCCACCCACACCGCGACGGTCATGCGGTCGCTGAAGCCGACGAACCATGCGTCGCCGCTGTTCTCCGTCGTGCCGGTCTTGCCCGCCACGAACGAGCCGTCGGCCAGCCCGGCGCGCTTGCCGGTCCCGCGCGTGACGACGGTCTGCATGATCCCCACGGCGGTCTGCGCCGTGGCCTTGTCGAGCACGCGCCGGCGCCGCAGCCGGTTCGTCGCGATCGTGCGGCTGGACCGGCCGCGGCGCGGCAGCGTGGCGACCGAGCGCACGCCGACCGGCCCGGCGCGGCTCGCGCCGAGCGTGCCGGTCACGCGCAGGCCGTCCGTGGCGAAGGTCTCGTAGGCGTGGGCCATGTCGAGCGGCGTGACTCCCTCGCGCAGGCCGCCGAGCGTCATCGCAAGGTTCGACGACACGGGCGTGCGGATCCCCATCCGGCGCGCGAGGCGGGCGACCTTCCTCGTGCCCACGTGGATGCCGACGGCCGCGTAGACGGCGTTGTCGGACGCCGTCAGCGCGCCGGCGAGCGTGTTCGTGCCCGAGTAGCGGTTCTCGAAGTTGTTGACGACGAACTTCTCGGTCTTCGACCCGGGCACGCTGAAGAAGCGCTTGCGCGACGGCCACACCGATCCGGGGTCGATGCCCTGGCGCAGCGCCTCGGCGAGGATGAACGGCTTCATCGCCGAGCCCGGCTGGCGCCGGCCCTGCGTGGCGAGGTTGAACGGCCGCGCGTTGTAGTTGCGTCCGCCGACCATGGCTCGCACCTCGCCGCTGTCATTGTCGATCGCGACGATCGCGGCGGCCGGCCCTGACGGATTCGCGAAGTAGCGCTTCACCGTCGCCTCGGCGACGTTCTGGAGGTCGAGGTCGAGGGTCGTCGTGACCTTGAGGCCGCCCTCGAACGCCCGCCGCGCGCCGTAGCGGTCGACGAGCTGCTGGCGCACCCACGTCGTGAAGTACGGCGCCTTGGTGCGCACTCGCGGCGGCTCGGGGTCGGCCGGCAGCGCCTCCTGGCGCGCGTTGAAGTACTCCAGCCGGCCGAGCCGCCCCTGCTCGAACATGCGCTGGAGGACGAGGTCGCGGCGGCGCTTGGCGGCGGCCGGGTTGGCGACGGGGTCGTAGGCGCTGGGGTTGGCGACGATCGCCGCGATCAGCGCCGCCTCGTGCGGGCGCAGCACCGTCGCGCACGGCCGCTCGGCGGGGCACTCCGGATGGTCGCGGCCGAAGTAGGTGCGGGCGGCGGACTCGATGCCGTAGGCCCCGTTGCCGAAGTAGATCGAGTTCAGGTACTGCGTGAGGATCTTCTGCTTGGACCACTTGCGCGTGAGGTGGTAGGCGAGCGCCGCCTCTCGCAGCTTCTGGAAGACGGTCCGCTCGTTCTGCGCCCGCATGGCGTTCTTGACGAACTGCTGCGTGATGGTCGAGCCGCCCTGGACGGCGCGCTGCTGGATGACGTCCTGCACGAACGCGCGCGCGATGCCCCGGATGTCGACGCCGGGGTTCCGGTAGAAGCGCCGGTCCTCGATGGCGATGATCGCGCTGCGCATGTCCGGCGAGATCTGGTCGAAGCTGACGATCACCCGGCTCTGGTTGTTCGTCAGGACGCCGAGCTCCTTGCCGTGGACGTCGTAGAGAACGGAGTTGCGCGCGTCCTGGAACTCCTTGCGGTTCTCGAGGTCCGGCAGGTCGGACGCGACCGCCATCATCATCCCGAAGACCGTCGAGACCAGCGCGAGCAGGGACAGCGGGACGAGGACCACGAAGAGCCGCAGCTTGCGGAGCTTCGGCCTGGGCGCGGGCGGCTCCTCGAACAGCGGCGTGACGTTGTCGGATCCGTTCGCGTCGCTCATCGGCGAGGGGGCGGCCGGCGGCCCCGGACGACGATGGATGTGACGGGCGGCGGCTCGCGGCGGGGGCCAACACTAGCATTGGCCGCGATGCCCCCAGACCCATGGGAAGCCGCTGCCTTCCTGACGCGGAACGCCGTGGACGCGCTGCCGAAGGGCGCGCTCGAGGCCAAGCTGGCCGAGGCCGCCCGCGACGGGCGCCGGCTCCGCGTGAAGCTCGGGATGGATCCGACGGCGCCCGACATCCACCTCGGCCACACCGTCGTGCTGCAGAAGCTGCGCGAGTTCCAGGACCTCGGCCACCGGGTGGTGCTGATCGTGGGCGACTACACCGCCCGCGTGGGCGACCCGAGCGGGCGCTCGGCGACGCGGCCGGTGCTGTCAGGCGCGGAGATCGACGCCAACGCGCGCACGTACCAGCAGCAGGCGTTCCGCGTTCTGCTCGACGACCCGGAGCTGCTGGAGGTCCGCTTCAACTCCGAGTGGCTGGACATGCGCATGGAGGAGCTGTTCGGGCTCGTCCGCACGACCACCGTGGCCCAGATCCTGGAGCGCGACGACTTCGCCAAGCGCTGGGCCGCCCGCGCCCCGATCTCGATCCTCGAGCTGCTCTATCCGTTGCTGCAGGGCTACGACTCGGTCGCGGTGCTCTCCGACGTCGAGCTCGGCGGCACCGACCAGACCTTCAACCTGCTGCTCGCGCGCGACATCCAGCGCGCCTACGGCGTGCACGAGCAGGCGGTACTGACCATGCCGCTCCTGCCTGGCATCGACGGCGTCGAGAAGATGTCCAAGTCGCTGGACAACCACGTCGGCGTCACGGAGCCGCCGGAGGAGATGTACGGCCGCACGCTGCGGCTGCCCGACGCCGCGATGCCGACGTGGTTCTCGCTGCTCGGCTTCGACGAGCCGCGTCCGGGCACGCCGCCGCGCGACGCCAAGCGCGCGCTGGCGCGCGCGATCGTGTCGCGCTTCCACGGGGCCGACGCGGCGGGCGCGGCCGAGGAGCACTTCGACCGGCTGTTCATCCGCCACGAGGCGCCCGAGGAGGTCGAGGAGCTCGAGGTCCGCCCCGAGAACGGCAGCGTCCACGTGCCGGCCGTGCTCGCCGACGGCTTTGGCCTGTCGCGCTCGGACGCGCGGCGCCGCCTCGCCCAGGGCGGCGTGCGCCTGGACGGCGAGCCGCTCGGGCCCGACGAGCTCGACCTCGCGCCCGAGCGCCTGGACGGGGCGGTCCTGCAGGTTGGCAAGCGCCAGTTCCGGCGCCTGCGGGTCCAGCCCTAGCGATGCCGGTCCACGGCGGACTGCTGCGGCTGAGCACGCCCGGCCACGGCGC
Organism: Solirubrobacteraceae bacterium; assembly: GCA_036259975.1. Classification (GTDB taxonomy): domain Bacteria; phylum Actinomycetota; class Thermoleophilia; order Solirubrobacterales; family Solirubrobacteraceae; genus JAOPZW01. The sequence goes on along the minus strand of DATAAR010000273.1, from coordinate 1,140 downwards.
CATCGTCGATCTAACCGAGGGCGTCCGCTCGATCGTGCGCCGCTCCGAGGTCCAGACCGGCGTGGCGCTGGTGTTCGCGGTCGGCTCGACCGTCGCCGTGACCACCATGGAGTACGAGCCGGGCGGCGTCGCGGACCTCCAGGCGCTGCTCGACCGCCTGGCGCCGGCAGACGCGCCCTACGAACATAACGTCCGCAATCACGACACCAACGCGCACGCGCACCTGCGCGCGAGCATCATCGGCCCGTCGGAGTCGGTGCCGGTCGTCGGCGGCGAGCTCGGGCTCGGCACCTGGCAGCAGGTCGTGCTGGTCGACTTCGACGACCGCGAGCGCGATCGGGTCGTCTCGGTGCAGGTCGTGTCGTAAGGGGCGCGGGCGCGGCCGTCGCGGTCCGACCGGCCCCCGGACTCGGCGCGTGCACGCTCCTGACGGGCAGAGATCGCGCTATCCTTCCTCGCCCGGTTCGTTTGAGCGCCCCGAATGGGCGGCTCTGGTCCCCGCGGGATCGGCGCTATACTCATCGGTCCGGCCTCGGGTCCAGCGCCCGAGTGTGCCCCCTGCGAAGGAGTCCCCTTCCCGATCGGGCGCGGCGGTCTTTGAAAACTCAACAGCATGCGCACCTCGGATCGAATGATCCGTAGTGTGCGTCCAGGTTCGACCGTCCGGCATCGACGTCTGGTGCCGGCGGCCAGAATTGACCCGTCATGACCGTGGTGCCCGTGTACCGGCACTACATCCAAGGTCACTGACGAACTCTTTGTGACGGTTCGCGAGTCCTCCGGGTCTCGTGGGCCAGCAGTTCTTCACGGAGAGTTTGATCCTGGCTCAGGACGAACGCTGGCGGCGTGCTTAACACATGCAAGTGGAGCGACGAACCCGGCTTCGGCCGGGGGCAAAGCCGCGAACGGGTGAGTAACACGTGGGTAATCTGCCCCGATGATTGGGACAACCCCGGGAAACCGGGGCTAATACCAAATGTGCTCACACTCCTCGAGGGGTGTGAGGAAAGGAAGCTTCGGCCTCCGCATCGGGATGGGCCCGCGGCGCATTAGCTTGTTGGTGGGGTAATGGCCTACCAAGGCGACGATGCGTAGCTGGTCTGAGAGGACGATCAGCCACACTGGGACTGAGACACGGCC
>DATAAR010000272.1:0-7938 GCA_036259975.1 Solirubrobacteraceae bacterium | reverse complement strand
CGGCAGCCGGCGGCCAGGCCGCGGCGACGCCCCGGCGTAACGGAAGAGCATGGTCGTCGGAGCTGCCGTCATACGTATGCCTGATCATACGTATGACGGCGGATGTGTCAAACCGCCATGCCGGCCGGCCCCGCCGCAGCGCCGCCGCGCCCCATGCTGTGATTCGCCCATCGCACGAGGCGCCGACAGCCCGGTGACGAGCAACGACGTCGCGCGCCGCGCCGGCGTCTCGCAGTCGACGGTCTCGCTCGTCATGTCGGGCAAGGCCCGCGGGCGCGTGTCGGCGGCGACCGAGGACGCGGTCCGCCGCGCCGCGGCCGAGCTCGGCTACCGCCCCAACGTCGCCGCTCGCGCGCTGCGTCTCGGCGCCGCGCGCAGCGTCGCACTCGTGGTGCCCGACGTGACGAACCCGTTCTTCGGCCACGTCATGCGCGGGGCCCAGGCCGCGGCCTGGACCGCCGGCTACACGGTCGCGCTCATCGACACCGCCAACGACCCCGCGTGGGAGCTGAGCTCCTACGAGGCGCTGCGCGGCGGTCCGGTCGACGGCTTCCTCGTGTTCGGCATCGACCCGCCGCGGCGCCGGCGCGGGGCCCGCCCCGAGCGGATCGTGCTCATCGAGGACGAGTCGCCCGGCCATCCCTCCGTGCGCCTCGACAGCGCCGCGGGCGCCGACGCGGTGATGACCCACCTGCTCGGCCTCGGCCACCGCCGGATCGGGCGCGTCGCCGCCCCGTTCGAGCGCCACGCGTTCCGAACGCGCGAGGAGCGCTGGCGCGCGAGCCTCGCCGAGGCCGGGCTGGATCCCGATGCGATGCCGCACGCCCGCAGCGAGATTGACTTCGCCGCCGCGCACCGGGCCGCGCGCGGCCTGCTCGAGGGACCGTACCCCCCGACGGCGATCTTCTGCGACGACGACATCCTCGCCGGCGGCGTCTACCTCGCGGCGCGCGACCTGCGCCTGCGCATCCCCCGCGACGTCTCCGTCGTCGGGTTCGACGACCTCGCCTTCACGCTCCTGCTCGATCCGCCGCTCACGACGGTCACGGCCGACGCGGCGCGCCTGGGCGCGCTCGCGTTCGAGACGCTCGCAGCGCACATGGCCGGGGAACGGGTCCCGCGGGTGCGGCAGCTGCCGGTGTCGCTGACGGTCCGCGGGTCGACCGCGGCGCCGCGGCCGCAGCGGGAATGACGGGCCGGCGCGGACGGACGGCCGCTCGGTGACCGCGAGAGGAACACCCTGGGAGGAGGGACCGCCCCCCGGCGTCCCTCCCCCTGGGGGTGCTTCCGTGCTAGCTCGGAAGCAACTTCCAAGCCGCTGTCAGGCACCGTGCCTGACCGCTGCGTAGCCTCGCGCGCCCCCCGCGTCCCCGCCAGCGGGTATTGCGCACAACCATTAAGACTTTGGTCCTATTCCGGATAAGACGGATCGGACGCGGCGATCACTCGCGCGGACCGAGCAGGTGCACGTCCACGAGGAACGAGCGCGACGCCACCACGGGGCCGAGGGCGCGCTGCGTGCGCCGGCGTGCGCGGCGCACCCTGTGTGCGCGCGCGATGGCCACCGTCGCCACCCCGGCCGCGAACGACGTGGCGGCGACGGCCGCGGCCTGGCGCGCCACGACCTGGCCGGCCGAGCGGCGCGGCTCGAGCGCTCCGGCCTCGGACAGCACGGGGACGGCGTCGACCTCCTCGACGTCGCCGTCGTCCGGGTCGAGGGATGGGTCGAACGTGGGCGGATGATCCATCGCGCGGCGAGTCTACCCACGGTGCCGGATCGCATCCGGAAGTCCGCGGGGCGTGGCGCTCAGGCGCCAGGGCCGAGCTCGCGCTCGTAGACCCGGTAGCGCTTGACGACGCGGCCGTTCATCGCCCGCATGCCCCGGTTCATCGCGCGGTTCGTCTCGAGGATCCACCCCATCTCGCCCCACTTGATCCGCGAGCGGGCGGACACGTCGAAGTGCTCCACGTACAGCGCCGCGGCCACGCCGGTGTGCTGGTACTCGGGCTTGACGCCGAGGAACCCGACCCGCACGCGGTCGATGATCTTCCGCCGTCGCAGGTAGTGCCACCAGCCGAACGGCAGTATCCGGCCGTTCATGCGGCGCAGCACCTGGTTGATGTCGGGCACCGTGATCGCGATCGCGATCGTCTCGCCCTCGCGCTCGGCGACCATGAACCACGGCTTGTCGAACACGAGCCTCAGCTCCTGCGCGTAGAAGTCGAGGTCGGCCTTCGAGTACGGGACGTAGCCCCAGTTGTCCTTCCACGCCAAGTTGTAGACGTCGGCGAAGCCGTCGAGCTCGGAACGCAGCCGCCAGAACGACATCTTGCGCAGCGTGATGCCGTGCTTGGGCCCGGCCTGCTCGGCCAGGTCGAACAGCAGCGGCAGCATCTTCTCGCGGTCGGCGATCTGCAGCTCCCACATGAGGAGGTCCATCGCCTTGGTCAGCCCCGCCTCCTCCAGACGGCGCGCGTAGTACGGCGGATGCCAGGGCTGCTTGATCATCGGCTCGCGCTCGAAGCCCTCGATCAGCACGCCGAGCTCGTCGTTGACCGAGAAGTCCATCGGCCCCACCATGCGGTCGCGGCCGCGGTCCGTCAGCCACCCGCGCGCGGCCTCGAGCAGCGCGGCGAGCAACTCCGGGTCGTCCTCGAACTCGAGGAAGCCGAACATCCCCCACGCGTTGCCGTGGTGGGCGTTGAACGCGTGGTCGATCTGGGCGCTGATGCGCCCGGCGACCCGCCCGCCGCGGCGGGCCAGGAACAGGCGCGCGTCGCCGTGGGTGAAGAACGCGTTCTGGCGGCGGCTGAGGAACGCGTGGCGCTCCAATCTCAGCGGAGGCACCCATTGCGGGGAGGTAGAGTGCAGCCGGAACGGAAGCTCGATGAACTCCCGCAGGCCGGCCCGCGACCGCACGGGGCTCACTTCCACGGACACGGCGGGACCCTACATGGCAGGCACCCAGATCGACGTCTTCGCCAAGGTTCGCGGGCACGAGCGCGCGGAGCAGCTGCGCGCGGCCCGCGAGGCCGACGTGCTGCCGTACTTCCGGCTGATCGAAAGCCCGGCCCGCCCGGTGGTCGAGATGGAGGGCGCCGAGCGGATCATGCTCGGGTCGAACAACTACCTCGGCCTCACCGGCGACGAGCGCGTCATCGCGGGCGCCCGCGAGGCGCTCGACCGCTTCGGCACCGGGCTGACCGGCTCGCGCCTGCTGAACGGCACGACGCCGCTGCACCTCGAGCTCGAGCGCGAGATCGCGGAGTGGATGGGCACCGAGGACGCGATCGTGTTCACGACCGGCCACCAGGCCAACGTCGGGACCCTCGGCACGATCCTCGCCCCGGGGGACACCGTCGTCGCCGACTCCGGCGACCACGCCTCGATCCTCGACGGGTGCCTGTTGTCGCGGGCCAAGCTGCGGCCCTACCGCCACAACCGCATGGACAAGCTCGAGCGGTCGCTCGAGAAGGCGGCGGGCGACAGCGGCGGCATCCTCGTCGTCGTCGACGGCGTGTTCTCGATGGAGGGCGACGTCGCCCCGCTGCCCGCGATCTGCGACCTGTGCGAGCGCTTCGGCGCGCGGCTGATGGTCGACGAGGCGCACGCGGCCGGCGTACTGGGCGCGCGCGGCGCGGGGACGGCCGAGCTGCTCGGCGTCGAGGATCGCGTCGATCTGCGCATGGGCACGTTCTCGAAGTCGCTGGCCAGCTGCGGCGGGTTCGTGGCCGGGTCGGGCGAGGTGATCGAGTTCTTGCGCATCCAGTCGCGGGCGTTCCTGTTCACGGCGTCCGCGGTGCCGGCGGCGGCCGGCGCCGCGCTCGCGGCGCTGCGCGTCATCCGCTCCGACGACGGGCGCCCGCTCATGGACGCGGTCCTCGAGAACGCGCGCTACCTGCGCGACGGCCTGGAGCATCGGGGCTTCGCGGTGGTGGCCGCGCAGCCCCTACCCGGAGGCGACGACGTGGTCACCCCGATCATCCCCGTCCTGGTCGGCGACGACTGGAAGGCCGTCTTCCTCTGGAAGGCGCTCTACGACGCCGGGGTGTTCGTCAACACAGCGCTGCACCCCGCCGTGCCGCCGGGCGGCGCCCTGCTGCGCACGAGCGTCATGGCGACCCACGACCGCGCGACGCTCGACCGGGCGCTGAGCGCGTTCGAGGGCGTGAAGGCGCGCTTCGAGGCCGAGCACGGCCCGTTGCCGGGGCCGGGCGCGCACTGAGATCCGCGCCGCTCGGGCGGCCGGCGCAGCCGTCGGCCGCCGGATTCCGACCGGCCGCCGGACGTCCAAATTGGCGCCTTCGGCTTGTCCGTTCCCTCACAAGTCGGGGACGGAACGAAAAAAGGCGCTCTGAGCGGATGTTGCGGGCCTTCACACGTTGACCCCCCATCGCGATGTGTCATAGCTTCGGCGCCGCGTCGGCGAGACGCTCGGGGAGAGGCCCGGAAAGGCGTTCGACCAGGGTCATCGGCAGAGTCGAACCCAGTCTGGGACGGGCCTCGATGAGGGCCTCGGGATGTCGCGTCCGCGTGGCCGCACGTAGCCATATCCGAGGAGCGTCCCCTCGAGGGAAGGGGATCGCATGGGAGGAAACCGATGAGCGCAGAAGCGAGGACGTCCCCCGGGTCGCCACGCCGCCACCCGCAGCACCTGCAGGCGCTGCAGCGCGCGAACGCCGTCCGGCTGGCCCGAGCAGAGCTGAAGCGACGCGTGGCCGAAGGGGAGATCACCGCCGCCGAGGTCATCCTGAGCTCGCCCTGGGAGGCCGACTCGATGACCGTGTCCGACCTCCTCACCAGCCAGCACCGGTGGGGCCACACCCGCTGCCGCAAGTTCCTGCAGTGCATCCCGATGTCCGAGACCAAGACGATCGGGTCGATGACCGACCGCCAACGCCGGGCCGTCGCCCAGCTCCTCGCCGCCGGCGACGCGGCCGCGGCGGCGTCACGCACGGCCGAGCCGGCCGAGGCGCTGGTCCTGGCCGCGGTCTAGCACCGGCGCCGGGGAGCGGGCCGACGCGGCGTGATCCCGCCGCCGCGTCGGTCAGCCCGCCGGCGTGGCGAGCTCGAGGATGTGGCCGTCGGGGTCGCGGAGGTACACGGACCGCAGGCCCCCGCGGTCGAACACGTCCGTGCACTGCACGTCGCGCGAGCGCAGCCAGTCGCGCCACGCCTCGAGCTCCTCGCTGGACCCGACCGTGAACGCGAAGTGGTGGGTGCTACCCACGCCCACCTTCCCGCCCTCCATGGCCGGGTACTCCATGAACGACACGAGCGTGCCCGCCGAGCCCTCGGCGTCGCCGAACCAGAAGTGACGCGCGTCGGGGTCGTCGTCGTTGCGCGCCTCGCGCACGAGCGTGAGGCCGAGCACGTCGCGGTAGAAGGCGGTCGTCCGCGCGAGATCCGACGCGATCGCGGTGACGTGGTGCAGGCCGGTGAGGCGCATGCGCCGCGGCGTGCCGGGGGGCGGATCAACGGGCGGCTCGGTCACAGCCGGAGGCCGATCCCGCAGGTAGGTGCGCGAATGCGGCTGTGTCGCCCCATCGCCGCGGATGCTACGGCCCGCGGCGGCGGGCACGGCCGTCGGCCGCGCAGGCGGACGGTTGCGTCCGTGCCACGCGGCTGTGGCGGACCACGTCCTGTGGCGACCGCGCGCAGCCCAACCGCAGCCCCGGGCGCCCGCTTCCGCGCCCGGCAGGACGGAGGAGCGAGCGGCGTCCGGCGCTTGCCGCGCTGCCCCCCGACGGCCTACGTTGCACGCTCATGCGCGCCGTCGCCCGCGTCGCCCGCCGGCCGCCGCACCAAGTGCTCGTCGTGCTCGCGTGGATCGCCTCGCGGCCGCCTTCGCTCAGCTCGGGGCGAAGCTCGGCGACGTGACCGACAACCGCTAGGTCGGCCACTCGCCGCGAGGCCCCGGCATCTGCCGCGCGCGGTGCCGTGCCGGTGGTACGGTGCCGCGCGCTATGGATGGCACCCGGGCTCTGCGCTGGACGGCCGCGCCTGTCGCGGCGCTCGCCGCGCTGGGTCTCGTCGGCTGTGGCGGCGGGTCACGCCGGAGCGCCGACGAGACGCCCCGCACCTACCGGCTCTCGATCCTCCGCGCGTCGCTCCCCGCCCGCCAGTACGTCGCAGAGCCCGTCCGCTTCGTCTTCGAGGTGCGCAACGACAGCCGGGCGACCGTGCCGAACATCGCCGTGAGCGTGGACTCGTTCGGCCGGCGCGGCGACCGCGTCGACCTCGCCGATGCGCAGCGGCCGGTCTGGGTCGTCGATCGCCCGCCCGCCGGCAGCGCGACCGCATACACCAACACGTGGGCGCTGGGGCCCTTGCGGCAGGGCGCGACGAGGCGGTTCGTCTGGCAGCTGACGCCCGTGCGCAGCGGTACGCACCGCGTGCGGGTCCGGCTCGCGGCCGGCCTGACCGGGCGCGACCGCGCGGTGCTCGCCGGCGACCGCTCGCCTGAGCGCGAGCTCGTCGTGCGGGTCTCCGCCGGCTGAGCGCGCAACCTCCCGACCACCGCGACCTTTCGGCGCGCCGGTCTGCTTCACTGGGACGAACCCGACTCTCTCGGAGGGAACCGTTTGCGCGAGCGATTCGACGTCGGCACCGGACTCGTCGCCCTGGGGGCGGTGCTGCTCTTCGTCAGCCTGTTCGTCGACTGGTTCGCCCCCAGCGGCGACGCGTGGGCCGTCCTCGAGCTGACCGACATCGTGCTCGCCGGGTGCGCGATCTGCGGGCTGGTGGCGGTGCTGCCGCGCTATGCCGGGCTGGCCCGCGCGATCCCGCTGATCGCGTTCGCGGCGCTCGCGATCGTGGCCGTGCAGCTCGTCGACCCGCCGCCCGCCGCGCGCGAGGATGAGCTCGACTCCGGCGCCTGGCTCGCGCTGGGCGCGACCGCCCTCATGGCGGCCGGTGCGGCGATGAGCGCCGCCAGCATCTCGGTGACCGTCGATGTGCGCGGGCGCGAGCGGCGGCGGCGCTCGGCGGCGATCGACGCGCGCGAGGCGCGCGAGGCGCGCGAAGTGCACGACCAGCCGGCCCCGTTCCCCGCGCCGGCGCCGGATGCCGCGGCGGACGCGGACGCGCGCCGGCCCCGGCGGCGCGGCGGCGCCGCGGCGGCGGGCGCGCCCTCGACCGATGCCGTGCCGCCGGTCGAGGAGCCGCGCCGCTCGCGCCGCCTGCTCGACGAGGACGCTGACGCGGCGCCCACCACCACGCCGGCCCAGCCCGAGCCCGACCCAGACCGCACCCAGGCGCTCGAGCCGGTCGACCGGCCGAAGGACGGTTCGTGAGCCCCGTGGCGTCGAAGCTGTCGTTCGAGGTCCTGCGGTTCTCGGCGGTGCCGGCCAGCCCCGACGTCGCCGTGCTGTCGCTCGAGGGGCGCTTCACCGCGCCGTCGCGGCGCCGCCTGGGCGGCCCGCGGCTGCTGGCAGAGAACGCCGAGGAGCGCGTCGAGGTGCCGGCGGCCGACGGCGCCGACGCGACCGCCGATCCCGACGGCGTTCGGTGGCGCGGCAGCTTCGCGCTCCCGCTCCGGATGCTGCTCGGGGCCGAGTTCGCGCTCGCCGTCGGCCGCGAGCTGCTCGACCTGCCCGCGCCCGATCGGGACGAGAGCGTCAACGGCGCCAGCGATCTGCACGTGCGGCTCGCGCGCGAGGCCAACGCGCTGCGCGCGCTGGCCGACGAGGCGCGCGCGGCGGCCGCGGCGGCGCTCGGGCGCGCCGACAACGAGCGCGGCGCGCGCGAGCGCCTGGAGGCCGAGCTGCGCGGCGAGCGCCACGGTCGCGAGGGGCTCGCGACCCGCCTGTCGCAGTTCGAGGCCGAGCTCGCCGCGCGCGACGAGGCGATGGAGGCGCTGCGCCGCGAGCACGCCGAGGAGCTCGCGCGCCGCGACGCCGCGGCGCGCGCCGAGGCCGACGAGCGCGTCGCGGCCG
>DATAAR010000271.1:0-7236 GCA_036259975.1 Solirubrobacteraceae bacterium | reverse complement strand
CAACTGGCAGCAGGGCGAGGACGTCATCATCGCCGGCTCGGTGTCCGACGACGAGGCCCGCCAGACCTACCCCGAGGGCTGGCAGTCGCCGCGGCCCTACATCCGGATCGTCCCCGCGCCCGCCACCGACGACGCGCTCGCGGCAGCCGGCTGACGACGACAGAACGGTTCATGTCTTGACGGTCGGGCGGCCGACGCCGCGCCCGCGCTCGACGCCGACGCCCGCTTCGAGCCGGCTCGGGCTGGGAAGGTCGAGCAGCACCCACAGCCCAGACAGCGCCGTGAGCGCGGCGACGATCGCGATCGCGCCGGTGTAGCCGGCGGCGTCGGCGACGATGCCCGCGACGAGACCGCCGAGCACATATCCCATGTCACGCCAGAAGCGGTAGACGCCGACCATCGGGGCACGTGCGACCGGCGTGACGGCGTCCGAGATGGCCGCGATGAGCGTCGGATAGACGAGCGCGGTGCCGAGGCCGAGCAGGACGGCGGATCCGACGGCGATCGCGACGGCGCCCGCCGATGCCGCCAGCAGCGCCAGGGCGGCCGCCTGGACGAGCATGCCGGCAACGATCAGCGGCTTGCGGCCGACGGTGTCGGACCAGTGTCCCGTCCAGATCTGCCCGATGCCCCATACGGCCGGGTAGAGGCCCGCGACGAGTCCGACCGACGCCGGGCCCGCGCCGTGGGCGGCGATGAACAGCGGGACCAGGCCCCACGCCAGCGCGTCGTTGACGTTGTTGACGAGCCCCGCCTGGGAGCAGGAGCGGAGCGCCGGGATCCGGAAGGTGGCGTCGGCGAACGCCCGACGCGTCGAGGGGGGCTCGCCGTCGGCGGCGGCGTGGTGGCGTGCCTGCTCGAGCGCCACGTGCGCGGCGGTGTCCCGGACGAGCGCGATCGACGCGACGAGCGCGATGAATGCCACCGCGGCGGCACCGGCGACGAGCACGTCCCGCGGAGCGAAGCTCGACGCGAGCCAACCGCTCGCGGCCGCGGCGACCGCGACCCCGCCGTAGCCGGCGGCCTCGTTGAGTCCGAGCGCGAGGCCGCGGCGATCGGGGCCGACGAGGTCGATCTTCATCACCACGGTCATGGACCAGGTCAGTCCCTGGTTGATCCCGAGCAGCACGTTGGCGGCCACGACCCAGCCCCAGTTCGGCGCGGCGGCGATGAGCAGCGGCACCGGCAGGGCGATGGCCCAGCCGGCGATCAGCAGCCGGCGGCGGCCGATGCGCGCGGCCAGCGCGCCCGCGCCGAGGTTCGTGAACGCCTTGGCCAGGCCGAACGCGACGATGAACGACAGCACGGCGGCGCTCGAGGCCAGCCCGAAATCCTCGCGGCCGATCAGCGGCAGGGTCGAGCGCTCGAGGCCCACCATCGCGCCCACGAACGCATTGACGGCGACGAGCAGCGTGAACTGGGCGGCGTTCGCGCGCAGCCCGAGCTCGACGCGGCGCGCCGTGGTCACGCCGTCGCGGCGAGCGGGCGCCCGGCGCGGTTGGCGGCGACGATCGCGGCCTGCTGCTCCGGCGCGGGCGGGATGTCGGTGATCAGCGCCTGGACGAAGGCGTCCTCGGAGTCGAATCGCAGCGCGCGGTTGTGGCGCCGCTCGAAGCCGACGGTCGAGACCGGGTTGGAGGACAGCCCGCGGCCGCACACCGAGCCGGAGTAGTGGGCGGGGAAGAGGGCGAGGTGGTCCGGCAGGGCGAGCAGGCGCTCGGTCAGCGAGCGATACAGCGTGCGCGCCATCTCCTCGACGGTGTGCTCACCGCCGGCGTGCAGGTCGGGCCGCCCGGCGTCGCCGACCAGCAGCGCGTCGCCGGTCAACACGAGCCAGGCCTCGTCTCCGCGGGTGCGGTCGGTGACCACGTAGGCGTGATGGGCGGGGGCGTGCCCGGGAGTCGCGATCGCCTCGATCTCCGTGTTGCCGAGCTCGAGCACCTGGCCGTCCGCGAGCGCCTCGTGCTCGAACTCGACGCCTGCGCCGTCGGGCAGGTACGCGGTCGCGCCCGTGCGAGCCACGAGGTCGGGCAGCCCGGAGACGTGGTCCGCCTGCACGTGGGTCTCCAGAACGGCGACGATCGGGATTCCCTGCGCGTCGGCCAGGCGGATGTAGTCGTCGACGAGATCGGCGTGCGGGTCGACGACCGCGAACTGGCTGTGCGTCTTGCAGCCGAGGAGGTACGACGCGCACGCGGTGGCGTCGTTGAGCAACTGGCGGAAGTACATGGCCGCGAAGCTAGACCCCGTGCGTTCATGCACCTAGGGCAGATCAACGATGGATCGCTTGCCGTCCGAGAATGCGAGTCACGCCGTAGGAGCTACGTGGGCGATCGAGCGGCGTCGCGGGCGCCCGCGATCTCGGCCAGCCGGCGCTCGAGGAGCGCGCGCTCCGCGGCGTTGCCCACGAGGGTGATTGCGCGCATGTACGCGTCGGCGGCTGCCTCGTCCGCTCCGAGGCGGCGCAGGAGGTCCGCGCGTGCGGCGTGGAAGTAGTGATAGTGCTCCAGCGCGCCGGCGAGTGCGTCGATGCGGGCGAGGGCGGCCGGAACGTCGCCGGCCATCGCGATCGCGACAGCGCGGTTGAGCTCGACGACCGGGTCCGGCGCCAGCGCCGCCAGCCGTGCGTAGAAGCCGGCGATCCGGTCCCACCGCGTGTCGGCGGCGGTGCGGGCGTTGGCGTGCTCGACGGCGATCGCCGCCTGCAGCACGTAGCGGCCCGGCGGTCCGAGGCGCAGCGCTCGCGCGGCGAGGCGGGTCGCTCGGTGGATCGCCGCTGCGTCCCAGCGCCCGCGGTCCTGGTCCTCGAGCAGCACGAGCGCCCCGGTGGCGTCGACGCGCGCCTCGCGACGCGCGTCGTGCGCGAGCAGGAGCGCCTGCAGCCCGAGCACCTCGGGCTCGTCGGGCATCAGCTCAGCGATCACGGCGGCCAGGCGGATCGCCTCTGCGCACAGCGTGCGGCGCACGTGCGCGTCGCCGGCGCTGGCGGCGTACCCCTCGTTGAACACGAGGCAGATCACGTCGAGCGCTGCCTCGAGCCGCGCCGGCAGCGCGTCGTCGGGCGGCACCCGGAATGGGATTCGGGCCGCGCGGATCTTCGCCTTGGCGCGCGTCAGCCGCTGCGCCATGGTGGCCTCGGGGACGAGGAACGCGTGCGCGACCTCCGCCGTCGAGAGCCCGCCGAGCAGGCGGAGTGTGAGCGCGACCTGCGCCTCGGGCGCGAGCGCCGGATGGCAGCAGGCGAAGATCAGCCGCAGCCGCTCATCGGGGACGCTGGTGGACACCGGTTCGTCGGGCGCCGCGTTGTCGTCCCGGTCTTCCGCGCTGATCTCCGCGGCGAGCTGCGGGATGACTACGCGGAGCACGCGGTCGCGACGGAGCCGGTCGATCGCGCGGTTCCGCGCCACGGCGACCAGCCACGCGCCCGGGTCGCGCGGCACGCCATCGCGCGGCCAGCGTTCGAGCGCGGTCGCCAACGCGTCCTGCACGCACTCCTCCGCCAGGTCCCAGTCGCCCACGGTGCGGATCAGCGCCGCGACCGCCCGCCCGAAGTGATCGCGGAACAGGCGGTCGACGGCACCGGCTGTGACCGGATCGCTCAGGAGGCGGCTGGCTCCTCCCACGCGATTCCCGCGCGCGCGGCGTACGCGTCGTAGTCCATCACCGGACGGATCTCGGTGGAGCAGCCATCGAAGTTCCATGGCGTGCGCGCGGCCCACTCGAGAGCCTCGTCGAGGTCGCGCACCTCGAGGAGAATGACGCCGCCCAGCTGCTCTTTGGTCTCGATGAACGGGCCGTCGGTGACATGCCGCGTTCCGCCGTCGACCCGCACGGTGGTGGCGGTGTGCGAGGCCTCCAACGCATCGCAGACCAGCAGCACTCCGGCCGCGCGCGCGGCTTCGCCGAACTCGCCCCAGGCCTGCATCGTCCGCGCGATGTCCTGTGGCGAGTCGACGCCCTTGATCGTCTCGTCTCCGTACAGCGTCAGCAGCACCTTCATGGTTCTCGCCTCCGTCGTTTCCGCCGCGATCACCCGATGTCGCGGATCATGAACGGGACGAACGAGTCCGGTGAGATCGACAGCGCCAACGCGCCAAATCCGGCGGGGCGATCTGCCGTCACGCGACCTGCTCGACGCTGCAGCCGGCGACGCTCGTCGCGCAGCACGAGCACAGCGTCTGGATGAACGCTCGTTCCGACGGCGTTGCTTCGCGCCCGTCCGGTCGCAGCAGGTACACGGAGCGGCGCATCGGCTCGGCGCCTTCGAGCCGGAAGCTGACGAGCTCGCCGCGCTCGATCTCGTCGGCGACGACGAGCTCGGAGACGAAGCCGATGCCGAGCCCCGCCGCCACGGAGCGCTTGATGGCCTCGTTGGAGTCGAGCTCCCAGCGCTTGGCGGGGTGGTAGCCCGCGCGGGCGAGGAAGCGCTCGGACACGGCGCGGGTGCTCGAGCCGTGCTCGCGCACGAGCAGCGTGCGGTCGGCGAGCTGGCTCAGCGGCGCGCGCCCGCGGCGCAAGTCCAGCTCGCCCGGCGCGGCGATGCCCACGACCTCGTCGTCGAGAAACGGCTCGGCGGTCACGCCGTCGGGCAGCTCGCGCTCGCCGGCCAGGCCGAGTTGGACGTCGCGGCGCGCGACGCGCTGGGCGACCCATGCGCTCGACCCGATCACGACGTCGACGTCGACAAGCGGGTGGCGGTCTGCGAAGCACCGCAGGATCGACGGCAGCACATAGCTGCCGGGCGTCGTCGACGCCGCGAGCGCGAGCGTGCCCCGGTCCGCCCCGCGCAGGGCGCGCAGCTCCTCGTGCATTCCCTCGAGCGTGTCGAGGACGCGCTGGGCGTGCGCGGCGACGACCTCGCCGGCCTCGGTCAGCCGGCTTGCGCGGCCGTGGCGCTCGATGAGCTTGTCGCCGACCGCGGCCTCCAGCGTCTGCAGGTGCTTGGTGGCCGACGGCTGTCCCATGCGGCAGACGTCGGCGGCCGCCGAGATCGAGCCGCGGCGCTTGACCTCCACGAGGAGCCGCAGGCGGCTTGGGTCGAGCGCATCGACTATGCCGTCGGAGAAAGGCATCCATGCAAAGCCTCGACTAGCAGCATGCGTCCGTCAAGGCGTACGGTGCCCGTACGAGGAACGCCAGAGCCCGTGCGCCCACCAGCCCCCACGCCGCCCGCCCGCAAGACGATCGACACGCTGCTCGCCGAGGCGCGCGCCCGGCTGCGACGGCTGACGCCGGCGGAGGCGCGCGCCGCGACGCGCGCCGGTGCCGTCCTGATCGATATCCGCTCCGAGGTCCAGCGCGCCGCCGATGGTGTCGTGCCCGGGGCGCTGTTCTTCCCCCGCAACGTGCTCGAGTGGCGCTGCGACCCCAGCTCGGAGTCACACGACCCGAGGATCGCGGACCTCGACATGCACCTCATCGTGATGTGCGACGAGGGCTACCAGTCCAGCCTCGCCGCCGCTTCGCTCCAGCGCCTGGGCTTCGGCCGCGCGACCGATCTGGCCGGAGGGTTTCAGGCCTGGCGGAACGCTGACCTGCCCGTCCAACGACTCATCGAAGGAGGCGCCATGCGCGCCATCGACTGCCCCTGCGGCCACCACCTCGAGGCCGCCGACGACGAGGAGCTCTTCCGCCTGTGTCGCGAGCACGTCGAGCGCGAGCATCCGGAGATGCAGCGCACGGACGCGCAGATCCGCGCGCGCGTCGCGGCCGACGCCCATGACGTGGAGCCGGTCGCATGAGCGCGATCGGGCTTCCCGTCGACGTCGACGTCCTGCGGTCGGAGATCCGCCGCACGTACACCGACGTCTCGAGCGACCAGGACCAGGACTTCATCTTCCCGACCGGCCGCGCCTGGGCGCAGGAGCTCGGGTATCCCGAGCCGGAGCTCTCGCGGGTGCCCGACGCGACGGTCGAGAGCTTCGCCGGGGTGGCGAACCATTGGCTGCTGGGACGGGTCGCGCCGGGCGAGGTGGTGCTCGATCTGGGCTGCGGAGCGGGAACGGACCTGCTCATCGCGGCGCAGATGACCGGCCCCGAAGGGCGCGTCATCGGCGTCGACATGACCCGCGCGATGCTCGAGCGCGCCGACGCGAGCGCGCGCGACATGGGTCTGGGCAACGTCGACCTGCACGAGTCGCTCATCGAGACGCTGCCGCTCGAGGACGCGTCTGTCGATGTCGTGATCTCCAACGGAGTCATCGACCTCGTTCCCGACAAGGACGCCGTCTTCGACGCGATCGACCGTGTCCTGCGCCCCGGGGGTCGTCTGCAGCTCGCCGACGTCGTGATCCACAACGAGGTCTCCGAGGACGCGCGCGCCCGCATCGACCTCTGGACCGGCTGAATCGCCGGCGCGTTGCTCCACGGTGAGCACGCGCGCCTGCTGGTTCAGCGGGCGTACACCGACATCAGACAGGGCGAGCTCGTCGACACCTACGCGCGCTCGGCGTTCGAGGACACCCGCCGCAAGGCGGCGAAGTTCGGCGCGATGGGATCGACGATCAGGGCCACCAAGCCGAGGCGCGGATGAAGCAGCACGAGAGAGGCCTGTAGACAGGTCGCGCTGGCCGCCGGGCTGTGGAAGTGAGCACTTCCGCGCGCGGCCCCAGGCGTCAACGCGCCAGCCGTGACGCGACGGAGCAGTGCGCGTCGTTCTCGGCGACGCGCTTACGTCTCTTGCGGGGATGCTCCCTGACGTGCGACCGGCTTTCGTGGTGCCGATGAAGGCGGTGCTGACCGCGGAGCGGCCGGCGGGCCGGCGGTGGGTGTTCGAGCGTAAGCTCGACGGCATCCGGTGCCTGGCGGTCAAGGATGGCGGTCGCACGCGGCTGTACTCGCGCAACAAGCTGTCGCTGAACGACCGCTACGCGCCGCTGGCCGCCGCACTGGACGCGGATCCGGCCGACGGTTTCATCATCGACGGTGAGGCGGTTGCGTTCGTCGGCGGTCGCGATCGGTTCGGTGGCGGTGAGGGCGGCGAGCTCTTCTACTACGTCTTCGACGTGCTGTTCGCGGACGGCCGCGATGTGCGCTCGCTGCCGCTCGAAGAGCGGCGGGCCATGCTCGAAGGCGTCCTGCGCTGGCGGGACCCGGTGCGCGTCACCGAGCAGCTGACCGGCGACGGTGCGGCGCTGCTCGCCGACGCCTGCCAGGGCGGCTGGGAGGGGCTGATCGCCAAGCGCCTCGGCACGCCGTACGTGTCCACGCGCTCGCGCGACTGGCTGAAGCTGAAGT
>DATAAR010000270.1:0-6251 GCA_036259975.1 Solirubrobacteraceae bacterium | reverse complement strand
GACGCCGTGCGACACCCAGTAGCGGACGATCTCGAGGAGCCGGTTCCAGAGCCCCTGCCAGTCCTCGGAGTTCCAGTTGAGGTTGTAGATGTCCTGGTACTTCTTGGGCGGGTTCTCCGCGTACTTGAGCGTCCCGTCGGGCCGGCGGTTGAACCACTCCGGGTGCTCGGTGAGCCAGGGGTGATCGGCGGAGGCCTGGATCGCGAGGTCGAGGGCGATGTCGATGCCGTGCTCGCGCGCGCTCTGCACGAGCGCGTCGAAGTCCTCGATCGTGCCGAGCTCGTGGTGGATCGCGTCGTGCCCGCCGGACGCGTCGCCGATCGCCCACGGGCTGCCCGGGTCGCCCGGGCCGGCGACCAGCGTGTTGTTGCGGCCCTTGCGGTTCGTGAGGCCGATCGGATGGATCGGCGGCAGGTAGAGGACGTCGAAGCCGAGCTCCTGGAGGCGCGGGAGCTGCGCCTGGACGCCGCGGAAGCCGCCGAACGAGCGCGGGAACAGCTCATACCAGGAGCCGAAGCGCCCGAGCACGCGGTCGACGTCGATCTCGAGCGGCTTGGGCAGCTCCGTGGCCTCCGACCGCGGCGCGACGCGCTCGACGATCTCGGCCAGGCGCGGGTCGAGCGCCTGCTGGATGGCCTCGCCCTGCTCGAGGGCGGCGGCAGCCGCCTCGAGCATGCTGCGCTCCTCGCCCTGGGCGTGCTCGGCCGCGTCGCGCAGGAGCACGGCGCCCTCTGACGCCTCGCCGCTCAGGTCGATCTGGCCGCCCTGGAGCTTGCGCGCGATCTCGTCGCGCCAGCCGGCGAACACGTCGACCCAGGCCTGGATCGTCCACTGCGTGCGGCCGGGCCGGTCGCCGATGCGGAACTCGCCGGCCCACCGCACGCCGTTGTGGTGCGCGTCGATGGGGTGCAGCGGCTCCTCGCTCCAGCGCCGCGCGCCCGGCCGGCGATGGCGCACCACGGCGCGCAGCACCTCGTGGCCGTCGCGGAAGACGTCGGCCGAGACGGCGACCGTGTCGCCCACCGTGCGCTTCACCGGCCAGCGCCCCTCCTCGATTGCGGGCCGGGGCAGCTGGATGCGGATGCGCGCGGGCGGCGCTTGGGTTCGCGGCTGGGCGGGCACGTCCTCGGCTCTCTTTCCGATTTCCTCGGTTCCTAACGTGGAGCGCATGCACATCGCACGATCGAGTGGCGTACAGCTGCACCTCACCTCGCTGCCCGGCGGCCGCCTGGGGCCGGAGGCCTACCGCTTCGTCGATTGGCTTCACGCCGCGGGGCAGTCGTGGTGGCAGGTGCTGCCGCTGGGGCCGCCCGATCGGGCGCGGTCACCGTACAAGGCTCGCTCGGCGTTCGCGGCGTGGCCCGGGCTGCTGGCCGACCCCTCCGCGCCGGTCAGCGCCGGCGAGGCGGCCGACTTCCGCGAGCGCCACGCCGCGTGGATCGACGACTGGGCCGCGTTCGCGGGCGGCGCGCGGGCCGTCAACGACCAGGTGCGCTTCGACCGCGAGTGGGGCGCGCTGCGCCGCTACGCGGCCGAGCACGGCGTGCGGATGATCGGGGACGTGCCGATCTACGTGGCGCCCGGGAGCGCCGACCACGTCGCGCGGCCGGAGCTGTTCCGCGACGACGTGGTCGCCGGCGCGCCGCCCGACTACTTCTCCGAGAAGGGCCAGCTCTGGGGCAACCCGATCTACGACTGGCCGGCGCTGCGCAACCGCCGCTACCGCTGGTGGGTCGAGCGCTTCCGGCGCGTGTTCGACCTGTTCGACCTCGCGCGCATCGACCACTTCCGGGGGTTCGTCGCGTACTGGGCGGTCCCGGCGGGCGCGTCGGACGCGCGCCCGGGGCGCTGGGTCCGCGGCCCGGGCCGCGCGCCGTTCGACGCCGCGCGCGCGGAGCTCGGCGAGCTCGCGATCATCGCCGAGGACCTCGGGGTCATCACCCCGCCGGTGCACCGGCTGCGCGACGAGCTCGGCTTCCCCGGCATGGTCGTGCTCCAGTTCGCGTTCAACCCCGACGACCCGCACAGCCCGCACGACCCGGAGCGCCACCGCGAGCACCAGGTGCTCTACACCGGCACGCACGACAACGACACGCTGCGCGGCTGGTTCGAGACGCTGCCGCCGGAGCGGCTCGCGGCGGTGCGCGCGGCGGGCGTCGGCGACGGTCAGCCGTGGTGGGAGCTGATCGAGCTCGCGCAGCGGTCGGTCGCGCGGCTGTGCATGCTGCAGGTCCAGGACGTGCTCGGCCTCGGCAACGAGGCGCGGATGAACCTGCCGGGCACGGCAAGCGGCAACTGGCGGTTCCGGCTGGAGGAGGGTCAGCTCACGAAGCGCCACGCGGCGCGGCTGCGGGCGGTCACGGAGGAGGCGGGGCGGGTCGCGAGGTGAGGCGGCTGGGTGAGCCGACCGCCGCAGCGGGACGCCGCCGGGCAGCCACCACAGGCCGGAGCCTGACTACGATCGCGCCCCGTCATGACGACCCGCGGCCTCGTCGCGCTCGGCGACTCGATCACGAACGGCCACGGCGAGCCGGCGCTCGGCGTGCATCCGCAGTCGTGGGCGCAGTGGCTGGCGGAGGCGCTCGAGCTGCCGTTCACGAAGCTCGCCGCCGACGGCGCGCTGGCCGCTGACGTGCTGCGCGAGCAGGTGCCGCGGCTGCGGGGGCCCTACGACGTGGCGTGTGTGTACGCCGGCGTCAACGACGTGCGCGTTCGCGACTTCGACGCCGGCGCCTACGAGCGCGACCTGCACGCCATCGCCGCGTCCGTGGCGGAGGCCAGCGCGCGCGTCGCGCTGTGCACGATCCCGCTCGACCTCGGCCGACCACGGGCGGCGCCCAAGCCGCGCGCGGCGGGTGCCGTCGTGCGGCGCGTCGCGCGCGAGGTCGGCGCAGTCGTGGTCGACCTCGACGACCTGGCCGGGCCGCCGTGGCTGCTGCCGGACGCCGTGCATCCGACGGCGCTCGGGCAGCTGGAGATCGCCGACCGCGCGGCGCGCGCGCTCGGCGCGGCGCGCGTGCCCTCCTCCCGCGTGGAGATCCACCGCTCGCGCCGTGCGCGGGCGCGCTTCGCCGGCCGCCTCGGGGTGATGCTGGTCGGCGACCTCCGCCGCCGCGCGGTGGAGCGCGTGCGGATGCCGTCTGCATAGGCTGCGACGATGCTGCGCGCCTCGCTCGCCCGCCTGCGGTCGCGTGGCCGCGTGCGCGTGGAGGGCCGGGTGCGCCTCGGGCGCGGCGTGCGCTTCCAGCTCGCCGAGGGCGCCGCGGTGACGATCGGCGATGGCGCGCGGATCGGCGCCGGCACGCGCTTCCACGTCCACGGCGAGGCGCGCATCGGCGCGGGCGCGATGCTCGGCGATCGCTGTGTGATCGCCGCGCACGAGCGCGTCGAGGTGGGCGCCGGCGCGCGGCTGGAGGACGAGGTCGTCCTGATCGACTTCGACCACGGCGTGGCCGACGTCGAGCGGCCGGTGCGCCTCCAGGGGCTGGTGACCGCGCCGGTGGTGATCGGCGAGCGCGCGGTCCTCGCGGCCGGCGCCACCGTGCTGCGCGGCGTCGTCGTCGGCCCCGGCGCGCGAGTGCAGGCGCGCGGCGTGGTCACCCGCGACGTCGCGGCGGGCGCGGTCGTCGGCGGCGTGCCGGCCCGGCCCGTGTGAGGCAGCGCTCACACCGACGCCGAACGCGTCCCTACGCTCGCCGCGCGAGCCCGACGAAGGGACACGGAGATGCCACGGATCATCGTGCTCGGCGGCGGCATCGGCGGCCTCACCGCGGCCATGCTGCTGGCGCGCGACGGACATGACGTGACGGTGCTGGAGCGGGACGCCGCGCCGGTGCCCGAGACGCTCGACGAGGCCTGCGAGGCGTGGATGCGCGGCGGCGTCGCGCAGTTCCGCCAGGCGCACTACCTGCAGCCGCGCGGCCGCGAGGTGCTCGACCAGGAGCTCCCCGATGTCACCCGCGCGCTCGCCGCCGCGGGCGGCTGCCGGTTCGACGCGCTGAGCGTCATGCCGCCGACGCTCGCCGACCGCGCGCCGCGCGCGGGCGACGAGCGCTTTGCGACGTTGACGGGCCGGCGCCCCGTGGTCGAGCACGTGCTCGCGCGCGCGGCGCAGGACGAGCCGCGCCTGAGCGTCCACCGCGGCACCGGCGCGCGCGAGTTGATCACGGACCGGTTCAACGGCGTCCTGCACGTCACCGGCGTGCGCACCGACGGCGGCGACGAGCTCCGCGGGAACCTCGTGGTCGACGCCACCGGCCGCCGCTCGCCGCTCGCACGGTGGCTCGCCGACGCCGGCGCACCGGCGATCCACGAGGAGGCCGAGGACTCCGGGTTCCTCTACTACACGCGCTTCTTCCGCGCGTCGAACGGCGGGTCGATGCCGCAGTTCCGCGCCGCCCCGCTGACCGCGTTCGAGTCGTTCTCGATCCTGACGCTTCCCGCGGACAACGACACGTGGTCGGTGACGCTGTACCTCGCGGCCCGCGACCGCCCGCTCAAGGCGCTGCGCCACGCCGACGTGTGGCCGGCCGTCTTCGATGCGTGTCCGCGCCACGCCCACTGGCTCGACGGCGAGCCGATCTCGGACGTGCTGCCGATGGGCGGGATCAGCGACCGCTACCGGCGGCTCGCGCCCGGCGGGCGCCCGGTCGCGACCGGCGTCGCGACGGTGGCGGATGCGTGGGCGTGCACCAACCCGTCGAACGGCCGCGGCATGGCGCTGGGGATGGTCCACGCGCAGGCGCTGCGCGATGTCGTGCGGGAGCACCTGGACGAGCCCCACCGCTTCGCCGAGGCGTGGGACGAGGCGACAGAGCGGGCGCTCACGCCGTGGTACCGCACGACCGTGGCGGAGACGCGGGCTCGGCTGCGCGCGCTCGACGCCGCGCGCACCGGCACGCGGCTCTCGCCGCCGTCCGACCCGGCCGCCGCCGCGCAGGCGCTGTTGCCGGTCGCCGCGATGCGCGATCCCGAGCTGTTCCGCGGATTCCTCGAGACGCGCGCGTGCCTGGCCACGCCGGACGAGGTTCTCGGTCGGCCCGGCGTCGTCGAGCGCGTCCTCGCGCTCGCCGCGGATGGGGCGCCGCCGCCGGCCGGCCCCACCCGAGCGCAGCTCCTCGGGATCCTCGCCACGCGGCCGCGCGGTCAGGTCGCGGCCTGAGGCGCCCCTCGCGTGCGCGCCACCGCCGCGAGCCCGCTCAGCAGCGCGACGACGCCCGCGATCTGCAGCGCGCTCGGCGCCTCCGCGAAGATGATCGCCGCGAGGATCACCGAGCCGACCGGCTGGACCGTCAGCAGCATGGACGCGAGCGCCGCGGGCAGCCGCGGCAGCGACACGGAGATCACCAGCCAGCCGAGCACCTGCGAGGTGAGCGCGAGCACGACCAGCCATCCGTGGCCCGGCCATGCCGGCACGAGGTCGACGTCGCCGATGAGCAGGCCCCCGGCGAGCGTCGTCAGCGCGGCGGCGAGCGTCACGTCGAACAGCGGCCCGGCCGGCGGGCGGCGGTCCCCGCTGCCCTGGCGCAGCACGAGGATGAAGCCGGCGTACGCCAGCCCGGTGAGCACGCCGAAGACAGCCCCAGCGGCCGGGTCGCGCCCGTAGGCGCCCTGCTCCAGCGCGCCGGAGATGAGCACGATCCCGGCCAGCACGACCGGCAGCGCGGCGAGCACCCGGCGGCCCGGGCGCTCACCCAGGAACGCCCACGCCAGCAGCGGCACGGCCGCCACCTGCAGGTTCGCCAGCACGGTCGCCAGGCCGGCGCCGATGTCGGCGATCGAACGATGCCAGAACAGCAGGTCGAGCCCGAGGAAGACGCCCGCCGCCAGCGCCAGCCCCCGGTGGCGCCCGGGACGGGGGCCGAGGCGGAGATCCTCGCGGCGGGCGAGCACGGCGAGCACCGGCAGGGCGTACAGGCAGCGGAACACGGCCGACGTCGACGGCGCGGTGTGCGACAGCCGGACGAGGATGCTCGAGAACGCGATCATGAGCGCGCCCGCGACCGCCAGCGCGCGCGGGTGGGCGGCGAGGCGGACCGGGAGCGCGCGGAGGTCGGCGGCGGCGGCCACGGCCGCCGCAGGTTACGCGGCGCCGCCCGGCAGCGGACCGAGGAAACGGCCGCGGCGAGCGCCGAGACCGCCAGCGTCCCGGTCGGGCGGTCGATCGTCAGCGCCCGGCGACGGGCACGGCCGGGCGCCGCAGCTGGGGCGGCACGACCGGCAGGCCCGCCGTGCGGCCGCCGCTCGCGGCG
>DATAAR010000269.1:0-15968 GCA_036259975.1 Solirubrobacteraceae bacterium | reverse complement strand
GTGCTGCTTGCCGACATGCTCGCGGTCGGCCACGACGAGGCCGCGGAACTGGCGGCCGCCTTGGGGCGCCCGCGCGAGCCGAGCGAGAGGCATCCGTACTTCACGAACCTCGACCTCTACATGCCTCACCACCGGCTTCCGGACGTCGGCGCGCTCGACACGATCGGCGGGGTGTGCCGAGCAGCGAACGTTGAGCCGCTGATCGAGAACGTCGAGTCTCGGGACTCGACGTTCTCGCACGTGTGGGTTGGCTACATGGACGACCAGACCTTGGTCTACCACCCCGGCTGGCTGAACTACTGCGTCGAGATGGGCGGCACTGTCGCCCGGGGTGTCATGGACGCACTCGGCTCCGAGGGAGGCGAGTCGTGATGGCCGACGATCGGAAGCTCGTGCGGACCAGCGAGCCGGGAATCTACAAGCGCCAGCGGGCCGACGGCACGGTCACCGGGTACGCCGTGCTGTTCCGCGCCGGCGGGAAGCAGCGCAAGCGCTACTGCGCGACCCTCGCTGCCGCCCGCGTCATCAAGGCCGAGGTGCATACCGACATCGCCCGCGGCGAGTACCAGCCCCGCTCGACCGTCAAGCTGCTCCCCTACCTCGCCGAGTGGGTCGAGCGCTATCAGGGCGGCGGGCGCCGCGGGTTCCGCGAGGGCACCCGCACCGAATACCGACGGCTGATCGAGACGTTCGCCGTGCGGTACTTCCCGGGCAATCTGCGGCTCGTGGACGTCGGCCCGCAGCACATCGCCGGGTTCCTCGCGTGGCTCGCCGATCCGGCCAAGCACGACGGCAAGCGCCTCAAGCCCGCGACGATTCGCAACGCGCTGATCCCCTTGCGCGCGGCGTTCGGGTGCCAGGCGCGAGGGCCTGATCCGCAGCAACCCGTGCGATGGCGCCGTCATCCCGCACGTCGACGAGATCCGCGAGGACGACGACGAATCCGTCAAGGCCCTCAGCCGTGAGCAGCTCGCGACCCTGCTCAAGCTCGCGCACGGCACCCGCCACGGGCTGCTCATCGAGACGATCGCCTCGACCGGCCTGCGGGTCTCGGAGGCGATCGCGCTGGAGCGCCGCGACCTGCACCTCGACGGCGACGCGCACCTGCGCGTCCGCCGCGCTCGCGTGCGCCGCGTGAACGGTCCGCCGAAGTCGCGCCACGGCCGCCGTTCGGTGCCGCTCCCGGCGTCGCTGGTGCACCGGCTGCGCGAGCACCTCGCCGATCCCGGAGGGCGACGAGACGCTCGTGTTCCCGAAGATCGGCGGCGGCTACCAGGACCCCGACCGCCTGCGCTCCAAGGTGCTCAAGCCGCTGCTCGGCGAGATCGCCGCGCCGGCCGGGGCGGGCTGGCACACCCTCCGGCACACGTACGCCAGTCTGCAGCTCGCGGGTGGCGCCAACATCGTCGCCCTCTCCAGGGCGCTCGGGAACCACTCGCCGAGCTTCACGCTCGGCGTGTACGCGCACCTGCTGAGCGGCGACGAGGTGCCCGCGCTCGACCTCGCCGCGGTGCTCGCGCCCGCGCCGAGCGTCGAGTCCGTCGTCCCGCCCCCAGTAGCGTCCGCCGCGGTGATGCAGGCGCATGGTCGGAGGCCCCGGGAGACGGGGCCTCGGTGCGTCCCGTGGGGCATCAACGGGGCAACACGCCCCGCCGAACAAGGGGCGTCGTCCCCATGGGCGGCGGGGGCGGAAACCCTGCTGGCATCGGACGCCACGTGGTGCCACGTGGTGCACGGAACGGGTAGCGTGACCGGCCGCCGATGCCCGACCGCGACGTGGACATCCTGCTCATCGGCGGCGGCATCGCTTCGGCGACCGCCGCCGCCACGTTGCGGGCGGAGGGCTTCGAGGGCTCGATCCTGCTCGTCGGCCGCGAGCTCGATCCGCCCTACCACCGGCCGCCGGCGTCGAAGGGGTACCTGACCGGACGCGAGACGAAGGAGGATGCGCTCGTCCACCCGTCCGCGTGGTGGGAGGACAACGACGTCGAGCTGCGCACCCGCACGAGCGTGCTCGCGCTCGACCCGGAGGCGAAGACGGCGAAGCTCTCGACGAAGGACGAGGTCCGGTTCGGGCAGGCGGTCGTCGCCACCGGTGCGATGGTGCGGCGGCTGAGCGTCGACGGTGCGCAGCTCGACGGCATCCACTACCTGCGCGCGCTCGCCAACGCGGACGCGATCCGCGCCGACGTCGAGGGCGTCGACCACGTGGTGTGCGTCGGCGGCTCCTACATCGGCTCGGAGGTGGCCGCGTCGCTGACCGAGCTCGGCAAGCGCGTGACCGTGCTCATGCAGGAGGCTCACCCGCTCGAGCGCCAGTTCGGGCCCACGGTCGGCGCGCACGTGCGCAGGGTGCTCGAGGACCACGGCGTCGAGGTGCTCGGCTCCGACGAGGTCGACCGCTTCGACGCCGACGGCGGCGAGCGCGTCGCGCGCGTCGTCACCCGCGCCGGGCGCACGCTCGCGGCCGGCGCCGTCGTGTGCGGCGTCGGCGCTCAGCCCGACGTCATGCTCGCGCGCAAGTCGGGCCTGGCCCTGGGCGAGCTCGGCGGCGTACGGTGCGACAGCGGGCTGCGCACCTCCGCCGACGGCATCTTCTCCGCGGGCGACATGTGCGAGTACGACAGCGTCGTGCAGGGCCGCGCCGTCCGCATCGAGCACGAGGAGGTCGCCGCCGCGCAGGGCGCGACCGCCGCGCGCAACATGCTCGGCGCTGGCGTCGCCCACGACGTCGTGCCGTACTTCTTCTCCGACCTCAGTGACTGGGCGTCGATGGAGTACGTCGGCCCGGCCGCGGCCTGGGACGAGGAGGTCGTCCGCGGCGAGCCGGGCGCCGGGCCGTTCGCGGTTTGGTACCTCGAGGGCGGCCATGTCCGGGCGATGCTGTCCTTCGACAGGGGCGGCGATCTCGACCGCGCGCGCGAGCTCATCGCCGCGCGCGAGCCGGTCGGCGCCAGCGGCGTCCCGGGCTGACCGGGCCGCTAGTCGCCCGGCGCGAACTCGTAGCTCGCGGGCGGGCGCTCGGGCATGTCCTTGGGCGTCCCGTAGGCGAGCACGATCTCCTGATGCGCGGCCAGGGCGATGGCGGCCGATCGCCCCGGACCGGGCGGCCGTTGACCCACGCGCGCAACACGCGGCCGTCGCCGACCCGCGGCCCGCCGAGCTGCCGCCCGCTCAACGGCACGCCCCACACGTCGAAGAACTGCCCCAGCGTGAACGTCTCCTCGGTCGGCGGCTAGACGTGCAGCACGCCGCTCGTGTCGTGCGTGTGCAGCGGCCGCGCCGGCAGGGCGGGCGTGGCGGCGGTCGTCGGCGGTCGCGGCCGGGGAGCCGCCGGAGCCACGGGAGCCATCGCCCGAATCGCCGCCCGAGCCGGCGCTCAGCGCGACCACCGCGACCACGGCGGCCACGACGAGCGCCACGCCACCCGCCAGCGCCAGCCGCCGGCGCTCATCCGGCCGCCGGCAGCTCGAACCAGAAGCGGGAGCCCTGGCCCTCGACGCTGTCGAACCCGATGCGCCCGTCGTGCGCCTCGACGATCTCGCGCGCGAGCGCCAGGCCGAGCCCCGTGCCGCCGATCGCACGCTCCGTCGCGTCCGGCGCGCGGAAGAAGCGCTCGAACACACGCTCCTGCTGGGCGGCCGGGATGCCCAGGCCCGGGTCGGCCACGGCGACCCCGACCAGGCCGTCGCGCTTCCAGCCCTCGACCGAGATGCGTCCGCCGTCGGGCGAGTACTTGATCGCGTTCGAGAGCAGGTTCGCGAGCACCTGCTTGAGCCGGCTGGGGTCGGCCTCCGTCACCAGCGGGTCCTCCGGCATGCGCACGTCGAGCGTGTGGGCGTCGCTCTGCGCGGCGAACACGCGCGCCTGGTCGGCGACCAGGGGGCAGAGGTCGACGCGCTCGCGCTCGAGGGGGAGCCGCCCGCGCTCGGCGATCCGCTGCAGGTCGAGGAAGTCGTCGATCAGCTCAGACAGCCGCCGCGCCTCGCCGTGGACCGTCTCGAGCGCCTGGCGGCGGACGTCGGGATCCGGATCGCGCATGAGCAGCAGCTCGGTGAACCCCACGATGCTGGCCAGCGGCGTGCGCAGCTCGTGCGAGACCGTCGCCATCAGGTCGTTCTTCAGCCGCTCGGCCTCGCGCTCGGCCGTCGCCTCCCGGATGACGATCGTGCGGCCGAGCCGCCGGCCGTCGGCGTCGCGGACCGGCGCGGTGTAGCGCTCGAACACGCGCCCCGACTCGGCCATCTCGACCTCGTCGAACGTCGGCTCGTCGGGGTCAGCGGCGATCGCCTCGGTCGCCGCCAGATAGCCCTCGGGATCGCGGACGCGCGCGGCCACGTCCGTGGGGTCGAGCGACGCCGCATCCTCGAGCGGCACGCCGAGGATCTCCTCCACCAGGCGTCGCGCGGGCGCGTTGGCGAGCGCGACGCCCTCCTCGTTCATCATCAGGATGCCGTCGCGCACCGTGTCGAGCACCGCGCGGTTGATGTCCGCGAGCCGCTCGGCGCGGTGCGTGACGAACGCGTTGCTCAGCGAGACCGCCGCCTGGTCGGCGAGGTGCTCGAGCAGCTCGCACGCGGGCGGCGGCACCTCGGCGCCGTCCACGCGCCCGAGGCTCACCACGCCGACCGCGCGCTCGCCGTACAGCAGCGGCACGTGGAGCTCGCGCCCGACCGCGGTCTCGCGGCCGAACGCGCTCACGCGCAGCGTGGCCTCGTCGCGGCCGACCTCGAAGCGCCGGCGCTCGGCGACCGCGCGCCCGGCCAGGCCGGAGCCCTCGGCGACGCGCTCCGGCAGCGACGCGGGCTCCAGGCCCAGCGTGGCGATCAGCTCGCACGGGCGCCCGTCGTCCCCGGCGTAGAGCGCGCCGACCTGCGCGCCGGCGGTCTCGGCCAGCGTGTGCAGCGTCGTGCGCGCCCGCTCCTCGAGCGCCGTGTGCGCGGCGAGCGCCTCGCTGAACTCGCCGAACGCGCGCTGGCGCTCGGTCTCCTCGGCCAGCGTGGCGCTGATCTGCTCGAGCTCGTCGCGCTGGGCGCGCAGCTCGTCGTTGGCCGCGGCCAGCCGCTGCTGCTGGTCCTCGAGCTCGGCGGTCTGCAGCTCGAGCTCCGTGTTCTGGCTGTCGAGCTCGTCGCGCCCGCTCTGCAGCGACTCGCCCATCGCGTTGAACGAGCCGGCCAGCCGCGCGAGCTCGTCGTGGCCGTGCACCGGCACGCGCGCGGAGAGGTCGCCGGCCGCCAGGCGGTCGGCCGCCTCCGCCACGCGGCGCACCGGCCGCGCGACCGACCGGCCGAGGTACGCGGCGAATGCCAGCAGGAGCGCGACGCCCGCCACGAGCACGCCGGCGCCGATCGCGATCGAGCGCGTCGCGGCGGCCTCGGAGTCGGCGCGGCGCACGTCGGACAGGCGCTGCTCGCGCGCGTCGAAGCGGGCGAACTGCGCGCGAAGCTCATCGATCCGGCGCTTGCCCTCGGCGGTGGCGGGCGGCGTGTCCTGGCGGCGGACGGCCTCGATCTGCGGGATCGAGTACTCGTCGACGTATCCCTGCACCTCGGCGGCGATCTGCTGGGCGAGCGCCTGCTGGGCCGGGTCGCTTGCGACGAGCGCCGCCAGGCGCTCGGTCTGCCGCGGCAGCGCCGCCCGTGCCGACCGCCACGGCTGCAGGAACCGCTCCTCGCGCGTCAGCGCGAACCCGCGGGCCCCGGTCTCCAGGTCCAGTACGAGCTTCTCGGCCTGGTTGGCGGCGGCCAGGACCTGGGCGGAGTGCCGCGCCGACCGCGACGCGGCGCGCATGTCGATGATGGTGACCAGCAGTGTGCCGAGCGCGATCCCAACTACCGTCGCCAGCGCCCCGCCCAGGACCACCATGCGCACGGTCAGGCTGTTGCGCGCCCTCACAAGAGCGCCTCCGGGCCCAGCACGTCGCGCACCTTCTCGAGCAGCTGGATGGGGGAGAAGGGCTTGGTGATGTAGTCGTCGGCGCCCATCGCCTCGGCCTGCCGGCGATCGGCGTCCTGCGAGCGCGCGGTCAGCATCACGATCCGCATGTCGGCGGTGGCCGGATCGTCGCGCAGGGCGCGGCACACCTCGACGCCGGCCATGCCCGGCATCGTCCAGTCGAGGAAGAGCAGGTCGGGCTGCTCGGCGCGCGCGAGCGACAGCGCCGCGTCGCCGTCGGGCGCCTCGAGGATGTCGAAGCGGTCGCTCTCGAGCGTGAGGCGCACGAGCTGACGCATCGTCGGCTGGTCGTCGGCGATGAGGACCTTGGGCATGCTCATGTTCCGGTCGCGACGACGTCGCGCATATCACCGCGGTCGATGTCGCCGAGCGCGTGCGCGCACTCGGGGTCGAACTGGGTGCCCGCCCGCGCCACGATCTCCTCGACCGCCTGCTCGAGCGGCCGCCCGCGGCGGTAGGGGCGATCGCTGGTGATCGCGTCCACGGTGTCGGCGACGGCGAAGATGCGGGCCCACAGCGGGATGCCGTCCTGTCGCAGCCCGGCGGGGTAGCCGCGCCCGTCCCAGCGCTCGTGGTGGTGCAGCACGACGTCGACCGCGCGGTCGAGGAACGGGACCGCGTCGAGGATCCGAGCGCCGGCCTCGGGATGGCGGCGCATCAGCAGCCACTCGGAGTCGGTGAGAGGACCGGGCTTGCGCAGCACCGCGTCGGGAACCGACAGCTTGCCGATGTCGTGCAGGAGGAAGCCGTACGCGAGCTGCGGGTCGTCGGCCTCGTCCGGCGCCACGCGCTTGGCGAGCAGGAGCCCGATCCGGTGCACGCGCTGGATGTGCGCGCCCGTGTAGTCGTCCTTCGCCTCGACCGCCGCGGCGAGCGCGCGCACGGTGTGGAAGTAGGAGCGCTCGAGCTCGCGCGCGCGGCGCAGCTCGCGCCCGAAGCTCTCGCGGACGTCCTTCGCGTAGGCCTGCAACTGGGCCTGCTCGAGCCGGCGCTCGGAGATGTCGCGCGCGACCAGCGCCACGCTCGGGCCGTGCCCGTTCGCGCCGAGGTGCGCCAGCGAGACGGCGAGCTCCAGCGGGGTGCCGTCGGCCCTGCACCAGACCGTCGCGTGTTCCTCGAGCGCCGACCCGCCGGCCGCCTCGCGCACGCGCTCGCAGACCTCCTCGCGCAGGTCGAACGGCACCATCGGCAGCACCTCGCCCATCGCGTCGCTCTCCGAGAATCCGAACACGCGCTGCGCGGCGGCGCCCCAACGGCGCACGCGGCCCTCCATGTCGAGTTCGCAGACGGCGGTTTCCAACACAAGAGCCCCCCTCGGCCGCTCAGGCGGCCTCGCGGAAATAGTAGTGGCAGGGTTCGAAGCGCTTAACGGACGTGGGGGCCCGATATGGCGGTGTTGCTCAGCGCCGCAGCGAGCGGGCGGCGGCGACCGAGCCCGCGTCGCCGGGGCGCATGGCCGCGTCGAACGCGCCCCGCTCGGCGACCATCTCCGCGGTGGCGCGGTCGACCGCGGGGCCGAGGCGGCGCGCGTCGCGGTCGGTGAGCGGCCCGATCAGCCCGCGCAGCCAGTACGCGACGCGCACGAACCCCGGAGCCGTGACGGTGCGCTCGCGACGCTGCGCGGCGCGCACCAGCGCATCGGCCGCGGCGCCGACCGGCAGCGTCCTCCCGGTCGGGCCGCGCAGCTTGCCGCGCATCGCGGCGAACGCGGGGTGGCTCCGCTCGGCGCCGCGCACCATGTCCGTGTCGATCCAGGAGAAGAACGCGATCCCGACGTCGACGCCGAGGTGGGCGACCTCGACGCGCAGCACGTCGAGCAGGTGCTCGAAGCCGGCCTTGCTCGCCGCGTAGTGGCCGAGCCCGGCCGGCGCGACGAGCGCCGACGCCGACGACACGCCGAGCACGTACCCGCGGCGCTCGATGACGTGGGGGAGGCAGGCGTGGATGAACCGCCAGCTGCCGGTGAGATTCACGTTGAGCTGCGCGGCGAGCACGTCGGGGTCCAGGTGGCGGAGCGCGCCCGCGGTCGCGACCCCCGCGTTGGCGATCGCCACGTCCATGCCGCCGCACCGCCCCGCCACGTCGGCGACGGCGGCGCGCACCGACTCGGCATCCGCGATGTCGCAGCCGGCCCAGACCGCGTCGCGGCCGATCTGCGCGGCGGCGCGCTCGGCGCCGGCCGCATCGAGGTCGAGCAGCGCGACCTGGTGCGTGGGGGCCAGGCGCCGCGCGGTCTCCAGGCCGATGCCGCGGGCGGCGCCGCTCACGACCGCGACGGGACGGCCCATCTATCTACCGGCGCTGGACGCGGCGGCGCGCGAGGTACTCCTGGTTCTCGGCGCGCTCGCCGATCACCTGTGCGATCGCGAACGCGATCAGCCCCTGGACGAGCACCGGGAACACCACGAAGAAGACGACCACCAGGCCGAGGGTGGACTCGACCGCACCGAGCGCGAGGGGCACCATGACGGCCGCGAACGCTACCAGTCGCGCGGGGCCCGGCGGCCTCCCGGGGTTCTCCGACCTCACTGGTAGGATTAGGGTCCATGATCTTCACGACGAAGGCGGAGTACGGAGTGCGCCTGCTCGTCGAGCTCGGCCGCCACTACGAGGACGGATCGCCCGTCTCGTTGAAGGCGATCGCCGAGGCCGAGGGGCTGCCGCTCGCCTACCTGGAGCGCATCGTCGCGCTCCTGAAGAAGGCCGGCCTCGTCGAGAGCACGCGCGGCGCGCACGGCGGCTACCGCCTGGCGCGGGAGCCGCAGTCGATCCACATGGACGAGGCGGTTCTCGCGCTCGAGGGTGCGGTGGCGCCGATGTCCTGTTTCGTGGACGACTCGGCCGAGGGCGGCGTGCTCTGCTCGCACGTCATCGATCACGGCCAGGGCTGCGCGACGAAGCTCCTGTGGATGCGGGTGCAGGGCGGCGTCATCAAGGCGCTGGCCCAGACCACGCTCGCCGAGCTGGTCGCGTTCCACGGGCACCCCGTCGTCCCCGCGCGCGAGCCCGTCAACGCCTGATCGACCCCCCGATCACCTGATCACGAAACCCCCACTTCGGAGCAACATGGCCGACCTCGAAATCCGCAACCTCCACGTCCAGGCCGGGGACAAGAAGATCCTCAGAGGCCTCGACCTGACCGTCAACAAGGGCGAGATCCACGCCCTCATGGGCCCCAACGGCTCGGGCAAGTCAACGCTGGCCAACGTCATCATGGGCCAGCCGAACCTCGAGGTCACCGAGGGGCAGATCCTGTTCCGCGGCGAGGACATCACCGACGTCGACCCGGACGAGCGCGCCCGCATGGGCCTGTTCATGGCCTTCCAGTACCCGGTCGCCATCCCGGGCGTCACCGTCACCAAGTACCTGCGCATGGTCATGAACGCCCACCGCGAGGCGCGCGGCGAGCCCGAGATCTCGCTGAAGGACTTCCGCAAGATGGTCGAGGCGGCGATGGAGCTGACGAACGTCCCGCGCGAGTTCACGACCCGCTACCTCAACGAGGGCTTCTCCGGCGGCGAGAAGAAGCGCATGGAGATCCTCCAGCTCGCGCTCCAGACGCCGGCCATCGCGATCCTGGACGAGACCGACTCCGGCCTCGACATCGACGCCCTGAACACCGTCTCGCACGGCGTCAACACCGTCGCCGCCCAGAGCGACATGGGCGTCCTGATCATCACCCACTACCAGCGGATCCTGCACATGGTGCAGCCGCAGCGCGTGTCGATCATGTACGACGGGCGCATCGTCAAGGAGGGCGGCCCCGAGCTCGTCGAGCAGCTCGAGCGCCACGGCTACGGCTGGGTACGCGACGAGGTGGCGGCGGCCGCCTGATGGGCGCGCTGGCGGACACCGCGCTGGCGCACGAGTTCCCCGTCCTCGACCGCGAGGGCCTGGTCTACCTCGACAGCTCGGCGACGTCGCAGACGCCGCGCGCGGTCATCGACGCGATGGACGACTACTACGAGTCGCATCGCGCGAGCGTCCACCGCGGCGTCTATCCGCTCCAGGTGGAGGCCACCGAGCTCTTCGAGGGCGCCCGCGAGCGCATCGCCCGGTTCGTGAACTGGGGCGTGCGCGAGACGATCTTCACGCGCAACGTCACCGAAGCGCTGAACCTCGTCGCCTACTCGTGGGGCACCGCGAACGTCGGCCCGCGCGACCGCGTCGTCATCACGCAGATGGAGCACCACTCCAACCTCGTGCCCTGGCAGCTGCTGTGCGAGCGGACCGGCGCGACCCTGGACTGGGTGCCGGTGGACGACGAGGGGCGCCTGCAGCTCGACGTCCTCGACGAGCTGCTCGGTCGCGGCGACGTCAAGCTGGTCGCGGTCGCCCACGTCTCGAACGTCGTGGGCACGATCAACCCGATCTCCTACATCGCCAACCGCGCCCACGAGGCCGGTGCGATCGTCGTGGTCGACGGCGCCCAGGCGGTGCCGCAGCTGCCGGTCGACCTGCGCGCGCTCGGCGCCGACTTCTACGCCTGGACCGGCCACAAGGCGTACGGGCCGACCGGCGTGGGCGTGCTCCACGGGCGGCGCGAGCTGCTCGACGAGATGCCGCCGTTCCTCACCGGCGGCCACATGATCGCGTCGGTGTCGATGGAGAGCTCGCGCTGGGCCGAGCCGCCGGCCAAGTTCGAGGCCGGCACGTCGAACATCGCCGAGGTCATCGGACTGGGCGCGGCGATCGACTTCCTGGCAGGCATCGGCATGGAGGCGGTCCGCGACCACGAGTCCGACCTGGTCGGCTACACGATCGAACGGCTCTCCGCCGTGCCGGGGCTGGCGATCCAGGGCCCCCTCGACGTCCAGCATCGCGGGGCGCTCGTGTCGTTCACCCTCGACGGCGTGCACCCGCACGACGTGGCCGAGATCCTCGGCGCGCAGGGCGTCTGCGTGCGCGCCGGCCACCACTGCGCGCAGCCGCTGATGAAGCGCTACGGCGTCGGGGCGACGAGCCGCGCGTCGTTCGCCGTCCACAACACGCGCGAGGACGTCGACCGGCTCATCGACGGCCTGGCCAAGGTGCGGGAGGTCTTCGGGGACTGATGGACGACCTGTACCGCGAGGAGATCCTCAGCCACTACAAGCGCCCGCACAACTGGGGCCCGATGGACTCGCCCGACCTGGAGTTCGAGGACACGAACCCGCTGTGCGGCGACGAGCTGCGCGTGATGCTGCGCGTCGGCGACGACGGCACGATCGAGGACATCCGCTTCGACGGCCACGGCTGCGCGATCAGCCAGGCCGCGGCGTCCATGGCGTCCGACGAGGTCAAGGGCATGCCGGTCTCGGACCTGCTCAAGCTCGATCGCCGGTTCATCCTCGACCTGCTCGGGATCGAGATCTCGGCGACGAGGATGAAGTGCGCGCTGCTGTCCCTCAAGGTGCTCAAGAGCGCCGGGCTGGGCGGCGCGGTGGACTGGGAGCCCGAGACGCCGCCGAGCGAGGCGGAGGCGCGGTAGCCGCAGGGCGTTCCGCGGCCGTGGCGCTCGGCGCGGGCGCCGGCGTTGGTCGGGCGTTGGCGGTCTGGCGGCGAGGGGGAGTGGGCGCCGGCGCTCGTGGCGCGAGCCGCGCGGGGGTGGGCCGAATTCTGCCCGGATACGACACATTTCTCGGCCCACCCGCCGGCGACGCCGGGCCCGCCTCCCTGGGAGCGCCGTCCGCGCGCGGCCCTCCAGCCACCGCGCCGGACGGGACGCCAGGACGGAAGCCTCAACCCGCCGGCGCCGGCGCGGGCTGCCCGCCCACCCCGATCCGCCTCGGCCGCGGCAGCGCCAGGCACGTCGCCGACGCGACCACCAGGATCGCCGCGGCGACGACCAGCACGTCGTCGTACGACCCCGTCGCGTCGTATGCGAGGCCCGGGAGCCACGCGCCGATCGCCGAGCCGAGCTGGTGCACCGCGTTGAGGCATCCGAACGCGAGGCCGACCGTCCGCGGGCTCACGTAGCGGGCGGCGAGCCACTGCGTCGGCGCGACCACGGCGAAGTCGACGAGGCCGAACAGGAGCGCGAATGCCAGCAGCGTGCCCGCATCTGCGAACAGCAGCAGCAGCATGAACGACCCCCCGCGCGTGAGGTACATCGCCGCCAGCAGCCGGCGGTTGTCGACGCGGTCGGCGAGTGGGCCCGAGGCGAGGATGCCGGTGACGTTGGCCGCCGCGAGCAGCGCGACGGCGAGGCCCGCCGTCGCGTCCGCGATCCCGCGGTCCTGGGCGAGCGGGATCAGGTGCGTGTCGACGAAGCCGGTCGTGGTCAGGCCGCACACGAAGAACGGCGCGGCCAGCAGCCAGAAGCCGCGCGAGCGCAGGAGGCCGCGCATCCCCGCGACCTCCCCGGGCGGCTCGCCGGCGGCGCCGGCATCGCCCTCGGCCTCCGCCACGGCGGCCGGCAGCGGCCCACCGATCGGCAGCAGGCCGACGTCCCCGGGCCGGTCGCGCAGGCGCCGCCACAGCACCGGCGCCACGCCCGCCACGAGCAGCACCGCGCCGCCGGCCAGCGCCTCACGCCAGCCGAACGCCGCGACCGCCACGAGCGCGAGCGGCACGAGCGCGAGCTGTCCGGCGCCGAAGCCCGCCTCGACGAGCGCGAACGCAAGGCCCCGCCGCGACGTGAACCAGTACGTCACCGCGACCGACGCCGCCACGCCCGACGCGCCGCCGAAGCCCAGCGACGCGACGACGCCGTAGGACAGCGCCAGCGCCAGCGGCCCCGGCGCGGCGGCGCTCAGCGCCATGCCGGCCGCGACGAGCACCGTGCTCACCGCGAGGGTCCGCCGGATCCCGAAGCGGTCCACCGCCCGCCCCACGAACGGCTGCGAGCCG
Organism: Solirubrobacteraceae bacterium; assembly: GCA_036259975.1. Lineage (GTDB taxonomy): Bacteria > Actinomycetota > Thermoleophilia > Solirubrobacterales > Solirubrobacteraceae > JAOPZW01. Next base: position 3,182 of record DATAAR010000269.1, on the reverse strand, counting down.
CCGTAGACCAGAAACGACAGCGACCCGATCAGGGTGATCGTCCCGCGCGATGCGTCGAACGCCTCCTCCCACGGCCGCACGAACGCGCCGAAGCTCAGCCGCACGCCCTGCGCGCACAGGATCGCCAGGAAGCAGAGGCCGAGCACCGTCCAGGCGTAGTGGCGACGGGAGCGCGCCATTCCGCCCAAAGGTACGAGGCGCCGCGCGGGCGCCCCGCGGTCGCCGTCGGCCGCCGGCGCGCCGGACCCGCTGCATATCGCCGTGCACGCGCGAGGTTGCACTCAAGGTGCGGGCCCGTCCTGCCGAAGAGGCCCTTGTCGCGGCACCTCCCGGCTGTAAGGCCGACGGGGTTCGAGCCCGTACGGCGACGCCCGCGGCCGTGTCCCGTTCCCCACCTCCGCCGGAGGAGTCCAGTGTCCCGTCTGTCTGCCCTTGCCGCCCATCCGCGCCGCACCATCGGCGCGCTAGCCGTGGTCCTCGCCGCCGTCGGCATCACGGTCGGCTCGGGCGCGAACTTCACGGCAAAGGCGGCGAACCCGGCCAACACGTTCACGGCCGGCACGCTGAGCATCGACAACAGCCGCGGCAACGGGTCGGCGGCCAGCGCGATTCTCACCGCGCCGAACCTCAAGCCGGGCGATACCGCCACCGGCACCGTCGACATCCAGAACGCGGGCAGCGTCGCCGGCGCCTTCACGCTCTCCACCTCGGCCGCGCAGGACAGCACCGGGGTGTCGCTCCTCGGCCAGCTCGAGGTCCGCATCGAGGACTGCGGCGCGTACACGAACAACAACGCCACGCCCCCGACGTGCGGCTCCGCGGCGAGCAGGGTCCTGACGACCGCGGGCACGAAGCTCAACGGCGTCGGCTCGATCGACCTCGGCAGCTTCGCCGGGAGCGAGAAGCACCGTTACAAGGTCGACGTCACCCTGCCCGCCGCCACCCCGAACACCTTCCAGGGCAAGACCGCGTCGATCGCCTTCGACTGGGACGCCCAAACCACCTGATCCCCCCAGGTCCGACGTGAGCGGGAGGCGGCTTCCCCCCGGCTCGCCTCCCGCCTCCACGTCCAGAGCCCGCACGCCATGGCCGCCTCCGCCCGTTCCCCGCTGCACCGCCTGCGCCGAGCCGGCGGCGCGCTGCTGACTGCGGCCGCCGTCGTCCTCGCCGCGATCGTGCTCGTCCCCGCGCTGCTCGGCTTCCAGCGCTACGTCATCACGAGCGGGTCGATGACTGGCACGTACGACCGCGGCTCGCTGCTGTACGACCGGGTGGTGCCGACGAGCACCCTCGAGGTCGGCGACGTCGTCACCTACGACCCGCCGCAGGGCGCGCCCGGCCTCGTGACGCACCGCATCGCCTCGATCGACGTCCAGCCGAATGGCACGCGCGTGTTCCGCACGAAGGGCGACGCGAACCCGACCGCCGACCCCTGGACGTTCACGCTGAGCGGGCAGACGCAGGCCAAGGCCGCGTTCCACCTGCCCTACGCCGGCTACGCGCTCGCCGCGCTCGGCGACCGCCGCCTGCGGATGCTGATCATCGGCGTTCCTGCGCTGCTCGTCGCGATCTCCGTGCTGGCCGGGCTGTGGCGCGAGGCGGGCGAAGCCACGGCGGAGGTTCGCCGCGCATGAGGCCGCTCGTGGCCCTGATCGCGCTCGCCGTCCTCGCCGCGGCGGGATCCAACGCGCACGCGTCGCGCGCCGCGTTCACGGCCAAGGGCCGCAACCCGGCCAACACGTTCACCACCGCCGCCGACTTCCCGCCCGCCGTCACCCTCACGGCGCCGGCTGCCGGCAGCTACACGAACGACACGACCCCGACCTTCAGCGGCGCCGCCGGCACCGCGATCGGCGACTCCGCGACGATCACGCTGCGCGTCTACTCCGGCACGACCGCCACCGGCACGGCCGTGCAGACCCGCACCGCCACGCGCATCGGCGGCACGTGGACCACCACGCTCACGGCCGCGCTGGCGGCCGGGACTTACACCGTGCGCGCGGCGCAGGCCGACAGCGCCGGCAACACCGGATCGGCGACGGTCACGTTCACCATCGACACGACGCCGCCACAGCCGGCGACGATCTCCACGGCCAACGCCGCGAACGGCGCGAACGGGCGCCTCGACGCGGGCGACTCGATCACGTACGGGTTCAGCGAGGCGATCGCGCCCGCCTCCGTGCTGTCGACGTTCGGCGGCGGCAGCACGACCGCGGACGTGCAGGTCTTCTTCTCCAACGCCGGCACGACCGACTACTTCGCGCTCCGGGACTCGGGTGGCCAGCAGAACGTCAGGCTCGACAGCTACGTCGCGTCGAACGCCGAGCTCGTGACCGCCAACGTAACGTGGCCCGCCACGCTGACGCAGTCGAGCGACGGGCGCTCGTTCACGGTCACGCTGGGGACCGCGCCGGCGAGCGGCGTCGGGGCGACCGCCAACACGGCGCGGAACATGGCGTGGAGCCCGAAGGCGGGCCCGACCGACCGCGCCGGCAACGCGCTCTCCTTTTCCGGGACGACGGCCGAGATTGACGGCGACGTGGACTTCTGAACCGTGCGCCGCGTCACCTCCATCGCCGGCTCGACCGCGACCGCCTCGCTGGCGCTGCTGGGCGCCGCGTGGGCCGCCACGGGGGAGCTCCCGCTCACGGGCCGCGAGGCGCGAGCGCCGCTCGCGGTCAGCGCGCAGGCGACCGGCCCGCTGATCGCCAACGACCGCGACGGCCAAGCGATCCTCACCTCCGGCGCGCTGCGTCCCGGCGTTCCGACGACCGGCGAGCTGACGATCGCCAACGCCGGCGACGCGCCCGGCGTCTTCACGCTGTCCTCGGGCGGCGTGACCGACGGCCCCGGCGGCCTGTCGGCGGTGCTCGGCCTCACCGTCCGCGACCTCACGACCGGCGCCGCCGTCTACACCGGCAAGCTCGCCGCCTTCACGCGCGCGCCGCTCGGCACGCTCGGCGTCGGCGCGGCGCATCGCTACCGCTTCGAGGTGACGTACCCGCCGGGCCGTGCCGCGGCCGCCGACAACGCGCTGCAGGGCGCGACGACCTCGGTGGCGTTCACGTGGGACGCGGTGGCGACCGCCACCACGCCGACGCCGACCCCGCCGACGCCGACCCCGCCGGCGCTTGCATCGCCGGCCGCCGCTCCGGCGACCACGGCGCGCCCCGCGCCCGCGC
>DATAAR010000268.1:0-19239 GCA_036259975.1 Solirubrobacteraceae bacterium | reverse complement strand
CTCCGCTCGAGCGGACCTTCTCCTCGAGCTCCTGCATCACGCCCGGCTCGCGCAGCGTGGTCACGTCGCCGAGCTCCTTGCCCTCGGCGATGTCCCGCAGCAGGCGGCGCATGATCTTGCCCGAGCGCGTCTTCGGCAGGTCGTCGGCCCAGATGATGCGCTTGGGCCGGGCCAGCTTGCCGATGCGCTTGGCGACGTGCTCGCGGATGTCGTTGACGAGGTCGTCGGAGCCCTGGTGGTTCCCCTCGAGCGTCACGAACGCCGCCACCGCCTGGCCGGTGTCCTCGTCGGACTGGCCGATGCACGCCGCCTCGGCGACGATCGGATGCGAGACGATGGCCGACTCGATCTCCGCCGTGGACATGCGGTGCCCGGAGACGTTGATGACGTCGTCGATGCGCCCGATGATCCAGAAGTAGCCGTCGTTGTCGTGACGCGCCGCGTCGCCGACGAGGTACGTCTCCCTGCCGAAGCGCTCGAAGTAGGTCTCGACGTAGCGGTCGTCGTCGCCGTACAGCGTGCGCAGCATCCCGGGCCACGGCCGCCGCAGCGTGAGGAAGCCCTGCTCGGTGCCGGCGTCCTCGCCGTCCTCGGTGACGACCTGCGCCTCGATGCCCGGCAGCGGCGTGCCGGCGGACCCAGGCTTCATGTCCTGGGCGCCCGGGAGCGTCGTGATCATGATCTGGCCGGTCTCGGTCTGCCACCAGGTGTCGACGACCGGGCAGCGCCCGTCGCCGATGACCTTCCAGTACCACAGCCACGCCTTCGGGTTGATCGGCTCGCCGACGGTCCCGAGCAGGCGCAGGCTCGACATGTCGTGCTTCTCCGGGTACTCGACGCCCCACTTCATGCACGCGCGGATCGCCGTCGGCGCCGTGTAGAAGATCGACACCTTGTAGCGCTCGATGAGCTCCCACCAGATGTCCTTGGCCGGGTAGTCGGGCGCGCCCTCGTACATGACCGACGTCGCGCCGTTGGCGAGCGGGCCGTAGACGATGTAGCTGTGGCCGGTGACCCAGCCGACGTCGGCCGAGCACCAGTACACGTCCTGGTCGGGCTTGAGGTCGAAGACGTAGCGGTGCGTCCACGTCACGCCGGTGAGGTAGCCGCCGGTCGTGTGCTGGATGCCCTTCGGCTTCGCCGTCGAGCCCGACGAGTAGAGGATGTAGAGCGGGTGCTCGGCGTCGAGCGGCTCGGCCGCGCACTCGTCGGAGGCCGCCTCGAGCGCCTCGTGGTACCAGACGTCGCGGCCGTCCTTCATCTCGCAGTCGGCCTTCGTCGCCTGCACGACGAAGATCCGCTCCAGCGAGTCGAGGTCGCCGAGCGTCTCGTCGACCTGCTGCTTGATCGCTGCCGTCTTGCCCTTGCGCCGTGCGCCGTCGACGGTCACGAGCGCCTTGGCGTTCGAGACCTCCATGCGCTCCTTGACCGACTCGACGCTGAAGCCGCCGAAGACGACGTTGTGCGGCGCCCCGATGCGCGCGCACGCGAGCATCGCCACGACGACCTCGGGGATCATCGGCAGGAAGATCCCGACCACGTCGCCCTGCTGGATGCCGTTGTCCTTCAGCGCGTTGGCGAAGCGCTTGACGTCGCGCAGGAGGTCGGCGTAGGTGACATCGCGCTCCTCACCCTCCTCGCCGCGCCAGTGGAACGCGACTCGGTCGCCGTTGCCAGCCTCGACGTGGCGGTCGAGGCAGTTGTGGGAGACGTTGATCTTGCCGCCGGAGAACCACTTGAAGAACGGCGGGTTGGAGTCGTCGAGCGCCTCCTTCGGCTCCTCAAACCAATCGAGGAGCTCCGTGGCCTGCTTCCGCCACCACCCCGGGGGATCCTTCTCGGCCTCCTCGTGCACTGAGAGATCCGTGACGAGCGCGTCCCTGACGAAGTCCTCCGGCGGCTCGAAGCGCTCCTTCTCAAGCAGGTCCTCGAGCTCCCGCTCGAGCGTGCCTTCCTCGGTGGCCATGTCTCTCTCCTCTCGTCGGGCTGGGGGCTGCGGCGCGGCGTCCGTACGGGAGGGCCTACCCGCCCGCCGGTCGCGTTCGTCGCTCCCGCAACTTGACGGATACCACGCCGGGCGCGGCGTCGCCAGCCCGACCGGCAGGCGCGTCCGCCGCCGACCGTCCTTCGCTCCGCCGCGGTGACCAGGTCCGTGCAGGCACGGGCCTCGATTCGGCGCCTTGCGCGCGGGGTATGTCAGGCGGCGAACAGTCACACGACGGAGGAGATTGGTGATGGCTGAACGGCTCACACCTCGCACGGACGAGGCCGATCGCTCGACGGCGGCCGGGCGCGAGGAGCCACAGATCGACTGGTCGGCGATCGAACAGGAAGCCGAGTTCCAGGAGCTTGTCCGCGCGCGCCGGTCGTTCGTGATCCCCGGCACCATCTTCTTCCTCAGCTGGTACATGGGCTTCATCGTGCTGACCGCCCTGGCGCCGGACTTCATGGGCGAGCGCGTCTACGAGGGGCTCACCGTCGGCTACGTGCTGGCGCTGACGCAGTTCCTCATGGTGCTGGTGCTCGGGATCATGTACCTGCGCAAGTCCGCGAAGGAGTTCGACCCGCTGGCCGAGAAGGCGATCGCCCGCTACGTCGAGGAGCATCCCGACGACGTGCCCGGGCGGCCCGGGTCGCGGTTCGACACGCCATCCGGCGACACGACGACGGAGCCGGAGGCGGTCCGATGACGGTGCTCGCAGAGGTCAACGTCACCGCGGTCGTGGTCTTCGCGATCGTGCTGGCGGTCACGCTTGCCGTCACCTATTGGGCGTCGAAGAAAATGACCGGCGCCGCGACGTTCTACGCGGCCGGCCGCCAGATCACCGGCTCCCAGAACGGCCTCGCGATCTCCGGCGACTACCTGTCGGCGGCGTCGTTCCTGGGCATCGCCGGCCTGATCTACCTGTTCGGGTTCGACGGCTTCCTGTACTCGATCGGCTTCCTCGTCGCCTTCCTGACCGTGATGTTCCTGCTGGCCGAGCGCATGCGCAATGCCGGCAAGTACACGATCGCCGACGTGCTGTCCTTCCGCCTGCGCGAGCGGCCGGCGCGCGTCGCGGCGGCGACCGGCACGCTGTCCGTGGCCGCCTTCTACCTCATCGCGCAGATGGTCGGCGCGGGCGTGCTCATCCAGGCCCTCGTCGGCATCGACTTCACGCTGTCGGTGATCATCACCGGCACGTTCATGCTCTGCTACGTCGTCTTCGGCGGCATGATCGCGACGACGTGGGTGCAGATCATCAAGGCCGTGCTGCTGATGACCGGCATCGTCGTGATGTCGATCTTCGTGTTCGCCAAGACGAGCTTCAACCCGATCGAGCTCTTCAACCAGGCCGAGAAGAACGTCGGCAAGGAGTCGACGTTCTCGCTCGCGCCGGGGACATTCCTCAAGAGCGACATCGACACGATCTCGCTCGGGCTCGCGCTCGTGCTCGGCACCGCGGGACTGCCGCACATCCTCATGCGGTTCTTCACGGTGCCCAACGCCAAGGCAGCGCGGAGCTCGGTCGTGTGGGCGATGTTCATCATCGGCTTCTTCTACCTGCTGACCACGGTCATCGGCTTCGGCGCCCGCGCGATCCTCGGGCCGGAGGGCGAGGAGGCGGCCGGCACGGGCGGCAATCTCGCCGCGCCGAACCTCGCCCTGGAGCTGGGCGGCGGCGAGGGCACGTTCGGCGGCGACCTCTTCCTGGCCGTCATCGCCGGCGTCGCCTTCGCGACGATCCTCGCGGTCGTCGCCGGCCTGGTCCTGTCGTCCTCGGCCGCGGTCGCCCACGACATCTGGTCGAGCGTCGTGCGCAAGGGCAGGGACTCCGAGCGCGAGGAGGTGTGGGTCGCGAAGATCGCCGCCATCACGATCGGCGTGATCGCCATGGTGATCGCGATAGTCGGCGGCTCGGGCCTCAACGTGTCGTTCATGGTCGGCCTTGCCTTCGCGATCGCCGCCAGCGCGAACTTCCCGGCCCTCCTTCTGGCGCTCACCTGGCCGCGCTTCAACACGACGGGCGCGGTCTGCGGCGTCGCCGCGGGCGTCGGCTCGGCGCTGCTGCTGATCATCATCAGCCCGATCGTGTGGACCGGGCCTCCAGGCGAGCCCGGGACGGGCGCGTTCTCCTGGTACAGCCTCAACAACCCCGGGATCATCTCGATCCCGCTGGGGTTCCTCGGCTGCATCGTGGGCACGCTGATGAGCACCGAGCGCGCGACCGAGCGCACGTTCCACGAGCTGTTCGTCCGGTCGGAGACCGGGCTCGGCGCGGAGAAGGCGCTGACCGGGCACTGAGCCCTGTCGCCTTTGCGGCCTCGGGCGCCCGTGCGCGGCAGGCGCCCGGGCCGCTACGAACGGCGCTTGCGCTTGCGCTTCTTCGAGGAGGGGTGCGGCCGCGCGCCGGTCGGCTCGGCCCGGCGCGGCTGCGGAGCGCGCGGCTGGGGCACCTGCTCGGCGCGCCGCCTGGAGGCCTTCGCGTCCTCGGTGGCGGCCTTGCCGTCGCGCTCGCCGGCGCGGGCGCGGCGGGCGGCCTCGCGCTGCTCGCGGATCTGCTGCTGACTCGGCCAGGGGACCGCCTCCGGCACGCTCCACGCCTTCGGCCGCCGCTCCGGGCGCACGCCGAGGATCAGCATGCCCAGCGAGCCCAGCCAGAACGAGCGGATGATCCCGAGCTGGTCGAGCGGCAGCACGAGCGTGGCGCCGACGATGGCGCCGAGGATGCCCATGAAGCGGGTCAGGAGGCCGGCGCGCATCGCGGCCAGCGCGATGATCACGAAGGCGATCGCGAGGCTCAGGCCACCGAGCTCGGCGACCAGCCGCGCGGTCGACGCGGTCGGGTTGGCGAGCGCCTCTGTCGCCGCGGCGTTGGACTTGTCGGTGCCATCGGCGAAGTCTGCCGCGCCGAGCGCGGTGGCGCCGAGCGCGACCGCCTGGCCGATGCCGTAGCCGACCGCGCCGACCGCGGCCACGATGAGCCCCAGGCGGCTGAGCGTCACGCGCGCCCGCGCGGCCTCGAACAGGTAGCCGAGCGGCGGGAACGTCAGGAGGCCGCCCGCGCCGAGGAGCACCGCGCTGAGAATGAACGGCGTCGTGTGCGTGCCCAGGTAGTCCGCGAGCGCGGCCTGGTGCCCCGGCGGGATCGCCTGGCCGGCGGCCGTCCGCCCGAGCGCGTCGACGATCGTGACCACGCCCTCGTCCGACTTCGGCGCCGCACCCTGCGACGTGGCGCCGAGGATCGCGCCGACCACCGTGCACAGTCCCGCCGCGATCGCGCTCCAGCCCGCGCGGCGAGCGTTGCGCGCTTCCCACGCGAGCGGGTCGTCGGGCGTGCTGGTGCGCGTGTCGTCGGTCATCGGCGCGTGGGCCTAGCGCTCGTCGGCCGCCGGGACGGAGCCCGCGGACCCGGAGCCCCCTGCCCCCACCCGGCGGCGCGGCGGGACCGCGAGCGGCGGGCGGCCCGGGCGGCTCGGCAGCGCGGCGTCGGGCTCGTCGCGGTCGACGGCACGGGACAGGCGATCGCCCGCCGCGAGCAGCAGGTCGAGCGCCGGCGCGGCGAGGCGAAGGACGGCCTCGATGCGCCCGCGCCAGGCGAGCTGAGTAGGTGACGGCGGCGCCACGGCGGCGAATCTTACGGTTAGAGTGCCGGACGCGATGGAGATTCGCGAGGTCATGACCGGCTCGGTCGTCACCGCCCCCGCCGACTCGGCGGTGCGCCACGTCGCCGAGGTCATGCGCGAGCGCAACGTCGGATCGGTCGTGCTCACCGACGCAGAGGGCGCGGCGGTGGGCTTCATCACCGACCGCGACCTGGCCGTCAGCGTCCTCGCCGACGGCCACGACGGCGCGGCGGCCGCGGCCGACCACGCCTCAACGCCGGTGGTGACGGGCGCCCCGGGGATGGACGTCGAGGAGGCCACGCAGCTGATGGTCAGCCACGGCATCCGGCGCCTTCCGATCCTCGACGACGGCAGGCTGACGGGGATCGTGACGCTCGACGACCTCGCGGTGCGGATCGGGGATCTCGACCTCGCCGCGAGCATCACGGCGCAGGTCACGCGGGCCGCGCTGCCGAACTTCTACTTCCACGACCGCGGCGGCTGAGCGGCCCGGTCACCGGGCGACGGCACGCGCCGCGGCGACCACGTCGCCGTCCGCGGCGCGCGTCGCGGCCGGCAGCAGCCGCGCCAGCGCGTCCGCGGCGGCGACGACGTGCGGCGGCGACGCCGGACCGGTGAGGACCACCGCGGGCCGGTCGAGCGCGCGCAGCTCGCGGCGCGTGACCGACCACGTGGCCAGGCCGGCGAAGTCGGCGAAGAAGGCGCGGTGGGCGGCGCGGGCGCGGGCGAGCGCTCCGGCGTCGGCGGGCTCGCCCACCCACGCCTCCACGCCCGCCTCCGGGCCGCCGGCGCGGACCGCCTCCTCGATCTCCTTGCGCTGCAATGACAGCACCTCGGTCGCCTCGGGCACGAGCGCGAACAGCGCCGGGCTCGACAGCACGGCGGCACCGACCAGGCCGGCGTGGCGCTTCATGAGGTCGAGGGCGACGAGCGCGCCGAAGCCTTCGCCGACGACCAGCGCGGGCGCGGCGTCGAGCGCGCGGAGCAGCGCCGCGGCGTCCTCGGCCTGCTCCTCGGCCGTGGTGCCCTCGTACGGCTCCGGCGCGCCGCTCGAGCCGTAACCGCGGCGGTCGTAGGCGATGACCCGCGCCCCGGCGGCGAGCGCCTCCGCCAGCGGCCGCTGGGCCTCCGCGTCGGAGGCCATCCCGTGGACGAGGAGGACCGGCGCGCCCGCGCCGCGCTCCTCGTAGGCGAGCGGCACTCCGGCGCCCTCGACGGTCGGCATGGCTGCCGAGCCTAAGCGGTCCGCGAACGCGGGTGGGCTACGATCACCGCATGGAAGGCTTCGGCGGTCTCTTCGGCGATCCAGACGAGCTGCAGCGGCGGATGGCGGAGTTCGCCGAGCAGATGCAGGGCCAGCAGAAGCTGGCGTGGGCCGACAACGCGATCAAGCTCGCGGTCGATCTCACGGTCGCGGCGATCAACCGTGTGAACATCCAGGGCACGACCCAGGAGCAGGCCGAGCAGATCCGCTCGGTCATGGCGACCGTCTTCCCGGAGGCGGTCACGCTGGTGCGTGAGGCGCGCCAGGGCCTCCAGTAGCGGCCGCACTCATACCCACGTCCAGGGCGGTTGCCGGGGCCGTTCGGCTTGCCGATGCCAAGGGCATGAGCCAGATCGGCTTTCACATCGCCGGAGCCCTCATCACCCTGCTGGGCGTGCTGTGCCTGCTGAGCGCGGCCGTCGTGATCATCGCCGTCGACGGCGTCGTCGGCGTCTCGGCGGGCGTGCTCGCCGCGCTGGTCACGTTCCAGGCGCTCCGCGTCCCGGTCGGCCGTACCGCCGTCCGGATGCTCGAGCGCTGACGCGCCCCGCGCGCCGCGGTCAGGCCTTCGCGGCCACGCGCTCGGCCTCGCGGTCCGCCCGCCCCGCCGCGATGACGTCGCGGAACGAGCGGAAGCGGAAGATCGTGAACAGCGCGACGAAGCCGAGACCGAGGGACAGCGCGCCGATCGCGATCTGCTGGCCCACCGAGTACGCCGCGACCGTCGCCCCCGCGGCCGTACCGGCGAACACCTTTACGAGGAACGCCTGCTGCACGCCCGCCCCGCCCGGCGTGAACGGGACGGCCGCAGCGACCGCGTTCACGCCGAGCACCAGCAGCACGTTGCGCACCGAGCCGCCGATGTTGAACGCTTCGAGCAGGAACCAGAACGCCGCGAAGCGGCACAGCCAGCCCGCGAATTGCACCGCGAACACCTCGCGCAGGTAGCGGCGGCGGTCGCGCAGGATCGTCACACCCTGGCGAACACGCGTCCAGAACGCGCGCACCCGCCGCGACAGCAGCGCGAAGGCGAGCAGCCCGAGCGCGGCGAGCACCGTCAGCAGGAACAGCGTGAAGCGCGGGTGGCCGGCGAGGAACGACAGGTCGAACGCGTTCAGGCGCGCGAAGTCCGGCGGCTTGGGGAACACGCCCTGGCTGAACGCGAACGCGAGGATGAAGACGCCCATCACCGCGTCGAAGACGAGCTCGACCGCCATGGACGCCCCGACCGCCGAGTACGTCGAGCCCGGGATCGAGTTCTTGACCAGGAACAGCTTGATGACGTCCCCGCCGCGCGCCGGGATCACGTTGTTGAAGCCGTACGCCGCGATGTACGCGCCCCAGATGCGCCGGAACGCGATCCGCTCGTCGGGATAGGCCGCGCGCAGGACGTGGAAGTACGCGCGGGCGCGGATCGACAGGTACAGGCCGAAGAACGCGAGGCCCAGCGCCAGCGCACCGAGCTGGATCTCCGCCAGCCGGCCGAAGAAGTCGCCGACGGCGCCGAAGAAGTTCGAGATGTCGTCGCCGATCGCGGCGAGGGGCACGCGACCTAGGGTACGGGCCGGTCGAGGCCGAGCAGCTCCCAGACGCACCGGTCGGCGAGCGACGACGCGACCAGATGCGCGGCGGCGAGGTCGATGCCCGGGAACGACGGCACGCCGACCACGGTCATGCCGGCGGCGCGCGCCGCCGCCACCCCGGTCTCCGAGTCCTCGAGCGCGACGCACGCCGCCGGGTCGGCGCCCAGGGCGGCCGCCGCCGCGAGATACACGTCGGGGGCCGGCTTCGGGCGCGCGACGTCCTCGGCGCTGACCACCGCGTCGAAGCAGTCGAGGATCCCGGCCCCGCGCAGCGCGCGCGTGGCGAACTCGCGGCCGGAGTTCGTGGCCATCCCCAGCGGCACCGCCCGCTCGCGCAGCGCCGATATGAGCTCGAGCACCCCGGGCATTGGGGTCACGCCCGCGCCGTCGAGCTCGGCGTGGACGAGCTCGCGGAGCTCGGCGTTGAGCTCGCGCCCGCGCCCCGGCTGGCCGAGGTGGCGCTCCATCGACAGCGCCGACTTCGCGCCCGACGTGCCGAGCATCTCGCGCTTGTGGTCGAGCGTGAACCGGGTGCCGTAGCGCGCGTAGAGCGCCGTCTCGGCGCGCGTCCAGGTGTGCTCGGTGTCGAGCGTCAGGCCGTCGTTGTCGAAGATCACCGCCGCGGGCATCGGGGCGGCGCATCATCGCGGATGGGTTCCGTAGGCTGCTTCCGAGATGCCCGACACCGACCCCGGCCGGTCCTCGCCCACCGGCTCCCAGCGCCCGGTGAAGAAGGAGCGCGCGATCGCCTCCAAGACGATCGCGGCGATCGCCGTCGCGTTCCTGTTGATCGCCTTCGGGGTGTCCAACGACGACCGCGTCGCGGTCGACTACCTCGTCGTGACGCGCGACTCGCCGCTGATCCTGGTGATCGGCGTGAGCGCGCTGCTCGGGGCGTTGTTCGTGTTCGCCCTCATGGTCCGCCGGCGCTCGCGCTGACGGCGCGCCCGGCGCTCCGGTCCCAGCGCCACGCGGGCGCCGGGCCGATGACGTGCATGCCGCCGATCCACCGGTCGAGCGGCAGCAGGGCCGCACGGTCGGCCTCGCCGGCGAGCACGGCGCGCCCGGTGTCGGTCAGCTCGAGCACCTGCTCGACGAAGCCGTCGGCGTCCGACCTCGGCGGGGGCGGGGCCAGGGGCTCGCCGGCCGCCGTCTGCACGAGCCGCGCGTCGCCGCGGCCGAGCTCATGCAGCCGCGTCCACATCCACGTGTCGCCGAGGAACGGCGCCTCCTCGGCGCGCTGGACGGCGAGGAACACGTCGACCGGCGTCGGCGCTCCGGCGGCGAGCGCCTCGAGCGCCTCGCGCTCGATGCGGCCCAGCCCGTCGCCGACCGCGGGGAGCTCCTCGAGGTGGCGGCGCAGCGCCGCGCCGAGGTGGGGCAGCGCGGCGGTGTGCGTGTCGAGCAGCGCGTGGATCGCGGTCGGCTCGGGCGCGCGGACCGCGTCCCACGCCAGGCGCGCAAGGGCGACCTGCTCGCGCCGGACGAGCGTGCGGGCGGGCCAGAGCGCCGCGAGCTCGGCCGGGCGCATCTCGCCCAGGAAGCGGTCCGGCAGGACCGTCGCGACGTCGGCGGTCCCGTCGACGGCGTCGAGCACCTGGATGAGCTGCAGCTGGTCGTAGAGGTCGTGCTCGAACCACAGGATCACGGGCTCGTGGCCGAGCGCGGTGGCGAGCCGCTCGTCACGCGCGGCCAGCTCGGCCGCGACCGCGGCGGGATCGCCCCAGCCGTTGCGGGCCAGGAACTCCGCCCGCACCGCGCGCAGCGCGGCCGCGTCGAGCCCCGCCGGGACCGGGCCCTCGTGCAGCACGTCGCGCCAGGCGATGATGTCCCCCTCCATCCCGGCGTCCTGGAGGTTCTTGACCGCGCAGTCGCCGTTCGTGACGTGCAGCACGCGTCAGCCCTCGCGGATCGTGCGGAACCCGAGCACGCCGGCGAAGCCGAGCAGTCCGGTGCCGGCGGCGGCGTCGACCGCGCGCAGCAGCCGCGGGCCGACCCACCGGCGCGAGAGCGACACGCCGACCGCGAGCGCGGTGACCGAGGTGAGGCTTCCGAGCCCGACGCCGACGAGCAGCGCGATGGCCGACGGCGCGGTGTCGGCCGCGCCCGCCACGGACGCGGCCGCGAACAGCGCCGCCCACGAAGCGATCGTCAGCGGGTTGGACGCGGTCGCCGCGAGCGCGGTCACGAACGCCCGGCGCGGCGTGGCGACCTCTTCGTCGGCCTCGCCGCCGAGCCGCACCCGCAGCGCGCTGTACAGCGTCCGCGCGCCGAGGACCGTGAGCACCGCCGCGCCGATCAGCCCGAACACGACCCGCACGCTCTCGATGCTCAGCACGGGGGCGGCGCCCGCCGCCCCGGCCGCGGCGTACAGCGTGTCGACGACCGCGATCCCGGCGCCGACCGCCAGGCCGATCCGCAGGGACCCGCGCAGCACCGACCGGATGAGGAAGAGCGACATCGGCCCGATCTGGGCGGCCACGAGGAGCCCCATGCCGAACCCGATCCCCAGTGCGCTCATCGCGGTCGCTCCATCTGCAGGCGACGATACCGGCGGCGGTCGGCTTCGGGACGCCGCTGAGTATGGTCCGGCGGCGTGAGCAACGGCTTGCCCACCGCTCTGGCGCCGCGGACGGTCAGCGCCACCCGCTACGTGATGCCGCTGCGGGAGGGCGGCTCGATGCCGGGGCTGGTCGAGGCCGACGACGACGGCCTCTACGTGCTTAAGTTCCGCGGCGCCGGCCAGGGACCGCGGGCACTGGTGGCCGAGCTGGTCGCCGGCGAGCTCGGTCGCGCGCTCGGGCTCGACGTGCCCGAGATCGTGCTGATCGACCTCGACCCCGAGCTGGGGCGGGCGGAGCCGGATCCCGAGATCCAGGAGCTCATCGCGTCGAGCGGCGGGCGCAACGTGGGCCTCGACTTCCTGCCGGGCGCGCTGCCGTTCGTGCCGGGCGCAGGCGCGCCGCCGGCGCCCGACCTCGCGGCCGCGGTCGTCTGGTTCGACGCGCTGATGACGAACGTCGACCGCACGCCGCGCAATCCGAACCTGCTCTCCTGGCACGGTCGCCTCTGGCTGATCGACCACGGCGCGGCGCTGTACCTCCAGCACGGCGCGGACGACCTGCCGACGCTCGCGCAGCGGCCGTTCCCGCTGATCCGCGAGCACGTCCTGCTGCCCTACGCCGGCTCGATCGCCGAGGCCGACGCCCGGCTGGCGCCCGTGATCACGGCGACGCTCGTCGAGGCGGTGCTCGGCACGGTGCCCGCGGAATGGCTGCGCGAGCAGGGCGCCGACGAAGACGCGGCGCGGCGCGCGTACGTCGAGTACCTCCTACGGCGCCTGGAGGCGCCGCGCGGGTTCGTCGAGGAGGCCGATGCCGGCCGCGGAGCCTGACCAGTTCGCCTACGCGGTGCTGCGGGTCGTCCCGCGCGTCGAGCGCGGCGAGCAGTTCAACGCGGGCGTGGTCCTCTTCTGCCGGCGGCGCGGGTTCCTCGCGGCACGGGTCGACGTCGACGAGCGGCGCCTGGAGGCGCTCGCCCCCGGCGTCGAGCCGGCCGACGTGCGCGAGCACCTCGACGCGCTCGCGCGGATCGCGGCGGGGGATCCGGCGGGCGGGCCGGTGTCCGCGCTCGAGCCGTCCGAGCGCTTCGGCTGGCTCGTCGCGCCGTCGAGCACGATCATCCAGCCCTCGCCCGTCCACACCGGCGTGTGCGACGACCCGCAGGCCATGCTCGACCGGCTGTTCGTCGAGCTGGTGGCGCCGCTGGACCCGCGGTGATGGACGCCTACGGCGAGGACCTCGCCCACGTCCACGACGTCGGCCACGGCGACTTCGCCCGAGCGGCGGCACCGGAGCTGCTTCGCCGCCTGCGTGCCGCCGGGTTCGCGGGCGGCACCGTCGTCGACCTCGGCTGCGGCAGCGGGATCTGGGCGGCGGACCTGCTCGCGGCGGGCTACGACGTGCTGGGCATCGACGTGTCTGCGGAGCTGCTCGCCATCGCGCGCCGGCGCGCAGCGGCGGCGCAGCTCGTGCACGCGTCGCTGTGGGAGGCCGAGCTGCCGCCGTGCGTAGCGGTTACCGCCATCGGCGAGGTGCTGACGTACGGGTTCGACCCGCGCGCGGGCGACGGCTTGCCGGCGCTGTGCGATCGCGTCCACGCGGCGCTCCGGCCCGGCGGCCTGTTCCTGTTCGACGTGCTGGGCCCCGGGGCCGTCGGTCCCGCCGCGCGCCGCGTCTGGCGCGACGGCGACGACTGGGTCGTCCTGTCCGAGGCGACCGAGGACCCCGCCGCGCGCCTCCTCGCCCGCCGGATCGTCGTGTTCCGCCGCGACGGCGCGGCGTGGCGCCGCAGCGACGAGCTGCACACGCAGCACCTGCGCGAGCCGGACGAGCTGCTCGCCGCCGTGCGGGCCGCGGGCTTCGACGTGGAGCGCCTCGACGGGTGGGGCGCGGCGGCGCTGGGACCCGGCGGGTACGCGGTCGCGGCCCGGCGGCGGTGAGGGCTCACGCCGGCGCGAGCGGCGCGAGGTTGAGCCGCCGCCGCGTGGCGTCGACGTGCTGCGCGACCGCCGCGCGGAAGGCGCCGGGATCGTCGAGGCGCGAGGTGAGCGCGGACGCGACCCGCTGCGCCTGGACGACGTAGTCGGCGTCGGGGTCGGGGTACATCTCGGGGCGCACCGGGTGGTCGAAGACGCGCCCGAACCAGTGGCGCGCGCGGTCGTCCTCGCCCGCGAGCGCGGCCGCCACGGCGGCGTCGTACTCGCGCCACAGGCCGCCGCCGTCGGCGGCGGCGCCGTCGAGGTACGCCGACCAGCTGCGCAGGGTGGGGAACGCCTCGCGCCAGGCGTGCACCTCGGTGCTGGCGCGCTCGGCCAGCTTCGAGGCCGCCGTGCGGAACTCGGCGTCGGTGGCGTGCGGCTCGCATGCGAGCTCGGGGCCGTCCTGGTCGAGGAGCCGCCCGCGCTCGCGGACGCGGGCCGCCACGCTGCGCTCGGGCCGGTCGCGCACGTGCCACAGGAAGTCGGCGTACAGGACGAGCCGCGTGCCGCGGGCGCCGATCGTCTCGAAGTCGACGACGACCACCCACCAGTCGTGGTCGTCGAGCCAGCTGCTGCCGTCGAGCCGCACGAGCCCGAGCGGCTCGAGCGCCGCGCGGGCCGCGGCATCGAGGACTCTCAGGCGAGCGGCGGAGGTCACGCACGGAAATCATCCCAGGGCGCTGTCGGGCGCGACACTGTGTGAGTGCTGCGGCGTTCGCTCATCGCGCTGGTCGCCGCGGAGGTGATCTCGTCGCTCGGCAGCCTGATGTCGGTCGTGGCGCTGCCGTGGTCGTGCTCGAGACGACCGGCTCGCCGGGCCGGATGAGCGCCGTCCTGGCCGCCGAGGCCGCGCCGCTGGCGCTGCTCGCGCTGGTGGGCGCGCCGGCGGTGCTGCTGATCGACGCGGCGACGTTCGTCGTGTCGTTCGTGCTCGTGGTCGGGTTCGTGCCGCCCGCGCGCGCGGCGGTCGAGGAAGCGGAGCCGGCGTCGCTCGCGCGCGGGCTCCACCTGCTGCGCACCGACGCGGTCCTGCGACCGATCACCGCGGCCCAGTTCCTCAGCCAGGCCGCGTTCATGGCCATGAACGCGGCGGTGCCGGTGCTCGCCTTCACCGCGTACGACCGCGACCCCGCGCTCGCGGGCGCGATGCTCGGCGTGTGGGGCGGCGGCGCGATGGCCGGCGGGGTGGTCGCGTTCCGGCTGGTCGGCCGCCACGACCCGGTGCGCTGGCGGCGCTGGCGTGGTCGCTGCAGGCGGCGCCGCTGTGGGCGCTCGTCGCGGCGCCACCGCGGGCGGTCGCCATCGGCGCGCTCGCGCTGTCGGGGCTGGGCAACGGGATCCGCGTGCCGCCGATGAGCGGCCTGATCGCGGCGCGGATTCCGGCGCCGCTGCGGCCGGGCACGATGACCGTCGCCTACTCGGTCGTGCTCGCGAGCGGGTTCCTGGCCCTCCTCGGCGCGCCGGGCCGCTGCTCGACCGGATCGGCCCCGAGCCGGTGTTCGGGGCGGTGGCCGGCGCGCAGACGGCGGCGGCG
Source organism: Solirubrobacteraceae bacterium (assembly GCA_036259975.1). GTDB lineage: Bacteria > Actinomycetota > Thermoleophilia > Solirubrobacterales > Solirubrobacteraceae > JAOPZW01. The sequence goes on along the minus strand of DATAAR010000268.1, from coordinate 4,711 downwards.
GTGCTGGTCGGACGGATCGCGGTGCGCGGCCCGCCGGCGGCTCAGAGCTCGACGTAGACATCGAGGCCGTCGATGTCGGTGAAGCCGAGCCGGGCGTAGACTCGGGCGGCGTCGTCCGTGTCGGCGTGCAGGTGCGCGAGCCGCGCCCCGGCGCGCAGGCCGCGCTCGAGCAGCCACGACGACAGCGCGGCGCCGACGCCGCGCCGGCGCGCGTGCGGCAGGACGGCGACGCCGGCGAGGTACAGGCATGGGCCTGCGCGGTCGTCGGTGCGCAGCGCGTAGCCGGTGCCGACCGGCTCGCCGTCCAGCGTGGCGAGTGCGACGTCGACGTTCGGCGCGTCCAGGTGCGGCCCGAGCCACGCGCGCTCGACTTCGGGGTCCTCGCCGAACCCGGTGACGTCGACGTGCAGGAGCGCGTCGAGGTCCTCGGGGGCGGCCGCCGCGATCGCGACGCCGCCCACCGGGCGCGGCGCGGGCGTGAAGGCGCCCTCGTCGAGCGCCATCAGCCGCAGCGTGAGCAGCTTGCGCCCGTGGCGCCAGGCGATGTGCGGCGGGACGCGCACGCCCCAGCCCGCGCCGCGCTGCGCGTAGAACGCCCGCGCCGCGTCGAGGTCCGCGTCGGCGGCCGTGACGTCGGCGCTGTTCCACTGCGCGTGCGGGAGCCCGGAGGCCATGAGCCGCAGCCCGCGCACCTCGAGCGCGCCGCCGCCGTGCGGCTCGCGCAGGCGGCCCTCGGCCTGCCACGCGTCGGCGTGCGCGGTGTGGACGCGCGCGGCGTCCGGGGCGGTCACGACGCCGCGCGCTCGGCGTCGAACAGCGCGCAGACGTCGAAGCTCGGGCACCCGCACTCGCGGGCGAGCTCGAGCCACGCGCGCATGGCCTCGGCGCGCGCGATGAGCGCCTCGACCTCGGGCAGCTTGCGCTCGGCGAGCGCGCGCAACGCGTCGCCCGCGGGCGCGCCGGCGTCGGTGCCGGCGAGCAGCTCGCGGATCTCGGCGAGCGTGAAGCCGGCCTGCTGCGCGATCGCGACGACACCGAGCCGGCGCACGGCGTCGAGGCCGTAGCGGCGCTGGCCGCCCACCCGCTCGGCCCGCGGCAGGACACCGGCGCGCTCGTAATAGCGGATCGCGGAGGTGGCGACGCCGCCGCGCCGCGAAACCTCGCCGATGGTCAGGGTGGGCTCGTCCATCTTGACTTGAAGTGCGGTTCAAGGTGGAGCGTACCGACCATGAGCACCACACCCATCGCCTGCACGCTGGCGCCGGCCGACATGCCCGGCCGCCTGCGCGAGATCGCCGCCCTCGGCCGCGAGGCGCTCGCTGCCGTCGAGCACGACGGCCCGAGCGCCACGCTGCGCTTCGCGCGCCGCGACGGCATCGCCGACCGACTCGACGCCGTCGTGGCCGCCGAGTCGCGGTGCTGCGCGTTCCTGACGTTCGAGCGCACCGACGAGCCCGGCGCTCACGTGCTGCGGATCGCCGCGCCCGACGACGGCGCGTTCATGGTGGACGTGCTCGTAGCCGCGTTCGGGGGCTAGGACGACGCGGCCGCGGACGTCTCACGCAGTGCCTTGAGCACCACGTCGTCGTGCGTCTTCGGCGACGCCTTCGGGATCACGTGGCGCACGACGCCGTCCTCGTCGATGAGGAACGTCGAGCGCGTCACGCCCATGTACGTCCTGCCGTACATCGATTTCTCGCCCCAGGCGCCGTAGCGCTCCGCCACGGCGTGGTCCTCGTCGGCCAGCAGGCGGAAGTTGAGGCTCTGCTGGTCGTGGAAGCGCTTGATGTCCGAGACGGCGTCGGGCGAGACGCCGAGCACCGTGACTCCGGCGGCCTCGTAGTCGCGGCGGTGGTCGCGGATGCGGCACGCCTGGGCGGTGCAGCCGGGCGTGTTCACGCCGTTGTGGAAAAACAGTCAGGCGGTCAGCGTGACCGGCTACACCGCGTTCCGCTGGCTGAGCTACTGCACGAGCTGCGGCCGGCGTAGCGAGCTCGAATCACGGCCCGAGCACCACGCCAAGACGCTCTGCGACCGGTGCGCCTCGACCCCGCTGCCGACGCCCACACCACCAGGGCGGCGCGAGGCGGACTGCGACGGCTGCGGACACCACACCGCGACCGAGTTCTCGCTCGAGCTCGACGCCCGCTTCTGCGACCGCTGCTATTGGCAGGCAATCCGCGCCCGGGAGGGACGATGACAACACACCTGTGCTGGAAGTGCGACGCGGACGCCGACGTCCTAAGCGTCGCTCACGGTGGCTGGGTCTGTGCCCGCCACGGAGGCGACTCAATCGCCGCGAATTCGACCGGCGCGAACGCCAAAAACGGCCATGTCGGAAACCGGCCCGTTGCAGGGAAGTTTCCAAGTACAAGCACAAGCTCAAGTTCAAGCACAAGTTCGAGACCTGCAGTAAGGAAAGGAGAGACGCCTGCGTTGGCGGAGAACGCAGACGTTGGCGGTACCTCAGAAAAGGCAGGTTCGGAAATTTTCGCGGCGCTCGAGGCCGACGCCGAGAAGTTCGGGTGGGCGCCGGTCGCGGTGTGCCTCCCGGACGACCTGGCGCCTGTCCCGAGGGCGGTTATGGAGGACTTCGCCCGGGTCGCCGGCGTCCGCGTCGTACACGACGGCGACGACGCCCTGAGCGAGGGCGTTCCGTACTCGCAGCGGTGGCGTGCCGATGTGCTCGGGATCTCGCACACCAGCATCGGCAAGGCGCTGCGGACGCTGGTGCGGCTGGGACTCCTCACCGATCGCGGCGAGACCGGGCCCCAGCGCGGCTACCCGCGAGGCACGAAGCTATACGGGCTCGGACCGCGGGCGCTCGAGGGCGAGGCGCCAACGGTCGAAGCCGTGGCCGACGGTGAGCTCGAGCCAGAACCGCCAGACCAGCCCTCCGTGGGTGATGCAGAGCTCGGGGAAGTAGCGATGCCGGGCGAGTTCACGGCATCCGCGGGCGGCGCAAGTGGTCATGCGGCGGATGCTAGGCGCCCACGCGGCGCGCAGTGCGCGATCTTCGACGACGACTGGTGATCGGTGAGGGATCCAGTGGATTCCGGCGACTCTCCGCGACGTTTTTGGACGTCGGGGAGAGAAATCCCGGACATGGCGGGCTGTGTCCGTGCGTGCTGTCAAAGAACTGGCCCGCCCCCCGGGGTGGAGCTGCTCGGGTGGCTGTGAGGCGCTGCCTGGGCGGGTGCGGCGCGCTGATAAACCGCGGGTCCTACTGCCGGCGCTGCGAGCCCCGCAACGGGTCAACCAGGGCGTGGCGGAACGTCCGGGCGCAGGTTCTGTTCCGCGACCGGTGGACCTGCCAGCAGTGCGGTCGGCGCGCCAATCATGTCGACCACATCACGCCGGTTCTGTTCGGCGGGACCGACGATCCGGCGAATTTGCAGGCGCTGTGCGGTGCTTGCAACTTGGCGAAGGGCTCCAGCTAGCCGTCCGGGGAGTGTCTGCTTCCTGGTCCTCGCTCGCGGACGGGCTCGGCGCCTTCTTCACCGCCGCCGACGCCGACAACGTCGTGCCGCTCCTCGCGGCGGTGGAAAGATGAGCGACATGCCCTCCGAGGACGAGACCCGTGAAGCGGACGACCGGGTGACAGCCGAGCTCCAGCGAGCCGAGTACATCCTGCGATCGACGCTTTTCGCCAACCAAGAAGTGATGCGGCGCATCGGACAGGACCTGCCGCCGATCGAGCGCGAGCAATGGGAAGGTGCGATGCCGCACCTCGACAACGCGGTCCGTGAGCTCAAAGCCGTATTCGAGTTGCTGAGGATCGAGCGGATTCCGTTCGACCGTGGCGCCGCGTCCCGCAAGATGGACGCGACGGAGGAGCGTTTCGAACGCGACACGTAGCAACTGCGCGCGCGGCGGATTTGCCCGGCGCGGTGGCGCGGCCCTGTCCGGCGTGACCCCGCTGGTGCCCGCTCGCCCGGAACTGGCCGCTAGGTCTGCTCGAGGTGCACGATCTGGAACGGGTTGACGCGCACCGGCTCCATTCGGCCACCCCGCGAGACCTCGAAGCGAACGAGGAGACTGTCCGAGGCGATCAGGCGGCGTTCAACGTCCTCGATGTCCTCCTCTACGTCGAACCCTCGTCCCGTGACGAACGTAATCCGAGTCGGCATAACTGTCGGCCTCCCAGCTAGGCATTCGACTGCTTTCCGCTTAAGCAAACACCGTCCGCGGCGTTTTGCCCGGCGCGGTGGCGCGCTCGTGTCCGTTCGCTCGGTCTAAAGAGCGGCCCCCCGGGTCAGGCGGCGACGTCGGGGTCGGGGTCGGCGTCGGGGCAGGGTCCGCCGAGCTCGCGGCAGGCGGCGCAGCGGGGGTTGTACGGGCCGCCCCAGTGTCGGGACCAGGTTCGCTCGGGGGCGGCGAACGGATCCGGCATGGGCGCGGGGTCGTTGTGCGCGACGTTGACGCGCCGGCCGCGGTTGCACCGGGAGTGCGTGAGGCGCAGGTTGCTCGGGTGGTCGGTGCCGCCGAGCGCGACGGGCACGACGTGGTCGATGTCGCACTCGGCGGGGTCGATGATCGGCTGGCCGCAGATCCCGCACGGCGTGGGCAGTGAGCGGAGCATGCGCCGGCGTGTCTCTCTCCACTTGCGGGTGCTGCCGTTGCGTCCGTTGCGCTGGGTGTGGGCACTCACGCCACGCATCTTCCCTGCAAAGCCCGGCGTTCTTGCCCTTCTGACTGACTGGTCGGTTAT
>DATAAR010000267.1:0-18555 GCA_036259975.1 Solirubrobacteraceae bacterium | reverse complement strand
ACGCGGGCGGGGTCGGCCTCGGGGTCGACGCCGATGCGCGCCCACTCGGCGATGCGCACGTTCTTGTCGACGATCGCGCGGCGCACCACCGCCCGACCGCCGACCTCGACGCCGTGCATGAGGATCGAGTCCTCGACCTGGGCGTACGAGTGCAGGTGCGCGCCGGGCGACAGCACGGAGCGCCGCGCGGTCGCGCCGGAGAGGACCACGCCGGGGCACACCATCGAGTCGAGGGCATGCCCGCGGCGGGCGTCCTCGTCGAACACGAACTTCGCGGGCGGCAGCGGCTCGGGCAGCGTCAGGATCGGCCAGTCGAGGTTGTAGAGGTTGAAGATCGGGTGGACCGAGATGAGGTCCATGTGGGCGTCGAAGTACGCGTCGAGCGTCCCCACGTCGCGCCAGTAGCCGCGGTCGCGGTCGGTCGCCCCGGGGACCTCGTTGGCGGCGAAGTCGTAGACCGCGGCGTCGCCGCGGGCCACGAGGTTGGGGATGATGTTGCCCCCGATGTCGTGGTTGGAGGCCTCGTCGGCCGCGTCCGCGGTGACGGCGGCGATGAGCGCCTCGGTCGTGAACACGTAGTTGCCCATCGAGGCGAAGACCTGGTCCGGCGCGTCGGGCAGGCCGACCGGGTCCTTGGGCTTCTCGCGGAAGGCGGCGATCCGCTTGCCGTCGGGGGCGGTCTCGATCACCCCGAACTGGTCGGCCTGCTCGATCGGCGTGCGGATCCCGGCGACGGTGACGCCCGCGCCCGACGCGATGTGCTCGTCGACCATCTGCTCCGGGTCCATCCGGTAGATGTGGTCGGCGCCGAACACGATGATGTGCTCGGGGCGCTCGTCGTAGATCAGGTTGAGGTTCTGGTAGATCGCGTCCGCCGAGCCCGCGAACCAGCGCGGCCCGCGGCGCATCTGCGCGGGCACCGGCGTGACGTAGTTGCCCAGGAGCGGCGACAGCGCCCACGTCTTGGCAATGTGGCGGTCGAGGCTGTGGCTCTTGTACTGCGTGAGCACGACGATGCGCCGCAGCCCGGCGTTGACGAGGTTCGACAGCGCGAAGTCGATGAGCCGGTAGTTGCCGCCGAACGGGACGGCGGGCTTGGCGCGGTCCGCCGTGAGCGGCGCCAGGCGCTTGCCCTCCCCTCCGGCCAGGACGATGGAGAACACCCGGGCCGTATCCACGGCGGGGAGCCTAACCACGCCGCGACCGGCGAGAGTGTCGAATCGTGCGCGGGCGTGCCGGCGCTACGCCGGCCGCGCGCCGTCGGCGGCGTCGAAGCGATCGAGGATCTCCGACGCGGCGCTGGCCGGGTCGAGCCGCCGGGCGACGACCTCGTCGAGCAGCGCGGCGAACCGGTCGTCCTCGCGCAGCGCGTCCTCCAGACGGGCCCGCAGGCGGAACGTGCAGAGCCCGAGCACCTCGCTGCGCAGGTTGCGCCGGCGGCGCTCGGACAGCGTGCCCTCCGCCTCGATGTGCGCGCGGTGAGCGTCGAGCTGCTCGACGAGCTCCGGCACGCCCGTGCCGCGCACCGCCTCGGTCTTGACGATGGGCACGCGCCAGCCGCCCTCGACCGTCGGCGCCAGCGACAGCACGCCGCGGATCTCGCGGACCATCGTGTCGGTGAGCGGGTGGTCGGCCTTGTTGACCACGATGACGTCGGGGATCTCCATCACCCCGGCCTTGAGGGCCTGGATCGAGTCGCCGCTGCCGGGCATGAGAACGAGCACGATCGTGTCGGCGTGGTCGATGATGTCGACCTCCGCCTGGCCGACGCCCACGGTCTCGAGGAACACGTCGTCCTTGCCCGCGGCGTCCATGAGCAGCGCGGCCTGGAGCGCGGCCTCCGACAGCCCGCCGAGCGCGCCGCGGTTGGCCATGGAGCGGATGAACACGCCGGGGTCGAGGAAGTGCTCGGAGAGGCGGATGCGGTCGCCGAGCAGCGCGCCCTGCGTGAACGGCGAACTGGGGTCGATCGACAGCACGGCGACCTGGCGCTCGGCCTCGCGGCGGAGCTTCGTGAGCGCGGCGATCAGGGTGGACTTGCCCGATCCGGGCGCGCCGGTGAGCCCGACGATGGCCGCGTTGCCGGTGCGGGGATAGACGGCGCGAACGAGCTCCCAGCCGGCCGGGTCGTCGGACTCGACGAGCGTGATCGCGCGGGCCAGGGCGCGCTTGTCGCCCGCCACGAGCCGCTCCGCGAGGGTGCCGTCCGCCATCGCGCCGCACACTACATTTGCTCCCGTGGACTCCGTCCTGACCCCGCCGGCCCGGCGCGAGGCGCTGCCCGCCCCGGTGCGCGGCGAGCCGCCGCCCCGCCACGGGGGGCCGCTGACGCTGTTGCGCTTCCTGCGCGCGCACCGGATGCTCACGTGGGGCTACGCGCGCCTGGCGCTGCGGCTCGGCTGGCTGAAGCTGCGCTTCCGCGGGCGCCTGCGCACCGACGGGATCGCGTTCGTCGGGCCGGGCGTGAAGCTCGAGATCGGCCGGGACGCGGTCGTCGAGCTGGGCCGCTGGTCGTGGATCGGCCACGGCTGCAAGATCCGCGCGCACGAGGGCGTCGTTCGGATCGGGGCGAAGAGCGTCCTCGGCCAGGAGTGCACGATCTCGGCCTACCAGCACGTGTCGATCGGCCGCGAGTGCATCGTCGCGGACCGCGTGATGCTCATCGACTTCGACCACGGCGTGGTCGAGGTCGAGCGCCCGATCCGCGAGCAGGGCATCTACAAGCGCGACGTGCGCATCGGCCACAACGTGTGGATCGGGTACGGCGCCTGCTTCCTGCGCGGCGTGACCGTCGGCGACAACAGCGTCGTGGGCACGTACGCGGTCGTCAATCGCGACGTCCCGGCGAACGCGGTGGTGGCGGGCGTGCCCGCGCGCGTGCTGCGCATGCGCGCCGCACCCCGGACCCTGCGGTGGTCGTGACCTCGTGAGCGCATGACCGACCAGCTCACGCTCGAGGTCGACCCGACGGTGACGCTGTCCGTGGTGGAGCGCCGCGACGGCGAGGAGCGCGCGCTGCGGCTCGGGCCGCTGGCCGAGCCCGACGCGCGGGCGCTGGCGGCGTTCCTGCTGAACCGCCGCGACGTGCCCGCGGCCGACGGCCCGTGGCGGCTGGCCGTGGCCGGCGGCGTACGCACGGTGCGGCTCGAGCGCTGACCGGGTACCGCGCCGGGATGTTCGTCTTCTTCTCCAACCGGCTCGGCTGCCTGGGCTCGCTCCTCGTGTCGGTGATCGCGACCGTCATCCTGCTCGTGATCCTGGGGGTGCTCTGAGGCGCTACGCGACCGAGTCGAGGAACGCGAAGAACGTCGCGCTCCACCGCTCCTGCGCGTCGATCGGCGGGAAGTGGCCCGAGCCCTCGAACAGCTCGATCTCGACGCGCCCGCCGGCCGCGCGATAGCGATCGAGGACGTCGCGGATCTGGCTGATCATCGGCTGCGGCGGGAACACGTCCTCGCCCGGCCAGCCCGGCACGTGCCCCGCCTGCCCGAGCGTCCCGAGCTCCCAGGCGGCCCCATCCGCGACGACGATGTCCGCCGTCCCGTGGGTCCACAGGATCGGCGGCTTGGGGTCGAGGTCCACCACACCGGCCCAGTTGCAGTGCTTCGGCGAGAGTGCGTTGAGGATGCCGCGGCTGCCGGGCGCCACGCCGGGCCAGTTCTCCGACGGCACGGCGTCCCCGGGGTAGCCGTCGTCGCCGGTGCGCGACCTGAGCAGCTCGTCGAGCAGGACCTCCTCGCGGTCGGGCGCCACACGGTGGGTCGGCGCCCAGTACGACGTGTTCATGACGTTGCGCGGCGACGCGGCCGACTCCGTCGTGCGGTCGCCGGCCTCGAGGCGCTGCACGAAGTCGGGACTCGCGATGCCACCGCCCGAGCCGGCGTAGTCCGGAAAGCACGGCGTTCCGTCGCGGCGCACGCCGCCGTAGCCGAACGGCGACACGGGATCGATGAGGGTGAGCGACGCGACCGGCCAGCGCGCGGCGTACGCGGCGATCGCGGCGCCGCCGGTCGACCAGCCCGCGAGGTGCGGCGGCGCGTCGACGCCGAGCGCGTCGAGCAGCGCCCGCGTGTCGTCCGCCCAGTCGGCCAGGCCGCGCGACGCGTCGATCGGCTTGAACTCGGTGTCCCCGAAGCCGCGCATGTCGGGCACGATCGGCCGGTAGCGCCCCGGCGCCCCGGGCATCAGGTGCTCGTAGAAGCGCCCGGTCGACAGGTTGCCGTGCAGCAGGACGACCGGGGCGCCGTCGGCGGGCCCGGACTCGAGCACGTGCATGCGAAGGCGCGACGTGTCGAGCGTGCGGGACCGGACACCGGGCAGCAGGCTCACGGCGCGGAAGCCCCCGTGCCGCCCGCGCGGTCGGTGTGGCCGAGCTGCCGCGACGGCGCCACCCGGTCGCGCACGAGGCGCTTCAGCTCCGAGAGCTCCGGGAAGCCGCCCTGCTCGGCGCGCGACCACACGAGCTCGCCGTCCACGCGCACGTCGAACACGCCGCCGCTGCCGGGGACGAGCGCGACCTCGCCGAGCTCGGCCGGGAACGTGCTCAGCAGCTCCTGCGCGGTCCAGCCCGCGCGCATCAGCCAGCGGCACTGCGTGCAGTACTCGATCTCGACGCGCGGCTCGCGCGGGGCGGGTTCGGTCATGGCTCGTGGGTTAGCAGGTGCGTGGCGAGGAAGAGGTCCGGCGTGCTCTCGAGGACCGCGCGGCGCGGCTCCGGGACCTCGATGATGCGCTCGACGGCGAGGGCGGCGACGGGGCGCAGGCGCGCGTCCTCGAGCACCTCGGCAAGCGCACGACGGTCGCCGCCGAGCACCACCGCGTCGAGCCGGCCGGTGCGGGCCGGCTCGGCGAGGATGCGCTCGGCGGTCGCGGCGGCGGCCTGGAGCGCGGCGCGCGCCTGGTTCTCGCGCCGGCGCCGGAAGCGGTTCGCGCTCGACCCCCCGGCGCGGTGGCGGCCGTGGACGAGCCTGCTCGAGACCTTCGACGCCCGCAGCTCGCGGCCCTCGAAGATGCCCGCGGCGTGGCCGCCGAGGCGGACGAGCAGGACGCCGACGGTGCGCGGGCGCTCCACGTGGGCGAGCAGCTCGTCGAGGTGCAGGCCCTCGCGCGTGCCGCTGGCGGCGTCGAGCGGCGGGAACGGCGGCTCGGCGCGGAGCGTGGCGCCGTCGGCGCCGGCGAGTGCGACCGCCGCGGGCTCGATGGCGGTGCGCTGGACGCCGCCGTGGCGGGCGGCCCACCGGTCGATCCAGCGCTGCAGGCGCTCGGGCGGGATGGAGTACTGGTCGACGTCGGGCACGTTCCGGGCGGGGCGAGGTGGCCGCGCAAGCGTGCCACCTCGCCGGCCCGACGCCCGTTCAGCCGCAGTTCGGCCAGGGCGACGTCCCGCGCTCGGCCAGGAGCTTCGCCGCGCGGCGGTCCTGCTCGGCCTCGGTGGCCGCGGCCGGGTCGCCGGTGCCCCCGAGCCGCTGCCACGTGGCGCGGTCGAACTGGTACTTGCCGCGGTACCGGCCGTCGGCCGACACCGCGCGCGGGTCGCCACCCGACTCGCACCGCGCGATCCGCTCGAGCGTGGCGCTCGCCGCGCCGCTCGGAGCGGCCGCGCCGGTGGTCGACGCGGGCTCCGCCGCGGCCTCGTCGTCGGGCTCGGTCGAGATGCCGAGCTCGGCGAGCGTCTGCGGCCCGACGACGCCGTCGACGGTCAGGCCGTGGCGGCGCTGGAAGCGGCGCACGGCGGCGCGCGTGCGCGGGCCGTAGACGCCGTCCGCGGGCAGGCCCAGCGCGCGCTGCACCGCGGCGACGGTCCCGCCCTTCGCGCTGCTCTGCGGGGCGGTTCCGCCGGAAGGCGGCGGCGGATCCTGCGCCAGCGCGCCGGCTGCCGCGAGCGCGCTGCCCGCCACGGCGAGCGTCAGGCCGGCGCGGGCGCGCAGCGTGCGCCGGCGGCGGCGCAGCTGCGCGCCGCGGCGCTCCTGCGCCGTGCGCAGCGAGCGGCGCCACGGAATGGGTGAGTCAAGGTCACGGTCGTGTCCCACAGAGGGATGCCTCCGTCGTCTCGTCGCCTACGGGGTTAGCTGTCGGGCTCGCGCTGGACGTGCGCTACGCCGGGCTCTGCCGGCGATTCGCCCCGGGCCGCCGCAGCGGCCAGTGGGTCCCCCGCTCCCCGCCGGCTGTGCGGCGGGGACTCGGCTTGGGTTTCACAGAATCGGGCCGGGCACTCTAGCCGAGCGCCGGTCGGAACGCCTCGACGTACGGCATGTGCGTGTGCGGGACGATCGCGAGCCGCCCCGGGGACGGCTCATCGCCTCAACACGGCCACGAGGTCCAGCGCGCGATCGAGGTCGCGGTCGGCGCGCAGGGCGAAGTCGCGCGCCGAGATCGCGGGCACGAAACGGTCGTAGAAGCGCTTGGTCAGGCGCAGCCGCGCGTGGATCGCGTCCCACCCCAGCCGCTCGATGGCCACCTGGTGCGCGGCGAGCTTGCCCGCGTGGAAGAGGCCGTGGAGCTCCACGTGCGCGAAGTGCGCGGCGCACAGCGCGCGGAACTCCTCCGGGCGGTACTCGCGCAGGTGCCACGGGTTGCCGGAGCGCTCGGCGCCGGGCGGCGCGAGCGTGAGGACGTTCGGCGTCGACACGAACACGGCGCCGCCCGGCGCGAGCATCGCGGCGAAGTGCTCGAGCACGGCGTCCGGGTCCGGGACGTGCTCGATCGTCTGCAGGAACACGACCGCGTCGCACGGCTCGGCGTAGACCTCGACCATGCTTCGCTCGAAGCGCAGGTTGGCGCGCACGTAGCGCAGTCGCGCGTGCTCGAACGCGTCCGGGTTGGCCTCGACGCCGACGACCGACGCCGCGCTGGTGGCGAGCAGGTCGGCGCCGTAGCCCTCGCCGCTGGCCATGTCGATCACCCGGCGGCCGGCGACCCGCCGCGCCACCCACTCGTACACGGCCAGGTGGCGCCGGAACCAGTAGTTCTCCTCCGGGACGTCGGGCAGCGTGCGCTCGCCGTCGAGCGCGAGCGGCGGCACGCCCGGCGGCTGGTCGCGCTGGCGGTACAGCTCCGGCGCCATGGGGCCGCGGCAGGCTACCCGACCGGTGCACGCGGGCCGACGACCCGCACCTCCGCGCCGCGCGCGGGCACCAGCGCGATCGCGCGCCGGCGCACCGGCTCGGGCGCGCCGACCGGCTCGAGCGTCAGCCGGGAGGCGATCGTGCGCAGGACGACGTTCATCTCCATCTGCGCGAACGTCGCGCCCAGGCAACGCCGGATCCCGCCGCCGAACGGGATCCAGGTGTAGGTGCCGGGCGCCCGCTCCAGGAACCGCTCGGGCCGGAACGCGTCCGGGTCGGGGTAGACGTCGGGCCGCCGGTGGACCAGCAGGATGCACGGCGTCACCACGGCGCCCTCGGGCAACTGCAGCCCGCCGATCTCGGCCTCGCGCGTGAGGCGCCGCGCCACGAGCGCGATCACCGGCCGCAGCCGAAGCGTCTCGCGCACCGCGGCCTCGGCGTAGGCGGCGTCGGCGGCGACGCGCTCGAGCGCGCCGGGCAGGCGCGACAGCCGCTCAAACGCCCACGCGAGCGAATTCGCGGTGGTCTCGTGGCCCGCGACGAGCAGCGTCATCAGCTCGTCGCGCAGCTCGGCGTCCGACAGGCCGCGGCCGTGCTCGTCGCGCGCCAGCAGGAGCGTCGAGAGGACGTCGTCGCGGTCGGCGAGGTCGGGCGCCGCCCGGCGCTCGGCGATGAGGCGGTGAAGCTCGGCGTCGACCGGCGCGAGCTCGCGCCGGAACAGGCGCACGATCCGCGGATGCCGCGGCCCGAAGGCCGCGACGAGCAGCAGCGTCCGGGCGCGGACGAGCCGGTCGAGGCCCTCGGACAGCAGCACCCGCAGGCGGTCGTGCGCCGGGCCGGCCTGCACGCCGAACACGGCTCGGACGATGACCTCGAGCGTGATGGCCTGCGCGTGCGGCCGCACCGACAGGGGCTCGCCCGCGGCCCACGCCCGCAACGAGCGCTCTGTCGCGTCGACCATGATCTGGCGGTACGCCTCGATGCGCCGGCCGTGGAAGGCGGGCAGCATCAGCTTGCGCTGGTGCAGGTGCTGGGCCTCGTCCAGGAGCAGCACGGAGCTCGCCCCGAGGGCGGGGCGCAGGATCTCGTTGGCGTCGCCGGCGTGGACGAGGTCGGCCGGTGCCGTGAACACCTCGCGGATCGCGGCCGGATCGGCGAGCATCACCCACGGACGCTCCTCGATGCGCACGGTGAACGCGTCGCCGTAGCGCGCGCGGCACTGCGACGCGAACCACAGCGGCCGTGCGAGCCACGCCGCCACCTGCGCCGCACGCGGCGCGCGGGGGCCGGGCGGCAGGGCCGCGTCCATGAACGCGAGCGTACACTGCACGCCGCATGCCGGCTCCTCCTTCGGCCACCGCGGACGAGATCCGCGACGTCAACACGCGGTACCACGACGGCGCCGCGGCCGGGTACGACGCGAAGTGGGGCATCGACTACGGCGAGGTCGGCCGGGCACAGGTGCTCGGCAAGGTGCGCAAGGCGCTCGGCGGGCGGCTCGAGACATTCGGGCGCGGCCTCGAGATCGGCGCCGGGACCGGCTACTTCGCGCTGAACCTGCTGCAGGCCGGCGTGATCCGGGACGCGGTGTGCAGCGACATCTCGCCCGGGATGCTGCGAGCGCTGTCGCAGAATGCGGCGCGCCTGGGCGTCGAGGTCGAGACCCGCGCGTGCGACGCCGAGGACCTCCCGTTCGACGACGCGTCGTTCGACGTGGTGTTCGGCCACGCGGTGCTGCACCACCTGCCCTCCCTCGACCGCGCGTTCGGCGAGTTCCTGCGGGTGCTGCGCCCCGGCGGCGTGGTGCTGTTCGCCGGCGAGCCCTCGCACCACGGCGACCGCCTGGCGGCCTACCCGAAGCGCGCCGCGGCGGCGGTCGCGCCGCTGTGGCGGCGCGCGTTGCGCGCCGGCCCGGCGCACAACGGCTTCGGCGACGGCGACGCCGAGACCAACGAGCTCGAGGGGCTCGTCGACGTGCACGCGTTCAGGCCCGAGACGCTCTCGGCCGCCGCGCGCGCGGCGGGGTTCGCGGACGTCCGCGTGCGCGGCGAGGAGCTGCTGGCCAACTGGTTCGGCTGGGCCAATCGCGCGCTCGAGGCCACCGCGGACCCCGACGAGGTGCCGTGGGCGTGGAAGGTCTACGCGTTCCGGGGCTATCTCGCGCTGCAGGAGCTCGACCGCCGGCTGCTCGAGCCCCGCCTGCCGCCGGCGATCTTCTACAACCTCATGGTTGCGGGGCGGAAGCCCGCCTAATCGGAGGTTCGCCCACCGCGGGCTGCGGGGAGGAGATCCGGCATGCAAGCCGCTTCGAATCCCCGCCCCCTCGCCGTCGTCACCGGTGCCTCGAGCGGCATCGGGCGCGAGCTCGCCAAGCAGTTCGCCGAGAACGGCTTCGACCTCATCGTCGCGGCCGAGGACGCCGAGATCCAGGCCGCCGCGCGCGAGCTCGAGGGACTCGGCGCCCGCGCCGAGGCCGTGCAGGTCGACCTTGCTCGCCCCGAGGGCGTCGAGGAGCTCCACCGCCGCATCCGCGAGCGCGCCTCGAGCGTCGACGCGATCGCGCTGAACGCCGGCATCGGGATGGGCGGCGAGTTCGCCACCGGGACCGATCTCGACCAGGAGCTGCAGATCGTCGACCTCAACTGCCGCTCGACCGTGCACCTCGCCAAGCTCGTGGTCCGCGACATGGTCGCGGCCGGCTCCGGCCGCATGCTGCTCACGTCGTCGATCGCGTCGACGATGCCGGGCTCGTTCCAGGCGGTCTACAACGCGTCGAAGTCCTTCGTGCAGTCGTTCGCGCTCGCGCTGCGCGACGAGCTGAAGGACACGGGCGTGACGGTCACCTCGCTGATGCCGGGCCCGACCGACACGGAGTTCTTCGAGCGCGCGGACATGCTGGACACGCGGGTCGGCGCGAGCGACAGCAAGGACGACCCCGCCGACGTGGCGCGCGAGGGGTTCGAGGCGATGATGGAGGGCAAGGAGCGCGTCGTCTCGGCCTCGCTCGCGACGAAGCTGCAGGGGCGCGGCAGCCGCTTCCTGCCCGACGCGGCCAAGTCGGCGATGCACCGCAAGATGGCCGAGCCCGGCTCGGCCAAGAAGGACTAGCCCCCAAGGGGCCTACCGCCCGCGCACGGTCACGTCGCCGACGTCGGAGCCGGCCCGGATCGTGCGCGGCGACCGGGCGTCCACGACCAGGCCGCCGATCTGGCGGTCGCCCACGTCGGTGCCGACGTCGATCCGGTAGGTGCCCGACGGCACCGCGACCTCCACGTCGCCGACGTCGCTGCGGGCGTCGACGAGCGCGGCGGACCGCCCCAGGTCGAGGAGCACGTCCCCAACGTTCGCGGTCACGCGGATCTCGGGCGCCTCGAGTGCCTCGGCCACGACGTCGCCGACGTCGGTGTGCACCTCGGCGGCGACGCCGCGCGGCAGGTCGACGGTGAAGTCGGTGCTGCAGTGCAGCACGCCGGTCGGCGGGCAGCTGCCGCGCAGCGTGAGCACGCCGTCGCGCACGCGCTGGGTGACCTTCGGGGCGCGCACGACGTAGCGGCGCCTCTGGTGGATCCGCACGCGATCGCCGCCGGCGACGAGCTTGACGTCGCCCGCGTCGGCGTCGACGACGATGCGGCGCACCGACTCCGTCACCGTGCCGGTTTCGGTCTCCGTGCTCGCGAGCGCGCGATTGGCGGTGTACGTAATGGCGCCAACCCCGGCGAGCGCGAGGACCGCGAGGCCGACGATCAGCAGTGCCCTGTTCATGTCCTGGGATTCCTTGGTCCGGGTGTGCATCCGACGCTACGCACGGACACCGCGCCTGCCACTGGGGCAGGCTCGCGCCCGCACCGGGAGCAGGCAGCAGCCCGGAGGTGCGGGAATCCTCAGGCGGCGCAGCGCCCGCGCACGAGTCGCGTAGCGACGGTCATCCGGCCCAGCGGGTGCGACGTAGACTCACCGACGATGCCCGACACGGTCCGCGACTTTCCGCTCTTCCCCCTCGGGATCGTCGCCCTGCCCCACGAGCTCGTGCCGCTGCACATCTTCGAGGAGCGCTACAAGACGATGATCGGCGAGTGCCTCGAGCGCGGCTCGGAGTTCGGGATCGTGTGGGCCGAGGACGACGGCCTGCGACCGGTCGGCTGCGCGGTCGAGATCGCCGAGGTGCTCGAGCGCATGGACGACGGACGGATGAACATCCTCACGCGCGGCACGCGCCCGTTTCGCATCGTCGAGCGCCGGGACGACCTGCCCTACCCCGCCGGGACGGTCGAGTTCCTGACCGACAAGGACGAGGCCGCGGACCCGCGCACGGCCGACGCCGCGCACGAGGCCTACAACGCGCTGGTCGAGCAGGCGACCGATCGCACGCTCGACGCCGAGGAGCTCGGCGGCATGAGCGCCTACCAGATGGCCGCGACGGTCGACTTCGGGCTCGAGGCCAAGCAGGGGCTGCTCGACCTGCGCTCGGAGAACGCCCGCCTGCGCCTGGTGGCGCGCCTGTTCCGCGCGGCGACCAAGCGCCTGCACTTCATCGAGCGCGCACAGGAGCGCGCGCGCTCGAACGGGAAGGTTCGCTTCGGCTGACCGGCGGCGCCGCCGTCGCCGGCGCCCGCCGGGGCTGCCACGGCAGCCGGCCCTCCGCGCCGAGCCACGAGCCGGCCAGGATCAGCAGCAGGCCACCCACGGCGCCAGCGGTCAGCGCCTCGTCGAGCAGCACGACGCCGTAGAAGATCGAGAACGCCGGGGCGACGTAGCCGACCATCGACGCGCGCGCCGGGCCGATCCGCGCGATCAGCGTGTAGTACAGGACGAACGCGGCGCCGGTGCCGCCCGCGCCGAGCGCCAGCAGCGATCCGACCGCGTCGAGGCCGGGCGTGCCGGCGGGCGGCGCCGCGACGAGCAGCGGCAGGGTCGCGACCGCGGCCACGAGCATCGTCCCGCCCGCGACCGCCACCGGCGCGGCGCCGGCGAGCTTGTGCTTGACCAGTAGCCACGAGATCGCGTAGCCGAGCGCGGCGAGCACCATCATGGCGCCGCCCAGCAGCTCGTCCGAGCTGCCGGACAGGTCGACCCCGAACAGGAGCGCCACGCCGACGATGCCGACGGCGATCCCGACCAGCGCCCACCCGCGCGCGCGCTCGGCGTGGTCGAAGCGCAGCGCCAGCAGCGCGGTGAAGATCGGCACGCTCGAGATCAGGATCGCGGTGAGCGAGCTCGAGATGTGGTTCTCGCCGTAGGTGATCAGCAGGAACGGCCCGACCACCTGCACGAACGCGATGATCGCGACCCACCGCGTGCGACCGCGAAGGTCGCCGAGCACGCCGCGCTGCGCGGCGATCGCGAGCAGCAGCGCGGCGCCGAGCGCCGTGCGGATGCAGACGATCGCGCCCTCGGAGAAGTCCTCGAGGGCGACCTTGATGAACATGTACGACGCGCCCCACAGCGCGGCGGTGGCGGCGAGGATGAGCCACGAGCGACGGGTCATTGAGCCACGTCGAGGCTAGCGGGGCCCGCGCGCACCGCCAGCAGAGTTGCTGGGTCAGGCGATCAGCCGGGCTGATGCGCCGGCGACCTTTGCGCGCACGTACTCGAGGTACGGCCGGGGGTCGAGCGGCCCGCCCGCCGCGCGCGCGACCAGCTCCTGGGGCTCCAGGCGGCGCCCGTGGCGGTGCACGTGCTCGGCGAGCCACGCCGTCAGGGTCGTGAAGTCGCCGCGCGCCAGACGCTCGTCGAGGTCGGGCAGGTCGGCCGTGATCCGGGCCCACAGCTGGCCGGCGATGACGTTGCCCAGCGCGTAGGTCGGGAAGTAGCCGAACAGCCCCTCGGCCCAGTGGATGTCCTGCAGCACGCCGTGGGCGTCGTCCGGGACCTCGAGCCCGAGGTACGCCCGCATGCGCTCGCGCCAGGCGGCCGGCAGGTCCGCAACGGCGAGGTCGCCCTCGAACAGCGCGAGCTCGAGCTCGAAGCGCAGCACGACGTGCAGCCCGTAGGTGACCTCGTCGGCCGACACGCGGATGAGCGTCGGCTTCACCGCGTTGACCGCGCGGTGCACCTCCGGCCAGCTCCGCCCGGCGAAGCGCTCCGGGAACGCAGCCTGCAGGTGCGGGAAGCACCAGCGCCAGAAGCCGGCGCTGCGACCGACCATGTTCTCCCACAGCCGGCTCTGGGACTCGTGCACCGCGCTCGACGCGCCGCCGGCGAGCGGGCTGCGGGCGAGCTCCGGATCGATGTTCGCCTCGTACAGCCCGTGGCCGAACTCGTGCAGCGTCCCGAACAGCGAGTCCAGGTCGTCTTCGACGTAGCGCGTGGTCAGGCGCAGGTCGCCCGGCGAGATCGTGGCCTGGAACGGGTGCAGCGCGACGTCCAGGCGCCAGCGCTGGTCGTCGACGCCGGCCTGGCGCAGCACGGCCTCGACGAGTCGCCGCTGCGCGTCCGCGGGGAACGGCCCACCGCGGACGATGGCGTCGTCGCCCACGCCGTCGCCGGCGGCCGCGACGAGCGGCACCAGGCCGTCGCGCAGCCGGCCGAGGACATCCTCGACCTCGCCCGTGCGCATGCCCGGCTCGTAGTCGTCGAGCAGGGCGTCGTACGGGCGCCGGGCCTCGGGGAAGCAGGCGACGTAGCGGCGGCGCAGCTCGACGTTGCGGCGCAGGTGCGGCTCGAGCAGCGCGAAGTCCGAATCCTCGCGGGCGCGCGCCCACGCCTCGCGCGCCGTCGCGGCGGCGTGGACGAGGTCGGCCACGAGCTCGGCGGGCACGCGGCGCGCCTTGTCGTAGTCGCGGCGCGTGACCCGGATGAGATCCTCGTCGAGCGGCGTCGCCGGCGTGGCCGCCTCGAGCAGCTCGCCGATGCGGTCGTCGGTGAAGCGCTCGTGGGTGAGGCGCTCGAGGGTCGCGCGCTGCGACGCGCGCCACTCGGCGCCGGCGGGCGGCATCACGATCTCCTGGTCCCACGCGAGCAGGAGCCCGAGGCGCTCGAGGTCGCTCACCTCGGTGAGCCGTGTGCGCAGCTCGATCAGCGGGTCGTCCGGGCGCGTCACGGGCGCACAGTGTGCCGCACGCCGCCGTCGCTACCGCGCGAGCCGGCACGACCCGCGCGCGATGTCGCGCGTGAGCTTCGCCACGCGGAACAGCGGCGCCGGCTGGCCGCGGGAGGTGTCGGCGAAGCGGACGCTGCCGTCCTCGAGCACGACCTGGTAGCGCAGCACGCTCCCCGGCCCGGGCGCCAGCGCGAGCCGCCGCCGGGCAAGCGGCGCGAGCTCGCGCGCGAGCTCGCGGGCGTCGATGAGCTGGGCGCTCGTGATGTCGACCAGCGCCCCGCGGTTGCACGACGCGCGCCCGTCGTCGGTGACGCGCAGCGCCAGGCGGGCGCCCGGGATGCTGCCGGCGCGCTGCACGACGAACAGGTCGTGGCCCTCGGTGCCACAGCCGGCGAGCGCCGGGGCGGCGAGCGCGAGCCCGACAGCCGCAAGGACGGCGCGCCTCACGCGGCGACCGCGACGCCGCCGCGGCGCGGGTCGCCCGCGCCCGACAGCGCGCCCGTCCGCGGATCGCGCTCGACGGCCTGCACGCCGCCGAAGAACAGGTTCAGGTCGCGGAACGCGACGATGTCGCGCCCCGCGGCGCGCAGCTCGTCGCGCCCCGGACCCGGCTCCGCGTACACGACGCCGTCCTCGAAGTGCACCCGGGGCGCGAGCACCGCGTCGCCGGCGGCGAGGCCGTGGTCGACCGCGCCGACGACGACCTGCAGGATCGCCGAGCGGATGCGGTTCGAGCCCGCGCTGCCGAGCACCAGCTCGACCGCGCCGTCACGATCGAGCACCGCGGTCGGGGCCATCATCGACGGCATCCGCCGGCCGGGCGGGTAGCGGAAGAAGCCCAGCGGGCTGAGGTCCTGCTCGCCCATGATGTTGTTGACGTGCACGCCGGTGCCGGGGACGACGACCCCGGAGCCCTCGCCGTTCGTGCACGTCACGCTGCACGCGCGGCCCTCGGCGTCGATCAGGGAGATGTGGGTGGTCGAGCCCAGGCGCGAGGCGAGGAAGCGGTCGGCGAAGCCGACCTCGGCGAGCCCCTCGACGAACTCCGGGGTGCGCTGGCGCTGGACCTCCTCCATGACGCCGACGATGTCGGTCACCGTGGGCGGCCCGTCGCCGAGCGCGTCCAGCCGCGCGAGCGCGAGCGCGATGAGGATGCCCCCGGCCGACGGAGGCGGGTTCGTGAGCACGTCGCGGCCGCGGTACGGGGCGCGGACGGGCACGCGCGGGATCGCCTCGTAGGCCGCGAGGTCCTCGCGCGTGAGCTGGCCGCCGCGCGCCGACAGCCACTCGACCACCGCGGCCGCGATGTCGCCGCGGTAGAACGGCTCCGCGCCCTCGGCGCCGAAGCGCTCGATCGTGTCGGCGAGCTCCGGCTCACGAAAGCGCTCGCCCGCCCTGAGCGCGCGCCCCACCGGCGCGAACGCCGCGCGCACCTCCGGCGTGGTGAGCAGGATGGGTTCGAGGATCTCGAAGATGTAGGCCTGCTCGCGGTTGAGGTGCACGCCCTCGCGGGCGAGCGCCGCGGCGGGTGCGGCCAGGTCGGCGGCCGGCACGGTGCCCCAGCGCTCGAGCGCCGCGGCGAGGCCGGCCGGCGTGCCGTAGGTGCCGCACGAGGCCGGCCCGACGTTGAAGACCTGCACGGCGTCGCCGAAGGACACCTCGGCCGGCACCAGATCGGCGCGCTGGGCCGGATCCGCGCCGCGCCCGGGCGCCTCGACGAAGAAGTCGAGCAACGTCGGCTCCTCCCCGGCCCCGGCGACGAGCATGTAGCCGCCGGCGCCCGGGCCGGTCAGCAGCGGCTCGGTCACCCACGACGTCAGCACCGCCGCGACCGCCGCGTCGACGGCGTTGCCGCCCTCGCGCAGCACCCGGGCGCCGGCCTCGGCGGTGACCGGGTGGCCGGCGGCGACCATGGCGGTGGCGGTGGCGCTCACGGCGCGCATGATCTCCCAACGCCGCCGTAGACTGCCGCGCGCACCGGTGGGCGGCGACGACCACAGCCAGGCGTTCAAGGACTTCGAGGCCGCGGGCTGGAGCGCGAACGCCGGCGGCTACGAGCTGCTGACCGGCCGGATCACGGCGCGCGTCGCGGAGCTGCTGCTCGACGCGGCCGGGGTGGGCGCGGGCGTGCGCGTGCTCGACGTCGGGTGCGGCACCGGCGCCATGTGCGCGGCGGCCGCCGCCCGCGGCGCGCGGCCCACGGGCGTCGACCTCGCCGACGGGATGCTCGCCGCGGCGCGGCGCGCGCATCCCCGCCTGGAGTTCGTCGCCGGCGACGCCGAAGCGCTGCCGTGCGCCGACGCGAGCTTCGACGCCGCGCTCGGGGCGTTCGTGGTCAACCACGTCCCGCACCCGGAGCGCGCGGCGGCCGAGCTGCGGCGCGTGCTCGCGCCCAGCGGGCGGGTCGCGCTCGCGATGTGGGGACCGCCCGAGCGCGTGCCGTTCCTCGGGCTCTTCGACGCCGCGATGCGCGCCGCCGGCGTGGGCGCCGGCGACGTGCTCCCGCCCGGTCCGCCCGCGTTCCGCTTCGCCGACGCGGGCGCGCTGCGGGCGCTCCTCGCGCAGGCCGGCTTCGAGCGCGTCGCCGTCCGCGAGCACGAGCTGCGCCACGCCGTCGCCGACGCCGGCGAGCTGTGGCACGGCGTGCAGACCGGCAGCGTGCGCACCGCCGCGCAGCTGCGCGCGCTCGACGATGGCCAGCGCGCCCGCGTGCGGGCCGCCCTCGAGGAGCTGCTCGAAGAGCGCCGCGCGAGCGGCGGCCTCGAGCTCGAGGCCGCCGTCCTCGTCGCCGCGGGCGTCAGCCCCGCGGCATGAACTCCGGCACGTCGAGCTCGTTGGAGCCCATGCGCGCGCGCCGCTCCGGCGGGCGCGTGCGCCGCTCGACGCGCGGCTCGCCGGCCGGCTCCTCGACCATCGTCCGGCGCGGCGGGCGGCTGCGCTTCTCCTCGTAGCCGGTCGCGACCACGGTGACCCACACCTGGTCGTCGAGCTTCTCGTCGACCATCGCGCCGAAGATGATGTTCGCGTCCGGGTGGGCGGCCTCGGCGACCGCCTTGGCCGCCTCGTTGACCTCCCACAGCGACAGGTCGCGCCCGGCCGTGATCGACAGCAGGATCGAGCGCGCGCCCTCCATGCTCGTCTCGAGCAGCGGCGAGGACACCGCCGCCTGCGCCGCGTGGACCGCGCGATCGTCGCCGGTGCCCATGCCGATGCCGAGCAGCGCGTTGCCCGCGTCGGACATGATCGTCCGCACGTCGGCGAAGTCGAGGTTGATCAGCCCCGGCAGCGTGACGAGGTCGGAGATGCCCTGCACGCCCTGGCGCAGCACGTCGTCGGCCACGCGGAACGCGTCGACCATGGAGGTGTGCTTGTCGAGCACGGTGAGCAGGCGGTTGTTGGGCACGACGATGAGCGTGTCGACCTCCTCGCTGAGCGCCCGGATGCCGGCCTCTGCCGCCTCCGCGCGGCGCGAGCCCTCGAAGCCCAACGGCTTCGTGACGATGCCGACCGTCAGCGCGCCGATCTCGCGGGCGATGCGCGCGACGATCGGCGCCGCGCCCATGCCGGTCCCCCCGCCCGCGCCGGCGGCGATGAAGATCATGTCCGAGCCCTTGAGCAGGGACTTGATCCGGTCGTGCTCGTCCATCGCGGCGGCCCGGCCGAGGTCGGGGTTCGAGCCAGCGCCGAGCCCGCGCGTGATCTCGGGGCCGATGTGCAGCGTGATGTCGGCGGTCGACTGCTGCAGCGATTGCAGGTCGGTGTTGATCGCGACGAACTCGACGCCCTCGATCTGCGCCTCGACCATCCGGTTGACCGCGTTGACGCCGGCGCCGCCGACGCCCACCACCCGCAGCACGGGCTGGCCGGTGGGCTTCGCCTGGCCCCACGGCGTGGGCTCGTCGGAGGCCGCGCGCCGGAACGGCTCGGGCTCCGGCTCGAGCGGCGCCTCGTCGGCTGCGCGCGCGAGCATGTCGTCCGGGATGTCGGAGCTGAACGCATGGCGCAGCCGCTCCTGCGGCGTGGGCACGCGGGGCTCCTCGTACTCGACCGGGTCAGGGTCGGCGCCGAGCGAGGGATGCGGGTAGCCGGTCTCGCGCGGGTGCGGCGGCAGCTCGCCCTGCTGCGGCTCCTGGCGCGCCACCGGCGCCTCCGCGGCCGGGCGCTCCGGCTCGGGCGCGCGCTCCTCCGCCGGGGGCTGCGCCGGGCGGCGCTCCTGGGCGGCGGGCGTCGCGGGCGGCGGGACCGGCACGGGCGCGGCGCCGATCGTCGCGCGCATCGCCCGCGAGATCGGCGCGCTGACGGTCGGCATCGTCACGAAGCCGTTCGGCTTCGAGGGCTCGCGCCGCGCGGAGGCGGCAGAGGCCGGCATCCGGGCGCTCAGCGAGGAGGTCGACACGCTCATCGTCGTGCCCAACAACCGCCTGCTCACCGTGCTCGACAAGCACACCTCCA